>JBKQVG010000066.1:0-19801 GCA_052325345.1 Bryobacteraceae bacterium
TTTATCGGCGTTCATCGGCGTTCATCGGCGGCTAAACTCAAATTTTCTGTACCCGCCTCAACGTATACTGCTCGGGCTTCATGCTGGTCCGCTCCAGCCTCTTCCAGTCGTCGTTGGCGTGGATCAGCTTGCCGCTGATATGGTTCGACTTGGCCGAGGCCAGAAAAAGCGCCAGTTGAACCTGCCTCTCGGGCGGCACGCCGCCGTTCACCCGCAACTCGCGCGCTTCGGCGTATTCTCTCTCACCGGCTAGTTCTTCTCCGGCTCGCAGGATCTCGTCCGTCATGTGGGTGTACGCGGCGCCGGCGCTCAGGCAATTCACCTGCACGTTGTGCTCCCTCACTTCCTCCGCCAGCGTCTCGGCAAATCGTACCAGTCCGGCCTTGGAGGCCGCGTGCGCGCTGAAATTGCGGCGCGGCGAGTTCGAACCGCCGCCCGCCAGCAGAATGATCTTCCCCGACCGCCGTTCGATCATGTGCGGCAACACCGCCCGGCAACAATTCACCGCCCCGATGAGATTGGTCTCGATGGCTTCTTCCCAACGTTTCGGGTCGGTTTCCACCAGCGGCCCGATCGGCCCCAGCACGCCGGCCGCCGCCACCAGCACGTCCACTCCGCCGAACAGCACCCGCATCCGGTCCACCGCCGCGGCCACCTGCTCGCGGTCGCGAACGTCCGCCTCCAGACGAAGCGCATTGCCCCTGGCCTGTTCAATCTCGAGCTTCGCCATGTCCAGTTCCGCCCGGCTCCGCGCCAGCAGGCCCACCCGCGCTCCCGCGTCGGCGAACCCCATGGCCAGCCGCTTCCCGATTCCCCGCCCCGCCCCGGTTACCAACACGCTCCAGTCCCGGCTCACACTGCGATTGTAATCCCGAGCGTTGAATTTCCAGTGAAAATGGCCACAGATGAAGTAATGGCGCAGGCCTAACCGCGCGCCTGCCCTACCGTTTCCCAAGCGCCATTGGCGGCCGATCGGAGTACGGATTCGGTGACGTAATCGGTTGCCATGCCCTCGCGGAAGGCCGGACCGGGGGCTTGCCCCCGAGCTACGCCGTGCAGAAAATCGGCCGCCTGGTGGATGAAGGTATGTTCGTAGCCGATCTGAAGTCCCGGCACCCACCAGTGCTTCATGTAGGGATGGTCGCTGTCGGTTACATGAATCGAGCGCCATCCGCGCACGATGCCATCGTCACGGTGGTCGAAATATTCCAGGCGGTGCAGATCGTGCAGGTCCCAGCGCATGGAAGCGTGTTCGCCGTTGATCTCGAACGTATACAGCGCCTTGTGGCCGCGGGCGTAGCGGGTGGCTTCGAACACGCCCAGCGACCCGTTGGCAAAGCGGGCCAGGAAGGCGCTGGCGTCGTCGATCCCCACCGGTTCGACTTTGCCGGACAGGTTATGACGCCGCTCCTTGATAAAGGTTTCGGTCATGGCGGTCACCCGGAAGATACCGCCATTAAGCCACATGGCCGTATCGACGCAGTGCGCCAGAAGGTCGCCGGTGACGCCGCTGCCTGCCACCTGGACGTCCAGACGCCACAGCCCCTCGCCGCCCTGGGGCACATCCGCGGAAATCGTCCAGTCCTGAAGGAACTGCGCGCGATAGTGAAAGATGCGCCCGAGGCGCCCTTCGTCGATCAGGCGCTTGGCAAGCGCAACCGCCGGTACCCGCCGGTAGTTGTACCACACCATGTTGGGGACACGGGCCTTCTCCACCGCCGCCACCATCCGCTCGGATTCGGCGGCGGTTCGCCCCAAGGGTTTTTCGCACAACACCATCTTGCCCGCGGCGGCGGCGGCAATAGCGATTTCGGCGTGCGTATCGTTAGGACTGGCGATGTCCACCAGGTCGATATCCGGACGCTCTACCAGGCGGCGCCAATCGGTTTCGAACGATTCGTAACCCCATTGCGCGGCAAATGCCTCCGCCCGGCCGCGGTTCCGCCCGCAGACGGCTTTCAATACGGGCTCGTACTCCAGGTCGAAAAATCTCGTCACTTGGCGGAAGGCATTGGAATGGGCGCGGCCCATGAAGCCGTATCCCACCACCCCGATGGCCAACGGCCTCTTCGCGCTCACGCCTGGGCCTCCAGCGGTGCGTTCCAGCCGTGCGCATCGCGAACGGCAATCATAACGCCCAGGATGTCACTCCAGGTTGCCGGGTCCAGCATGGTCGAGTTGGGGAACATGCAACCATCCCAGCAAATGTGCTGGAAGGCGCGGCTGGCCTGCCCGTCGGCGCCGCGCATCCAATAGCCGGCGTGCTTCACGATATCGAGCTTGCCGTTGGGGTCGTGCGGCAGGCAATGCCGCCCGGTTTTGGCGTGTTCGCCGGAGCCTCTCACCGCGCCATCGTTCTGCGCCACGTGAAAATCGATGGTCCATGGCCGCAGCGCGGCGGCAATTTCTCTCAGCGCGGAATCCACCGCCGCGCCATCGGCCCAGTCGTGACCGTCCGGCAGCAGCCGGTCCTCGGGAGCGTTGTAGCCCATTGCGAACAGCATGGTGTGGGCCATGTCCGCCTGGAATCCGAGCACTTCCGGACGGCCCACGCTTTCGAGCAATTGAATCATCCTCTTCCAACTGTGCATGCCGCCCCAGCAGATCTCGCCCTCGGCGGCGAGCCGCTCGCCGAAACCGGCCGCAATATCGCACGCCGTTTGGAGCGTCTCGGCGATGGTTCTGGTATTCGCCGCCGGATCGGACGCCCATTCCGCCACGCCGCATGCCGAATCGATCCGCACCACGCCATACTTCCGTGCGCCGAGTTGGCGCAGCCTGGCCCCAATGCGGCACGCTTTGCGCACTTGCGTGGTAAACCGCGTCCGTTCCTCGGCGGTTCCCATGGCGGATCCGCCGCCGGTAGGCGCCCACACCGGCGCCACTAACGAGCCGATGGCCAGCCCGCGGCCGCCGATGTTATCCGCCAATCGCTTCAGGTCGTCGTCGCCGGCATCGATGCTGGTGTGGGGGTCGGCGAGAAACAGGTCGACGCCGTCGAACTTGATGCCGTTCACTTCCACGGCCGCGGTCAGACCGAGCATCGTGTCGAGTCCGATAGGCGGCTCGGAATCCGGACCTTTCCCAACCAGTCCCGGCCACATCGCGTTATGGATTTTCGGATACCGGTTCATGTCAGCCCTCAATTCGACATCAACGCGTGACCAACCTCGCCGCGTCCGGATTTCCCGGGCCGAAGTGCTTCAACATCACCAGATTTTCTTTCTCGCTCGAATTGGCGATTCGGACCCCGGCTTGGGCTGCCGCCGCGCTGACAAAGACCTCGTCCCTGGTCATCTCCCCATACCGGATCATGCTCGGCGTTTCGACTTCGTGCGGGCCCATCGCGCCATGGCCCTGCGTCAGGATCACGCCGTAAGCGGCGGCATCGGCGATAGTCACCGAGCGCTTCGGAAATACGGTCAGCTCTTTGGCGGAATAGAATGACGTGCCGTACGCAACCCACACTTCCCGGTATCCGGCCTCTGCCATGACCGGCTCGGGCTCTACCGCTTTCGGGAATACCTTGTTGTGTCTGCCGAACTCCGGGTCCACGTTCTTTTCCCAATCCAGCATGCCGACGATGTAATCCAGATCGTGGTGGTGCTCCGGTGGAACGTCCTTCACCAGCAGGTCCCACGGCACCGGCCGGCCCTCGACCATGGACTGGAACATACCGAAGACGTCGGAGTTCACCTGCGGTTCATAAGTTACCAGGGAACCCGGCGCGTGCAGTACCCCCGCGTCCACCTGCCACCCGGTGCCGGGTTGCAACTGGTACGCCTTGGAGTGATACAGGATTCCATTGTCGCCCTGGTTCCATCGCTCCAGGCACTTCCGCACGTCTTCCTTTGTGGTGCCCGGCTCCAGCCCCATGTAGGTGTGGGCGAAGTTGTTGCGTTTGAAATTGTACTGCGGGGGAAAGTAATAAGCTTCCGGCTTTCCCTTGCGGCCAACTTTCCGGGCGTGCTCTTCCATCTGGTGCATGTGGTGCGGGATGGGCCCGAGGTTGTCGAAAAATTTGCACAGGATATTGAATCCGCCGTGCTCGCGCATCGCTTCCACGCCCAGAAGCTCATCGCCGATCTCCTCGATGGCCTTCTTCAAGAGCACGCGCTTGCCGTTCATAGCGATGTAGCTGAGACCCTCATCCTCCGGCGTTCCGGGGCCGTTGGAGGCATTGGTAGTCGATGAGAACCAGCGCTCATCGATGCCGCCGCGGGAGGCGCCCAACGCGTACAGGTCGTCGGGATGCAATTTCAAACGCCCTCCGGGCATGAGAAAAGATCGCGGCACCCAGCAGGGCGCCATTCTGAGGATCCCCATTCCAGCCGAGAGGGCCTCGCGAATCCGTCCGATGTCCGACACAGGGGCGCGCCTCCTTATGCGCGGGTCGCTTGATGGCGAGCGATGCCGTTAGCTCGGTAGCGGCATCGCTCGCATCACCTTTAACTCTATACCGGAATGCGGCGTGGAGCGGCATCGGCCACGCGCGTCCAAATTCGGAATTTCAGGTGTCTGAACTCCCGGAATCCAGGCTCGGAGATCGCACGGAATGTGATACGCTGTCTGGGTCGCTGGTTTGCCGAGACTGGAACGTGGAAGGAGAGAAGAGCTTTGAAGATTACCCGAAGAGCTCTATCGCTTGGATTGTTCGCCCCTCTGGCCGTGGCCTCGCCGCTCCCCCCTCCCCAGGAAACACCCCGCAGGCGGTTGCGTTTCAAGGAGGTCGCCGCGAGTCTCTACACCTGGGACATGGCGGCGGAGAGCATCGAGTCGATTCTCGACACGCTCCGCGAGACCGCCCAGGTGAACAGCGTCTATTTCATGGCGATGATGCACGGGGAGGAGCGTCCGTTGACGGATCTCTATTTCCCGCGCAGCCTCCAGCCCACCAAGACGTTGGTTGCCGAGGACGCCCGCGCCAACTGGCGACCCCATCCTGAATTCTATAAGGATTCGAGAATCAAGCCGCGCCTGAGCGGCCAGGAAGAAATCCGGAAGACGGATTATCTCGCGGTGATGACTGCCGCCGCGCGCAAGGCCGGATGCACGACCGGGGCCGAAATCTCGCATACCGTCATGGATAGGGAACGCGCCTCGGGCGAGTTCATCGACACCATCCAGAGGGACATCTGGGGCAATCCTTTAGGGCGCCTGGTCTGCCATAACAATCCCGACATTCGCGCCTACCTGACGGCGATGTTTACCGACCTGGTGGCCAACTACGACATCGACTATCTCATGACCGCCATTCTTCCCATGGCCTACAACCGCCCTCCGGTCATGGTTGGCATGGGCGGTGAGGGGCACACGCCCGGCGCCTTCGCTTTCGGCTTCTGGAGCTCGCTTCCGCCCGATTTCCGGGAAGCGCTGCTACGGACCACGCTCGGCGGATGCTTCTGCGAACATTGCCAAAAGGCCGCCGCGGCCAAGGGGCTGGATTTGGGGGCAATCCGGCGGGCAATGCTCCCGCTGGCGAACATGGTGGATCACGCCGACGAAGCCCAGGAGCACCGTCTGAAAGTGCTGTCCGAGTCCGGCACCTCCGGCATGGCCGTGCTGCTGCGGCATCCCGAGATCTTCGACCTGGTGAAGTTCCGCTGCATGACGATGGCGGGTCTCTACCAGCATCTGCACGGCGCCATGGTCGGGATCAAGCCGAAAATCGATTTCCGCGATAACGCGCATATCGGAATCTTTCCGGAGTTCGCCGGCCTGGAATATGCCTCCCTGAAGCCTTTCCTCGGCTCCGTCCGGTCGAGCAATTATTCCGAGCAGACCGGCAAGGCCGACCAGCTCCAAGTGAAGCGCCGCTTTCTGCTCAGCCTGCGCGACGCTTTGGGCGACGAGTTTCCCATGTATTCCGCCATTGCCACTCGTCCCCCGGCCACACCGGACCTGGTGCGCAAGGCGGTCGTGCTCTCGGCGGAATGCGGCGCCGACGGTCTCTCGGTGGCCCATTACGACAGCTCGCCGCTCCCGTACCTGCGGGCCATCAGCGAGGGCTTGAAAGAGGCCGGTGTCACGGTAGGCTGACACACGGCGGTTCTTTGACCCCTCAATGGAGATTAAGTGGAGCTGGCGGGGGGCTTGAACCCCCGACCCTCCGATTACAAATCCAAACAGAGCGATTACCCAGTACACCTAATGCAACAAATCCGGCTCTCAAGTCGTTCGTCGGGTGCATAGGGTGCACTGGATAGCTCAGTTCTGGTGCAAGACGCGGTACAAGACGTGTGCCCAGGACATACCGCAAAGAGAGGCACTGTTTCGTTCGTGAAAATCGTGGGGCGCTGATCTCACGGCTTCTGGCACTTCGCTGATGAGGCACCGATGAGAACATACCTTGCGAAAGGTGGCATGCGATTGAGGGCGGAGTCGCTCTCGCCCGAGCACCGACGTGAAATAGCGACCATCGCTAGCGCGGCCGCCGTCGAAGCCCGTACGCATATTCCTAAGCGGAAACGTAGCGAGATCGCGAAGGAAGGCGGCGGTGGAACGATGGAGGAAGAAACGTGACCGGGCTGGCGCACTACAGGACGCCGCGTCACCCGGCGATACGCAATCCTTTGCGCATCAGTGGGAAGGCGAGGCGCAAGATGCAGCGGCTGGGCGACCGCCAATTTCCAATGAAGACGGTGGCGTGGGGCAGGGCGCTGCCGCGCGGCCTGCAGTTCCCAGTGAAGCCGGAGGCGCGGTACCGGACGGCACCGCCGCGGCCCGCGACGTGTGCACGGACTCCCAGCAACTCCGCCAGCAGCAGGCGCAGCCGCCAGCCCCGGCATTCGACCGACGTTCGTATCGGCCGGTGGGCCCGGGCGACTGCATGATTCATCCGTCGACCCAGCGGTGCCAGAAATGTGGTGCTACGGTGACGCCGGTTCACATCATGATGCGTCTGATCGGAGGCTTTTTGCGCGAGAGATGCTGCCCGGCGTGCCACCCTGCGAGCTGAATTCCGGCACTTCTGCGTATAGGCGACACCATCGGCAATCCGACGAGCTTCGCCGCACCCTCTGCGTCGCCGGCGTGCCGCGTTCAAGTACGCGTCGGCACGCGCACTTCGCGAACGACGCGAGCGCGCCCGCCGCGTCGGCCTTCCCGCGGCGCCGCGCGATGCCGCGCGGGTTCGCCTAATGCTGAGAACCGTTGGGCCTTCCACCCTTGGGCAGGAGGTCGGAAGTGAGTTGCGTCGCGCGTCCGGATCGATTTGCCGCCGGGTTGTCGGGGCAGAGGCTATTGGATGGTCGCCGCCCGCCAGTTCAGAGCCAGGGTGAGTGACGCGTCGATCGAGCTTTCGGTAATGATGAGGAACCGGCCGTTCGGCGCGACGTCCCAACTTGTCGGGCCGGTGCGGATTCCAGTGTCCACGATCTGGGTCAGGAACAACGTTTGCGGGTTGCTGGATTGGAATACCGGCTGTGTGTTCACCTCTACCGCCATCATTTTGGAGTCCGGCGAAATGTAGAACAGCTCTTTTCCGTCGTGCCGCCAGCGCGGCTGCACACCGCCGCCGCGCGACACCATTTGTTTGCCGCCGCCAGAGGAAGGCGGGAACGGAATCACATAGATCTCGCTCAGGCCCGACTCGTTGGAGGTGTAGGCAACCCAATGCCCATCGGGTGAAAACTGCCCCTGGTCCTCATTCGCCGGAGTCTCGACCACCACAAATGGCTTGGCATCAGGCTCTACTGGAATGGCAAGCAAGTCCGACTGGGTTCCCGAACTGATTTGCGCATACATCAGGAAGCGGCCATCCGGCGACCAGCTCTTGGGAGCCACCAGAGTGGTCGCCCGAACCAGCAACTCCTCGGCGCCGGCGCCGTTCGCAGCCATACGATAAATGCCACCTTTGCCCCAATAGGCAATGTAGCGGCCATCGGGGGACCAGATGGGATTGGTGTTGCGGTCCCCGGAGGTCAACTGAGTGGTCATACCGCTCGAGAATTCCAGCACCCGATTTCCGTTATGGTCACCTAATAACCGCTTGCCATCGGGCGAGATCGCCACCGCATTGCCGGCATCCCCGGCCGCGCCGAGATTCTTGCCTTTCCGGTCCCACCACACGTACTGCCGCGAGCCGCGCTGGCGGGACATGTACGCTACCACTCCCTGTTTGGAGGTTGCGGCCAGGTAATAAGCGTCCGAACCTGCCGCAATTCGCTGCGCGACCGGGAAGGCATCGCCTGCTGCCTGGAGGCGTTTCATATCGAATGGCAAGGCCATCATGGTGCCGTCACGGGTGAAGAGCACCTCCCCCACCTGGCTCCGGGTCGGCGGTTCGACGATTTCGGCGTTAGAGATATCGGGAAGGATCCGCCGTGCCGCAGCTCCGTCCATCGAATTCAGCCACACGCCCGCTTCGGGCAAACCCACATTGTGGCCGCGTGTAGACAGATAATGCCGTCCATCGGGCAAGAAAAAAGGGTAGACATCCCGGGCGGCTGCTTTTTGGGGAAGGTCCGACACCGCTCCCCCGGCGGCGGAGACTCTCTCGACGTGAGTCAGTCCGCCCATCAAGATATCGCCGCTGCGATTCCAGGTTCCGCCCAGGACCGCGAGTGCGTCGCAGAGAGTTTGGACCGGTCCTCCCGATCGCTCGATTCTTTTCAGTTTGGCATCGGCAAAGAAAGCGATATCGAGGCTATCGGGAGACCAGAACGGATCCGCGGCGTCATCGGTTCCGGCTAACGCGGTGGGTTCGAGCGCATCCAGCGACCGGACCCAGATCTGTTGCTTGCCCTCTTTGACCAAGACCATGGCAATATGGCGCCCGTCCGGCGAAACCGCGAGCGACAGCACTCGCGACTTCTCGGGAAGCATGATGCTCACGCGCGCCGCTTGCTGGGGCGGAGCTGGTTCGCGGAATTCGACGAAGGCGAGCGCTGCCGCGAGGAGCGTGACAAATACCGAAGCGATGGCGATCGAAGCAATCCGGGACCGCGAGGAAGCGGCCATGGGCGAGCCCGCAATCGATTCCAACTCCCATCTCAGGTCTCGGGCGGACTGACAACGCTCGTCCGGGTCCTTTTCCGTGCACCTGTTCACCACGCGGTCCAGGACTGGCGGCAAGGACCCGCGTCGACCGGAAGATGTTTGCTTGCCCGTGGCCATGTCGGCCAACACCAATCCCAGCGCGTAAATATCAGTGCGGACGTCGGCATTTTTGCGTTCGAATTGTTCGGGCGCCATGTAGGCTGGGTCTGCCGCGGATTCCGCCTGTCCGAAGTCCGTTACCTTCACGCCGGACTTGGTGAGGATGATGTTCGCGGGCCTCAGATCGCCGTGCATGATTCCCTTGGCATGAGCCGCCGCCAGCGCATCGGCGATTTGCGCTCCATATTGGAAGGTCTCAAGGATGGAAAGCTTGCCGCGCTTCAAACGAGCCAGCAGCGTTTCGCCATCGACCAACTCCATCACCAGCGCGCCGCCTTCGACTCCGAAGATCCGGACGATGTGAGGATGGTTCACCGACGCGAGCACCTTGGCCTCGCGCTCGAATCGCGCGAGTCTTTCGGGATCGTCCCGTGACCGGCCGGCGGCCGGAACCTGGATGGCTACCTCACGCTCCAATTTGAGGTCCCTGGCGCGATAGACTTCGCCCATTCCGCCCACGCTGATGAGCGCAAGAATTTCGTACGGTCCCAGTTTGGTTCCAGCCGATAGGGCGTGAGTGGGTGTAAGGCGCCTTTCGAATACCTTCCGGCGCAGTTCCTCCAGGCACACGCCGACATCGGCCATGCTCTGGAAGCGGAGTTCCGGGTCTTTCCTGAGGCAACGATGGATAATCTTCTCAAGATCGGGAACGACGTTCTCGACCGCCGGGTCGGGCTCCTTGTGGATCACCGCGACCATGACCGCCGTCAGAGAGTTTCCGGTGAAGGCGCGCTTCCCGGTAGCCATCTGGTAGAGGACGGCGCCGAAAGAGAAGATGTCGCTCCGCGGATCCACCGGTTTGCCTTCGGCTTGCTCCGGAGACATAAATGCCGGTGTGCCCATAAACATGCCGGTTTGCGTCTCCAGTCGGAGCGAATCGGGAGCCCGGTCAGATGTCGCCGGCTCCTCGATCAACTTCGCCAGGCCGAAATCCAGCACTTTGACGGAGCCGCCGCGATCGATCATGATGTTGCCGGGCTTCAGGTCTCGATGCACAATCCCGGCCGCGTGCGCCTTGTCCAGGGCGGCGGCGATCGGGATGGCGTACTTCAGTACATCGTCGGTTGGCAGTCCGGCGGCCGGAATCACCGTATCGAGCGTTTTACCGTCCACATATTCCATGGCGATGAATATCCTGCCATCCTGCTCGCCAATGTCGTAAATCGTGACGCTGTTGGGGTGATTCAAGCGCGCAGCGGCTCGCGCCTCGCGAATGAAGCGCGCCCTACGTTCCGCGTCGCCCACCATGTATGCGGGCAGAATCTTGAGCGCCACCTCTCGATCCAGGCGGGAATCGCGCGCTTTGTACACGTCGCCCATGCCGCCGGCGCCGATGCTCTGTTCAATGCGGTATTGGCCCAGCACGGCACCCGGGCCGAGCGGCTGCGCGGCCCAGCGAATCGCCGGGCGTTCGAGCAGGTCGTCGCCGGCGCCGCGCGCGTCGAGCAGCGATTGCACCTCCCGCCGGAGCGATTCGTTCGGACAGGCTTCACTCAGGAAGGCCGCCCGGGCAGTGGGTTCGCGCCCCAGAGCGGCCTGGTAGAGTTCTTCGAGGGCACGCCAGTGCTCGGCGGAGTCGCTCATCGGATTTCACGCGCCAGCCATGCCTTGGCGAAGTTCCAGTCGCGCCCCACGGTGTCTTCGGAGACGCGGAGAGATTCCGCCGTCTCTTGAAGACTCAAGCCGCCGAAAAAGCGCAGCTCGACGACCTTGGCTTTGCGGGGATCCTTGCGGGCGAGAGATTCAATGGCATCGTCCAACCGAAGCAGCTCGCGACCGGCGGCCGGGGCCCCGACCAGGCGTTCGTCGAGTGCGATTTTAGGCACCGCACCACCGCGCTTGGCCGTGCCGCGGGCGCGGGCGGCATCCACCAGGATGCGCCGCATCATTTGGGCGGTGATAGCGAAGAAATGGGCCCGGTCCTGCCAACTGACCTCGGCGGCATCCACCAGCCGCAGATAGACCTCGTTTACCAGCGCCGTCGGCTGCAACGTGTTGCCAGGACGTTCGCGGGCCAGATGGTGGCGGGCGCGACGGCGGAGTTCCTCGTAGACCAGCGGCACCAAGCGGCCGAGCGCGTCTTCATCGCCCCCGCTCCAGGCCCGCAAGAGGCGCGTGACGGACGGTGAATCCGCCAGACTCATGTCGTTGGGAAGTATAGCATTCGGTGGTGGAAATCGTCCACGGGAGGCCGGCTGGGGAAAGAATCGCCGCGCGTGCGGATTCCCGCCTTGCCATTCCGCTTAGAGCCGTGGAGGCAAGCGACTCATGACAAGCGGCCACGGATACAAAGCGAAATACGACTACGTCGAACTGCTGACGGAGCGCCGCGACGATCACTGGCGCCTGACGCTTATGGACCTGAAGCACGGCGAGCAGGTGGAGCACGACGAAAGGTTCGAAACATCCGCCAAAGCACAGGATGCGGCTCTGGCCTTGGTGCGGCATCACATCTACGACCAGCACAACGACACGCTGCTGGCTCGGAGCACGCTGTCCTGGAGCGAGTATTGACCCGAAGCGAGCCGGCTGTCTCCACACCGGAGGACAACCGGGACTCGCCACACGTCGATTGCGGTCCAGGCCGGGAAGCTCGCTGGCGGTAGGCGATTGCGCCGACAGTAATCAGATCGTCACTCCGCCGGTCGCGTGGATCAGGCGCCTGGGGGCCGACGGAAGTGGAACGGCGCGGGTTAATAGCAAGCCGCTTGCGCTACCTTTTCCGCCCGCGGTGTTTGCCGCTTTGGATAGGCATATGCACCGAGGCGCAGCATCAGCACACTTGCGAGAACAAGCAGAAATGCCGAGCACACGAGCATCGGCTTGTAGGAACCGGTCCTGTCAAACGAGACTCCCATGACGAGTGGTCCCGCTCCTGCCCCGAACATGAAGATCGCGAAAAAATAACCGTAGATTTCTCCAAAAGAACACATTCCGAGATAGCGGGACAGAAGGAATGCGATGAGATCCACTTCGGCTCCGAGTCCCATCCCGATGAGCACCGCGCTTATGGCGGCCGCGTCCTGGTGTGACGTGAGCGCCAACGCCACGATCCCCGCTAGCGGCGCCGTGAAGAATCCAGCCGCAACATAGGGCGCGTGGATGCAATCGAGCAGAAAACCGGCGAGCACCCGTCCTCCGATCAAAGCCAAGCCCGATATGCTGAGCAAGGCAGTGGCCCGTTGGACAGAGAGGCCTCTGTCCGTCAAGAGTAGTACGAGATGACTGATGACGCCGCCCGTGGTCACTGCGACAAGGAAGAAACTGGTAGCGAGAAGCCAGAATCGCGACGTACGCACGGCCTCCATCGCGGTCAGCCCCGGAAGGGGCGCCTCCGTCGCTTTCTCTCGATAGGTCTCGCCAGGTTGGCGCCCGACGACGAATGCGACCGCCGGAAAAGCCAAAAGAAAGGTCAGCGCGCCCAGACCCGCATACGCAGCCCTCCAGCCGACGTGCGTGATCAGGGCTTGGGCATACTGCGGAACGAGAGCGGCGCCGAGGCCCACTCCGGCCATGGCGATCCCCAGAGCGAAGCCCCGGTGTGCATCAAATCGCGCCGATATGGCCTTGGCGTAGATCAATGGTGTTTGGCCGGCGGCCGCAAGCCCCATCAGTACGTAGAGGCTGGTGAATGCGGCCCGCGACGCTGGGACCAAGGCAACCGATGCGGTTGCGACAGAAAACACCGCGATGGCGGGCAGCGCTACCCGGCGAACCCCGAACCGGTCGACAAGCCGGCCGATCAGCGGCGTGGCCACGCCGGTCATCCAGAGGCCGATGACGATGGAGGATGAAACCGTCCCGCGGCTCCAGCCGAATTCGCGGCTGACTGGGGGGAGCATGGTGCCGAACGTGAATTGCATCACCGGGCCGTTACCGGCCATCAAGCCGGTCAAAGATGCAACCACTACCCACCAGTGGCTTCTCAGTCTCGTGGACATGCGGATTCTCCTTGCGGGAGGCGCTGGCTCATCCTTCCGCGATGCCAAGCACCCGCTCGGCATTCCGGAAGCAGACGTTGCTGCGCGTGTCTTCATCGAGTGGCGCGGTTTCGATGAACCGTCCGGCTTCGACGGAGGACTCGAACGGATGGTCCACGGAAAACATCACGTTTCCCGGTCCAAGCGCGCCAATCGAGCACAGGAGCGGATCCGCCGAAAACATTCCGGACGTGGTGACGCACACATTCTGTCGGATATATTCGGACGGACGCTTCTTCAGTTTCAGCCCGTAGGTGGCGGCGCGGCTGTCGAACCGCCAGAGGAGATAGGGTAAGGTCTCGCCCAAGTGCCCCAGGATCAGGGTCAGCTTCGGAAATCGATCGAAGATACCGCCAAAGACGATGCGCAGTGCGTGCGATCCTGTCTCGACGGTCCACTCCCACATGGCGCGCTTTAGCGCGGCGCATCCCGCAGTCGCCGGGCAGGCCGCGACGGGATCCGCCGGATGAAGGTAGATCGGGAGACCGATTGATTCGACGCGCTCCCAAAATGGATAGAACGCCGGGTCGTCGAGATAGCGGCCGTCGCTCGATTCCCGCTCGATCCATAGCGTCAAGGCGGAGGTCACCGAAATCCTTGAGTTGGACCAGCAGGCGACTCGAAACGTCCCGGTCGATGTCCCCGACCGTAGGCAGCCAATATTCCTCGACTCCGGGGACCAGAAAGTGCTCTTCCAAAGCGATTTTCTTCATGGGTTTATGGGGAGCTAGCGCGTCGGGGATGTGGCCCACTCTACCACATCGGCCCGACGCGCGATGGATGGCGATGCCGGATGCCTATTGCTGCCCGTTGCCCGAGGGCACCGGCGCCGCGGACGATACGGGCGAACTCAACCCGGGCGTGGAAGTCACTCCAGTGCCGCTGGCAGTCGAGCAGCCGGAGCTCCCGGCTCCGCCCGCGCAGCCGAAGTAATTCATGGTCGCATTGATGGTGCCCTTGCCCGTGCTCGTCACGCCCGCGCCGGAGCCGAGCAGGTTATTGAGGTGCACGTCCATGGACCCGGGAGCGTTCAGCTCCACGTCCAGCGCCTCGTTCTGAATCGTGTTGTTCATAATCTGGGTCTGGTAAATGGGGGCCACGCTGTAGACGTTGATGCCCACAGGGCCGGACGTGGATGCGTCCTTGGTGTCCGAACCATTGCCGGAAATGTAATTGCCGATGATCACGTTGTCGTTCAGATTGGCGCCGGGCGCGCCCGCGGGAGCGGCGTGATTGTGCATGGCAATACCGGACGCGCCATTGTTCAGCACAATGTTCCCAATGATCTTGTTCCCGAAGTTCAGATTGCCCGGTCCGGGCGCGAAAATCCCGACGCCGGCTCCCGACCCGATGATCCCGTTACCGGAGGAAGTGTTGCCGATCACGGTGTTGCTGAACACTCCGTAGGGCACCGTGGACGAAGCTTTGGGCGAGGGGGCGTGCGAAGCCAGCGTGATGCCGCAATCGAGCGCATTGTCGTGAACCGAATTGCCGGTGATCAGATTTTCGTAGTTCTGCCCGGTTTCGTCGCTCAGAAGAATGCCACCGGCGTTCAGCTCCACGACGTTATTCGCAACGGTCACACCAAACGTACCCATGAGGTGGATTCCCTCGCCGCAGTCGTCGCCCTCGTTGGTTTCAAAAACGGGCTGGCCGGCGCAGGTGCCGTTGGCGTAGTTCAAGCTTTGATCGTTGCTGGCGACGTGGTTATTGGAAATCAGGCTATCGGTGGTGTTGGTTACCAGAATGCCTTCGTAGTTCGCATTGATGACGGTCAGACCGGTGATCAGGACGCCGCTCATGCCGGGGTTATCGAGCCCGTCCACATAGATGCCGTTGGCCAAGCCATGGGCATTGACGATAGTGGCGTCCGGGCCGGCTCCGATCAGCCCCAGGGGTTTGGTCAAGACCACGGCCTCGGCATATTCGCCGGCACCGATCATGATTTGGTCGTTGGCCGCAGCGGCCAATACGGCCGCGCCGATCGTGCTGGAACATCCGGACGTGCCGCCGGGGTTGACGCACCATGTCTTGGCCATGGCTGCATGGGCGAGGCCGAAACTCAGAAGGCCGCTCAGCGCGGCCGCGCGCAAAATGTGGCTAAATCGCAGTTTCCCTATCGACTTGCATCCTCTCTGAATCACAGTGGTCTCGCTACCCGCGGACACCGCTCTTAATGCCGGTATTTCGGGCATTGAAGTCCCTGCCGTAACGATTGTCTTCATTTCAATCTTCCTTCCCTTCTGCGAAATCGGTGGCCGAGCATTTGTGGGTTGCTCATCCGCCCGCAATCCACTAAGCGCAACAATCGCGAGAAAACCCGCATGCCAGGCGAAATTTATGAAACTCTCTCCGGCAAGCGCTCCCCCAGTTGCGGCTCGGTCTCGTGCGTTTCTGAGTCGCGACTATGACGGAGCGCTTGCCTGAGCGCGTCTACCCAACTGAGCGTGTAGTTGTAGACATTATGGACGCGGCGCACCCTGCGACCGAGCAGGAAGTGATGGAATGCCTTCGCTACCTCTACGAGGAGCGGGGTCTTAAGCCTGGAAGACGGAACGGCCCCCGTACCAGCTTCCCCAAGAAGGGCGCGCATTCGGTGGGAGTGGCACGGCAGTATTGCGGCCGATTTGGCAAGCAGGAGAACTATCAAGTGGCGGTGAGTCTATCGGTGGCTACCGCAACCGCGAGTTTGCCCGTCGCCTGGCGGCTGTATCTGCCGGAGGAGTGGGCCAACGACCCGCCGCGGCTGGCGGAGGTCCATGTTCCCCCACAGGTACAGTTTCAGACCAAGCCGCAGATGGCGCTGGAGCAGATTCTGCAGGCGGTGGCGGACGGAGTGGTGCCTGGGGTGGTGCTGGCCGATGAAGTGTACGGCTCCAGCCGCGAGTTCCCGGATGGCGTGAACTGCAGTTGGACTATTCGCTGGCGGTGAGGTGCACGACTACGGTGTGGGCGCGGGAGCGGCAACCGCTGCCACCCCGGCCACGACCTTCGCCGCGCCCGCCGAGTCGATGGCGCGCCGCGTTTCAAGCGCGCTTCGCGGACGTTACGCCCGCGCGCGCCCGCGGCGGCCTCCCGGCGGCGGCGCACGAGTCCGTGCGGGTTCGCGGCACGGATGGACGCGAGGCACCGGAGTTCTCGGAGAGCGCGGAGGGAGTTGACCACGCGCCATCGAACCGCGGCGGAAGCGGCTGAAGGAGCCCGGAGCGCCGTGGCTCGACGATCCTCGCCGCGCGAGCCGCGTAGAGGGAGCGTCGTGTTCAAGAGCACGTGCAGGCACGCGCAGTTTCCGGACGAGGCGTCCGATCGCGCCGCGGCGGCCTTCGAAGGGAGCCGCGCGAATCCGCGGCGCGGATGCCAGCGCGCAGGTTAGCTAACCTTGACGCGCGGAGAGCACATCCCGCGCAGTCGCCCAACGAATACTGGGATAGCGATCGTTGTCAAGCGGCTCTAGCTTTGCCCGGCCGTCGAACATGTTACGCATGTACTGCATGCCCTGCCATGCCGGGTAAAGTTCCTTCTCTCCGGGAGCGACCGTGCGCGCGACCTTGATAAGCGTGCCGAGCATTCCCAAACCTCCTGCGCGGAACAGGCGGAACTGCTTTCCCGTAACCTCACTTACGACCGCCGTCAGTTCCCTGGCGCTGAGTTGATCGCCAGCAATTCGTAGAAAGCGAGGGGTGGACGGATCAAGAGCCGCCCTCGCCGTGAATGCGGCCGTGCCGTCCATCGTGGTGAAGTCCATACGCTGGTCCGCGTCGCCCCAATAGAGGACTCGCTTCAGTTTGAACAGAATGAGCGGCATCTGACCGGTCAGCATATCGGCAAACGCCCCGTTGAAGATCGTGGTCGCTGAAATCGAAGCCTGATCGACGCGCTTGTGGAAGTCGCGGCGGAGATCGAGATTTCGATTTTCTCCCGGTGGAAACTTGGTGAAATCGATCGAGTAGTCGGACGGAATGAAACGTGGCACGTGAGCCTTGATCGCAGCGTCGAGCAGAACCGTTTGCGTTTCCACAATCACGTCCCGCAATCCCTGTAGCGCGGAGACCACGCAGGACGCACCGGAGCACGCTGATGTCACTTGGGAAGCGCTGTTCAAGTCGACACTGGCAATGGTCACGCCGAGTTCCTGCAGTCGCTTAGGCTTATCTTGCGCAGTGCCGTGGCGGACAAGCGCTCTTACGCTGGCTCCGCATTCAAGCAAAGCTTTCGCGATGCGTCCGCCGAGATTACCGGTAGCTCCCGCCACGACGATGGTGGAGTCATTCATGATCCCGATATTAGAGAAAGGACCGCGTCGATGCAAAGTGGGCGCAGATCCGAGTGGGGGCGAGCGGCGGCTTTTCCGTCCGCCCTCGCCGGCACGCGCACCTCGCGGCCGTCGCGGCCCCGCGCGCCGGCGCCGGCACCAGAGTTCGCGACGCCCGCGGCGCGTTTTGATCGTTCGCCGTCGAGCGCGCTGCGAGTGCTGCCTCGGCCTTCCCGCAACCCGCGCGGGTTCGCGGCACGGATGGCCGCGCCGGAGTTCTCGGAGAGCGCGATTCGCCGTCGAGCGCAGACGGACGCTGCCGCACGCGGTGGCTCGACGAGCTTCGCCGCACCCGCCGCGTCCAGGGCGCGCCGTGTGCGAGCACGAGCAGGTCTCGGATGCGGCGCCGAGCGCGCCCGGGTCGGCCTTCCCGCGGCGCCAGACGATGCCGCGGGGTTCGCGGCACGGATGGCCGCGCCGGCGCCAGCGCTCTCGGCGAGCGCCGCGGACTTTGATCGTTCGCCGTGGAACCGCAGCGGAAGCGGCCGGCGCGCTATCGCTCGGCGACCTTCGCGGCGAGCGCGGCGGACACGGCGGCGCGCCGTGGCGCGACGAATCGTCGCTGAGTCCGCCACGTCCAATGGCACGCCGGCAGGCCTGGTTCGCGGGCGACGCGCCCGAGCGCGACCGCGTCGGCCTTCCGGCGGCGCCGCACGATGCCGCGCTGGCTCGCGGCAGGGATGGACGTGCCAAGTTCGCCAACGGACAAAGCTCGCAGCAAAGTATTTAAATCACCTTGTCCTGCCGTGTGGCCGCGGTCGAGATCGTGGGAAACAACTTCGGCGCCAACGGGTCGGTGGTAGTTTTCACGCTGGCATACAGCACGTCGCCGTGCAGCCAAGGGTTGGGAACCGATAGAATAAACCCATCGCATCGGCGCACACGCCAATGGGCAAAGAGCACTCAGAATGAGCGATATCACGCTTAAGGTCAACGGCAGTACGGTGAGAGCAGCGATGACCGGGAGCGCGGCGCCGCGATGCCGTCAATCAAAAGTAGTTACGGCGAGACAGTGAAAAGAACGGGAACGCAACATGAAACGCCTATGTGTTCTGCTTCTGTTGGGAGGATTGTCGGCTTATGCCGCCGCCTCGCGCTTTGACGTGACCGACTACGGCGCCCACGGCGACGGCAAGACCAATGACGGCGCGGCCATCCAGAAGGCCATCGATGCCTGCGCCCGCAATGGCGGCGGGACCGTATATCTGACGCCTGGCAACTTCCTGAGCGGCACGATCGCGCTGAAGAGCAATGTCGCGCTGCACCTGGAGCCGGGGGCGACCCTTTGGGGCAGCCGCCAGATGAGCGATTTCAATCCTCCGTACCTGATTTACGCGCGCGGGGCCGAGAACATCGCCATTGAGGGCAGTGGCATGATCAACGGCAACGGCGACGCCTACTGGTATCCCGCTGCCGGTACAGATCCCCACTTCCGGCCGCGCGAGCACCGGCCCAGCCCGTTGATCGAACTGGAGGAGTGCCGCAACGTGCGCATCCGGGACATCCACATACGCAACACTCCCGGATGGGCCATCCACCCGCTGAACTGCGACGGGGTCTGGATCCGCGGCATTTCCATCGTGAGTCCCATGCTGTCGCCCAACACCGACGGCATTGATCCGGACTCCAGCCGCAACGTGTTCATCTCCGGCTCGTATATCGAGGTTGGTGACGACTGCATCGTGCTGAAGACAACGGGGCGGGGGCGGACCGGCTTGCCGACGCGGGCGTGCGAGAACGTGACCGTCACAAATTGCGTACTGGTGAGCGACGACACGGCACTGAAGCTGGGCACGGAGAGCTACGGAGACTTCCGCCACTGCAATTTCTCCAACTGCGTGATCCGCGGAACCCGCGTCGGCTTGGGCATATACGCGAAGGACGGCGGTACCTTCGAGGCGGTGACTTTCTCCGGCATCACCATGGAGACGTATCCTACCCACCCGGACAAGATCGAGTACGCCATCTTCGTGGACCTGGAGAAGCGCCAGCCGGACTCCAGGCAGAGCCGGGTGCGGGACATCAGTTTCAACGACCTCACTATCCACACGCGCGGCCGCGTGCTAGTGGGCGGCATGCCCGAAAACCCGCTCGAGAACTTGAGTTTCCGCAACATCCTGATGCGGGTCACCGGCTTCGTCCCGGTGGAAGGAGTGACGAAGACGCGGGGCAGCAGCAATGTGCGGGCGGTCGGGCGGGGGACGGACTATGCCGAAGTGCCCGCCGCGTTCATCTTCGCTAACCCCAATACTGTTCACTTAACAACATTTTCATGCTATTCTGTTTTGGGGCGGAGGCCCCCAGAATGGCTCGTACCGTTGCGTCCCTACCCGCCGGGAGCCGCATTACC
>JBKQVG010000067.1:0-22650 GCA_052325345.1 Bryobacteraceae bacterium
CGAGGCGCGCGACATTCAGCGCGCGGAGGCATACTTGGACAGTATGTTGAGCACGCTGAACGAGCGCAACGAAGTAGACGCGGCCTTATCGCGCGCCGCAGCAGAAGCTGTGTGAGAAATGCGGGCTGGCCCGCAGCGTCCGGTAAATCGTTGGCCGGAAGCGCCCGATCCACAAAACCGCGCCGCCTCACTGCCGATATTTCTCCATGGTGTGCGGATTGTATCCCCAATGGAACTCCAACTCGTAGCCCATGGAGCGCGCCAGGCCCTCCATGTCTGGAAACAGGGTGGCGAAGGTGATATTCATGCGGTACAGCTCGCGCATGGCGACGTCCCGCACGGGCGCTGCCAGCACGAACTTGGCGAGGATGTTTTCCTGGTCGGTATCGCTCAGAATGTCCTCCACCGGCACGTCCAGTACGCTGGGGACGGCGAAGGTTCCGGATTGCGCGATCAGGCGCCGGTTCATGGTGTGAGGCTCGCCCATCCAAATGAAGCGGCGCCGCCCTTTCAGGAAGTAGCGCCGGAAATTCTCGTGCACGCGGGGGTCCGCCCGCACCGGCCGGCGGGCCCGGCTGCTATCGATCCGCGCCGGGTTGAGGGCCCAGACGACGCCATCCGAGAGTGAGCGCTCCATGGCGAAAAACGCGGCCACGTACGGCGACCAGGTGAAATCGAGCAGGCGGGTGGGAGCGCCGTGGTGCTGCATCAGCGCCAGCCACTGAAAATCGTCCTCCCAATCCGGGGGCTTGGGCAGAAACTGGTGCGCTTTGCGCTTGAAGATGCGCAGAATCCGCTCTTCCTGTAAGGGCCAGGCCTCGCGGGCGACGCCGAAATCGCGCAGGTAGCGGGAAAGCGAGCTGAACAACGGCCCGCGCTCGCTGCGTTCGCCCCGAAACGCCCAGTGCGAATAGGGCGGCCGGGTTACCTGCTCGAGAAAGGCTTCCCACGAATCCAGGCGGACGATCCGGTACGAGTGCCGCCCGACTTTGCCTGCTGCCATCCTTTATCCATCGTAACGGTAAAGCGCCCGTTCGATGCTGAGCCCGCGAACTTCGATGCGATTCAGACCGGTGGCGCCCGCGCCGTGGCCTTCCGCCAGCAGGAGCGTGTTATCGCTGGTTTCGAACGGCCGGGTGCTGCGGGTGGCGCGCGGCGAGCCCGGCGCCCCGCCACGTAACCTTTCGGAAGCCGCGAGCGAATTCATATTATATGGGCAATAGGGGCCATCGGCCGCGGCATAATGGAGAAGCCGCGGCGCCATGTTCCCAGACGACCCGCTCGAAACGCTCATGGCCGGATATCAGCAAGGCGACGGCGCCCGCACCGCCGCCCTCATCGAGCGGCTCAGTCCGCCTCTCTACCGCTTCTTTCTGGCTCAGGTCCGCAGCCGCCGCGATGCCGGCGACCTGCTCCAGGAAACCTGGTTGCGCATTCACCAGGCCCGCCACACGTATCGCCCCGGCCAACCGCTGCTTCCCTGGGTGTATGCCATCGCCCGCCACATTCGCATCGATCATTACCGCCGCAGCCTGCGTGCGGAAGCGCGCGAGGTTCAGGTGGAGACATTCCCGGACCCGCCCGCTCCGGAACCGCGCGCTGCCGGCCCCGATCTCGCGGCCCTCCTGGGCCAGCTTCCCGAAAGCCAGCGCGAGGTGCTCGTCATGCTGAAAGTCTCGGGCATGACCCTCGCGGAGGTCGCCCGCGCCACCTCTTCGAGCGTGGGATCGGTCAAGCAGAAGGCCCATCGCGCTTATCTGAAGCTGCGCGGGGTCCTGAAGGGAGACGACGCATGACTCCTCCCGAAATCGATCGCATGCTGAGCGACTCGGCGGCGTTCCAGCCCGGCCCGGACCCGAGCCTCGTCGAAGCGATCTCGCGCGGCATCGTCCCCGGCCTTCGCCCGGCCCGTCCCATGATTTCGTGCTGGCGGTTATCCGCGATCCTGGTGCCAGGCTCGGTGGTCTTGGCACTGCTGGTCTCCCTGCTGGTTGGCCAATACGGGTTGCGCAGCCTGAGCGGCTTTGAGAGCGCGCTGATCTTCGGCGAACTGGCTGTCCTGCTCTGGCTGGCTAGCCGCGCGCTGTTTGCCGAAATGGTTCCGGCCAGCCCCAGGCTCACCAGCCCGGCGCGTCTGGCAACCTGGACGGCGCTGGCATTGATGGCCGTATTTCTCCAGCTCTTTCCCGATCGCTCCACAACCGGCTTCGTCCCTCGGGGGCTGGGCTGCCTGACCGTGGGCTTGCTCGTGGCCGTGCCCGCGGGGGTGCTGTCGGCTCTGTGGCTGCGGCGCGGCCTGGTGCTCCATCCAGCCGCCGCCGGCGCCGCTGCCGGCCTCGTGGGAGCGCTGGCGGGCGTCTTCGCCCTCGAATTGCACTGCCCCTTTCTTCAGGCGCCGCACCTGCTCTGGCACGTGCTGGTGATTCCGCTGGCAGCGGCTGGCGGCGCGGGGATCGGCCACGTCTGGCGATTTCGCGATTAGCGCGCTTTTCTCAGACAGTTTCGTCGCGAGGTAACGACGTAGACGCGGCTTTATCGCGCGCCGCAGTAGAAAGTGTGTGAGAAGTGCGCGTTGAGTACCGGGACCATACCGCGGTGTCTTACCATACCATTGGCGCTCCTGGAGGCGTAGAATCTTCCAATGATTCCTGGTTTGCCCCATTCGGCGAGAATTGCCTTGTGGGTCCAGGTGTGCACGGCCGCCATGGCGTTCCAGACGTCGCCGGATGGGCCGTTGCAACTTGCCCCGCGGACTCGACCGGAGGCGGCGGCGGGCGCCGACATCCAGCCGGCCCTCCGCGTGAACGCTTCTCTGGTCCTGATTCCGGTTCACGTGATTACGGCAAGCGGCGCGTCCGTCACCGATCTGAAGAAGGAAAACTTCGTAATTTCCGAGGATGGCGTGCGGCAGACGATCACACACTTCGCCCAGGACGATGCCCCTGTGTCCGCCGGCGTGCTGCTGGATATCAGCGGCAGCATGCAGAACAAGATGGGTAAAGCATCCGAAGCCGCCGGCGAGTTTTTCAAGTTCGCCAATCCCGAGGATGAGTTCTTCCTGATCGAGTTCAACGGGCGCCCCAAACTGAAAGTTCTTTTCACCCAGGACTGGGCGGAGATTTGCCGCCAAATCGGCCGGGCGAAGGCGTCCGGATTGACGGCCCTGCTGGATGCGATCCACCTCGGCCTGGCGCAAATGAAACACGCGCGGAATGCGCGGAAGGCGCTGATCGTTCTGTCGGATGGGGGCGACAACTTCAGCCGGCGGAACCTTCGCCAGTTGACGAACACGCTGATCGAATCGGATGTGCAGATCTACGCGATGGGCGTGTACGATGGCGATTACTCGGTTAAGCACACGCCCGAGGAACGGAATGGCCCGAAACTGCTGGACGAGGTGGCGCTCGATACCGGAGGCCGCGATTTCCCGCTGATCAGCCTGGACAATCTGCCAAACGTCGGTGTCCAGATCGCACGGGAATTGCGGAATCGGTACATCCTGGGGTACTCGCCGGCGGCTACAATCGCCGACGGAAAGTTTCATCGCATCAACCTGAAACTCGCGGCGCCCGGTATGGAACCCGGCCTTCGCGCCTTTTACCGTCGTGGCTACTACGCCCCGGTGCGGTAGCGCGGTTTATTGCGGGCCCATCTATCGATTCCGGCCGTCGCGCGAATCGCCCCCGGCGTCTGGAGCCGGCACTCGTGCCTGCCACGTCGAGTCTAACCTAACCTCGGCTCAGCAGCCTTGAAACGCAGGCAGGAGTGCCTGCGCCACGTCTTTACCGCCCGTGCTTCATCTCGTCCTCGACAATCGGCGCGATCGCACCCACCTCGAACACGCCGTTGAATTTCTTGCCGTCGATGAAAAACGTGGGCGTTCCTTCCACGCCGGCGACTTCGCCCTCCTGCTCCTCGGCGTGCACGCGCGCGGCGTACTTATGGCCATCGAGGTCGGCGCGAAAGCGTTTCATGTCCAATCCTGTCTCCCCCGCCCAGGCCAAAATTCGCGCGTACGTGATCTGGCGGAAATTGGCGTACATTTTGTCATGCAGCGGCCAGAATTTGCCCTGCGCGTGGGCGGTGAGCGACGCCTCGGCGGCCAGCGCGGCCTGCGAATGTTCCTCGAGTGGAAATTGCTTGAAAACCAGTTTCACGTCCTTCGGGAATCTCTGTACCAACTGCGCCGCCTCAACCGCCGCTTTGGCGCAATAAGGGCACTGGAAATCGGAAAACTCGACAATGGCGACCCTGGCGTTGGCCGGTCCTCTATATGGCGCGCCGTCGATGGCGAGCTTCACCGCGGGTTCCAGCAACGGAGGCGGCTCCTTGGCATACTTATCGAGCTCGATGCGGATCGCCGCTTCCGATTTTCCGGAGGCGGCGGCGCGAACCGCGAAGGCGGCCAAACGGCGGCTGACCCCGCACGCCGGATCTAGCACGCGGCACTCGGCGACCTTCATCCGGCAGCCGCAAGCGCACGGCTCCGTGCGAAGCACCGCCAGCACTGCGTCGCGCTGCGACTTCGAGAGCCCCGAAAAATCGACTCCCGGCAGCGCCTCGACTTTCCTCCAGTCGGACCCCTGAGCCAGACACAGCCAAGCCATGGCGAGAGACAAAATGCTTCGGCGAATCATGCAACTTCATTGTCGCCTACCTTAAGTAACGGAGGGGCGCAGCGGTAAGAATAGAGCCACAGATGAACACAGATAAACACAGATAAAGAAACAAAAGGATTTATCTGTGTTCATCGCCGGCTAGAACTTGGATTTTCACGGCTCTAACGATGCACGAAAGTGCATAAAGACGCACCACTTCGCGAGTTATGCCGGCTCCGATCGATTGGGGTCGGTCGCTGGCTCCGCTTCCAGTTGCACAAGGCTGCACAACGATGCACAAAACGCAGCCGGCCACCGAGCCATTTTTGGGCGCGCTTTGTGGTATATTTATTCATTGCAGCGAATAATTACACATGAAAGTTACTGTTGGCATTGTCGGGTATCGGGGCTATAGCGGCGCGGAACTGGTGCGGATTCTGGAGCGTCATCCGCGGGTCGCGCTGGTTCTGCTGGAACACCGCGAGGAGGCTGGGGGTAGTGAGGCCATCCGAGGGCGTGCCGCCGGTCCTGAACGCATGGCTTGCGCCCCGGCAGCGGTTCGGGAACGGGGCCTGTCCCTGGTTTTCCTGGCCACCCCTCCCGAAGTTTCCATGCAACTGGCGGCGGCAATGCTGGAAACCGGGGCGCGGGTCATCGACCTGAGCGGGGCTTTCCGGCTGGGCACGCCCGAAAGCTACCGGACCTGGTACAAGGCCGAGCATGCGCAGCCGTCGCTGTTGGTGGAAGCCGCTTATGGGCTGCCGGAGTTCTGCCGCGAGCGGATCCCAGGCGCGCGGCTGATCGCCAACCCGGGCTGCTATCCGACTGCCGCGAACCTGGCCATTCGTCCGCTGATCGAAGCCGGAGTGGTGGACCGGGGCGCCGGTATCGTGTGCGACGCCAAGAGCGGGGTCAGCGGCGCCGGAAACAAGCCTACGCCCAAGAACACCTTTTGCGAGGTGACCGAGAATTTCTCGGCGTACTCGATTTTGAATCATCGTCATGTGCCGGAGGTGCTGCGCATCTCGGGCCTGGAGGAGGGCGAATTCAGCTTCACGGCACAGTTGCTGCCGCTGGAGCGCGGCATTCTGGAGACGGTCTATTTCCGCGCGCGCGGCGTGGCCGGCGCGGAACAACTGCTCGAAATCTACGAAGAACGTTATGCCGGGGAACCCTTCGTTCGCCTCTATCAACCCGGCCGGGTACCCGACCTGCACGCCGTGGCGCGTACCAATTTCTGCGACATCGGCGTGACTCTCGATTCCAGGACGGGGCGGGCGGTGGTGGTGAGCGCGATCGACAACCTGGTAAAGGGCGCGGCCGGCCAAGCCGTACAGAACATGAACCTGGCGCTCGGATTCGACGAAACCGAGGGCCTGTTGTGAGCACGGTCGTAAGCGGCGCCAGGATTCTGGTCAAACTGGGCGGAACCCTGCTGGACGACGCTGCCTCGCGAGACGCGCTGGCGGTACAGATCGCCGCGGCCGGCCGCGGCGGCGCGCGGATGGTGGTGGTGCACGGCGGCGGCAAGCAGATGACCCGCTACCTGGCCGAGCGCGGCGTGGAGAGCCACTTCGTGGACGGTCTGCGAGTGACGACGCCGGAGATCGTGGACGCGTTGCTCAAGGTCTTCGCCGGTACGGTCAACCATGAGCTGGTAGCGGCTTTAAACCGCGCGGGCTCGCTGGCGGTAGGTCTATCGGGCATCGATTCGTTTCTGGTGGAGGCGGAACAAATGGATCCGCGGCTGGGCGCCGTAGGGCGAGTGGCGCGTTCGAATCCGGCGCTTCTCGAAATGCTGACGGCCCATGGCTATCTGCCGGTGGTGGCGTGCGTGGCGGGGGACCGGGCCGGCGCGGTCTACAACGTCAATGGAGATCAGATGGCGGTGGCTTGCGCCGTCGCCTACGGAGCTAGCCAACTCATCTTCCTGACCGATGTGGAGGGCGTTCTGGATGAACAAAAAAAAATCCGGAGCACGCTCAGCGCGGCCGAATCGAACGCTTTGATCGATGCCGGCACAGCTACCGGGGGCATGCGGGCGAAGTTAAACGCGGCGCTGGCGGCGCTTGACGGCGGAGTCGGGCAGGTGCGCATCGCCCCTGGAGCGGCCGAGCGGGTGCTGGAACGCCTGCTCGATGGCGAGCCGGTGGGGACGGCGATCGTTCCCCAGGAGGGCACAAATGATTAGCGCGGTGAGAGCCGACGCCTTTGCCGAGCCGGCCGGCCAATTGCGTTTCAACGTTCGCAAAGCGGCCATGCGGGACATTCCCGCGATTCTCGACTTGATCAACGGGTACGCCGCGCGGGGGGTGATGCTGCCGCGCACCGAGTTTGAGCTGTCGGAAGCCATCCGCGATTTCAGCGTAGCGATCTTGGGAGGTACGTTGTTGGGGTGCGGCGCACTGCACTTCTACAGCCCCTCGGTAGCAGAGATTCGCTCCCTGGCGGTTTCCGAGCAAGCCAAAACCCACGGCGTTGGGCGCAAACTGGTGGAAGCGCTGGTGGAGGAAGCGGAGCAGCACGAACTGGGCGCGGTGTTTGCGTTCACCTACGTTGTTGAATTTTTCAACAAAGTAGGTTTTCAAGAAGTCGAGCGGGGGATGCTGCCGCTGAAGGCCTGGAAGGACTGTGTGCGGTGCCCCAAATTCCAGGCGTGCGACGAGAACGCGGTGCTGAGGGTACTGCGCACGGATCGCTGGTCGAAGGCGCAGGGCCAGCTTTGGGGCGAATCGACGATGGGTGCCGACGAGCAGTTCATCCAAATTCCCACGCCTCGACGGTGATTCCCGGGGGTCGCTGGCCGGGCTACTCGATGCCGCCCTATGGGCGCGAGGAACAGGCCAGGAGTACTGTCCGCCAAAATCCGCCACTCTCCTACCCGCAAAGGGGGTAGAAGGGTGGGGGTTCCCCCCGCAAAAGATCCTGCAATTCTGTGGAGACAGGCACCAATTCCCGCGATAGAATCAGACCAGATAAAAAAAGATATACAAGCCTGAATTAGGGGATAAGAGCAATGAAAGCACAGACAGTTGACGTGAAGGCTTCCACGGGCCGGATTCTTTGCTGCAGCGTGTTTCGGCCAGGCGGCAAGAAACTTCTGGCCAAGGGTCACGTGATCAGCGAGGAGGACGTCCGGATCCTCGAATCCGAGGGGATGGACAGTATTTGGGTGACCGTCCTCGAAGACGGTGAAGTGGGCGAGGACGCCGCGGTATCCGCGGTGGCCGCCGAAATGGGTTGTGGCAGTCTGGAGATTCGGCTGGCGGCGGGAGGCCGCGCCAACCTGCTGGCCACCGAAAACTCCTGTGTGCTGGTGGACGATGAGCTGTTGAAGCAGATCAACTGCACCGCCAGCGTCGTGATTGCCACCGCGCAGAACTTCACCTATGCGGTAGCCGGGCAACGGATTGCCACCGTGAAAAGCGCCCCATTTGCCGTGAGCAAGGAACAGCTCGAAGCCGTCACGGGCATCTTGCGCGAGCGCGGGCCGATCCTGCAATCCCGCCCGGTGCGTGTCCCCACTATCGGGGTTTTGTATTCGGATCCGATCAGCGGCGAACGGGCTCGACAACTGTTTGAAAATATTATGCGGCAGCGGTTGGAGCGCTTCGGGGTGAATGCCAATTTTGTATTAGCCTGCACGGAAGATGAGAATTCCGTCGCCCGTTGCCTACAACATCTCTTAAGATCCAAACCTTGTGCCATCCTGGTAGCGTCTACTACGGCGCCGGCGGGTCCGGAGGACGTGATCGGACAGGCCATGGTACATGTGGGCGCCCAAGTGGAGCGGTTCCTGGCCCCGGTAGAGCCGGGTAACCTGTTGCTGCTGGCCTATAAGGACGAGGTGCCGATCGTCTCAGCGCCGGGCTGCTTCCGGTCGGCCAAACCGAACGTGGTAGATTTGATCCTGCCGCCGCTGCTGGCTCGCTACAGAGTGAACGGATGGGAAATCGCCGGTCTAGGACACGGCGGCCTGCTCTGTTGATCCCGTTTTCGAATTCTTGACAAGCTCCTCCACCCCCGTATCCCGATCCTCCGAGCGGGCCGCGGGAATCTTCTCACCGGGTGCCGTGAATGTCTTTCTTTGGCACCCGGTTTTTTTCCACCAAACCCAGCTTAGAAGATATTTCGCAGCCGCAATTCCCGCTCCAGTTGAGCGGCGGATTCGAAAGTCACCGCGTCGATCCCCAGATTGCGCGCCGCTTCGGTGTAGGCGGCGATGTCATCGGTGTAAAAGCACTCCCGGGGCGGACAGCCGGCGGCCTCGATGGCGCACTGAAAGATCTTTGCCGCGGGCTTCATGGCGTTGACTTCAAACGAGAGCACGCGGTGCTGGAAATAATCGAGCAGCGGATAGCTGCGGCACAAATCGCGGTAATGGATCGCATTGGTATTCGAGAGCAGGACCAAGCGGTGGCGCGCGGACAGGTCCGCCAGCATGGATTCCGGAATCAGGGGCTGGCCGAAGATCGAGCTCCAAATGCCGCAAAACTCGGAGTAATCGATGTCGAGCGTGAGCAGCTTCCCCAGTTGGGATACGAAATCGTGGGGCTCGACCAGACCGGTCTCGAACCGTTCCACCAGGCCGGTGGACGAGAGGCGGCGCCGGATCTCGGCGGTCGAGTACGGGCACCGGCCTTCCAGTGCCTGGTAGCCGCGCGCGAAATCGAAATCGATCAGAACTTTTCCCAGATCGAAAATAATGGCCCGATACATTGGGGGCTGGCGGTTTAACCCGCGATTCCGTAGCGCTTCATCTTGTTGATCAATCCCTGGCGGCTTAGTCCCAGCAGGCGGGCGGCCTGTTGCTGGTTGTTGCGGGTTTCCGCGAGGGCCCGCTGAATCATCTGCGTCTCCAGGTCCGCGATGGCGCTCTTCAGGGATTGGCCGCCGGCGGGAGACGGAGGGCCGCCGGCGCGGATGGGCGGCGCGGGGGGACTAATGGCAGCGGATGGCAGGCCCTCCCACAAGTCTTGTTCCCCGATTACCGGACCGGAGGCGCAGGCGGCCAGACGCATTACTTCGTTGCGCAACTGGCGCACGTTGCCGGGCCATGCGGCGCCGCCGAGGCGGGCGATGACGGCCGGGGACAACTCCATGGGCGGACAGCCGGTTTCGCGGCAGTATTCTTTCAGGAAGTGGCGGGCCAGGAGCGGGATCTCCTCGGGGATTTCGCGCAACGGCGGCATGTGAATGTGGATCACCTTAATGCGGTAGAGGAGATCCTCGCGGAAGTTGCCGCGCGCGATTTCGGCTTCCAGGTCTTTGTTGGTGGCTGCCAGCAGCCGTACGTCGACGGGAATCAGGGTCCGGCCGCCCACCCGCTCCAGGGTGCGCTCCTGCAGCACGCGCAGAATTTTGGCTTGCGCGGTGAGGCTAAGGTCCGCGATCTCGTCCAGGAACAGGGTGCCACCGTCGGCCTTCTCGAAATGCCCGATACGCGAGGTTACGCCCGTCGCCACGCCCTTCTCGATGCCGAACAGCTCGCTCTCCACCAGCGTGTCCGGTAGGGCCGCGCAGTTGAGCGCGACGAATCGCTTCCGTGCCCGGGAACTGGAGTAGTGAATGGCCTTGGCGACCATTTCCTTGCCGGTGCCGCTTTCCCCGGTGACGAGGACATTGACCAGGCTGTCGCGAATCCGCTCGATGAGGCGCGCCACCTGTTGAAGACGGGGGCCGGAACCGATGATGCCGTGCGCGGCGTAGCGGTTTTCGACTTCGCGAAACAGGTGGGCGTTCTGTTCCACCAGCTCGTCCTGGCTGCGCCGCAGCTCGCCGATCAACTGCGCGGTTTCGATGGAGATGGCCGCATGGGACGCCAGGGCTTCGAGCGACTCCTCGTCGCGCGGAGTAAAATCCCCGTGGTTCTTGTTGAGCGCTTCGAAGGCTCCGATGATCTCGCCGCGCTGGTTGCGCATCGCCACAGCGAGCACGTTGCGGGTGTGATAGCCGGTCTGCCCGTCGATGGCATGGTAGAAACGGGAATCGTCGTAGGCATTGCGGACGTTGGCAGTACGTCCGCTCATGACGGTGCTGCCGGCCACGCCGCGGCGGGCATCGAAACGGAGTATCTCCGGGCTGCCCAGGGCGACCTTCGACCACAGCTCGTTGCGTTCGCGATCGAGAAGAAAAATGCTGGCGCGATCGCAACCCAAAAGGTTAGTGGCTTCCCGAGCGACGATATCCAACAAAGTACCAAGGTCGCGCTCGGAGTTCATCTTGCGGCAGATGGCCAGAATTGCTCCGAGTCTGTCCTGAACGCCCGCTGGTACCGGTCCCATGGCAAGCTAGTCTACCGCATGGAATCCCGAGTGTCCAGGAAGTTTACACCCGGTCGAAGCGGCGGTTTGCCAGCGGACAGCGAACTCGTTCAAAAATCAGCGCAAATCGTTGAAAAGAAGTTTGGTACATCACGTGCCTTCGGATTCGCGGTGGCTCTCCCCCTGCGGAGGCGGACCTGACTGGCGCCGTCAGAGTGCCGGGCGGTCCGGGAGGGGAGCCGCCGCAAAGCACGCGCTGGGGATTCGGGCGGGGGCGGAATCATCCGACCGTTTTTGCGTATCCGTAGAACCGATAGTACGGATAAATCCTATAGTATCGGCAGAGTATCTTTGGGACGTACGTGGAGTTTTCCTGGTAAGTACTGCAAACTTTTCGTCTCATTGACCTATTAACTTGGGCAGTAACTCGACTTATGCTCAGAACATGCGACTCGTTCAGTTTCTGCTGCTAACTTGCGCGGTTGGTTCCGCGTCGACTCTGACTAACACCTCCTTCGGAGCCAGCGATCCAAACGTTGTCGGAAACGCATTGTTCTTCGACACTCAGTCGATCTCGGTATCCCTAAACACGGCCACCGACCAAGTGACGGCGGTGATCGATCTCGATTTTGACAACGGCAATGCCAACACAAACGGCGGACAGAATCTCGAACCGTTCAGCTATGCCGGTTTCACGCTCGGGACCGGGGATCTGTTCTTCTACGACCCATCCGCGACGACGACGCAATCGTGCGCCAACACGTCGCCGGCGAGCCAATGCGTAACCGTGCCTACAAATTCCAGCCTGGCTTACGCGGTGGTGTTAGATGGCGGCAGCGGTTTAACAACCGGCGGTCTGTATGCCATCGACAGCGGCTCGACGGACACAAGTATCGAGCTCGCCTCCACGGCCCTTGGATCGCCGGGGCCGGGCGTTACTTATCGGCCCGGACAAGCGGTCTTAGTAACTGCTAATTCGGGTAGTACTTCGAGCGTGGGCGGCTCCCAGTCCGAGTCGGTCTGCAAAGTTGGGACTGCCGGTTGCGTGGCAACGGCAAACGGCGCGCAGTACCAGATCACTTTAAACTTTATCGCTCCTACGGCGTTTCTGAGCCTGCTCATGAACGGACAGATCGGTGTGGAGTTTGCCGCGGCGGACTGCGGCAATGCGGTGACTGCGGGGAATGTCTGGGTTACGACCACCCCGGAGCCAGGCACGCTTGGCATGATCGGGGCCGGAATCGGTTTGCTCGGCTTGGGTCTGGTTCGGCGTCGCCGCAAGAGCTAAGAACTTTCCAATCCTCCTTTGCCTGCACTCCGCGCCCGGAGTCCGGTTTTCGCCGGATTCCGGGCGTAGTTTTTTTGCCCTTTGAGGTGGCCGGAAGAGTGTTGCGGGTTAGGGGCAATGCTTTGAGCGCGGCAAAAAAAGCCGAGATGAATCTCCGAGCTCCTGATGTCGCCGGGCATTTCCCAGGCATTGAGGAAAATGCGGGAAACCAGGTGGGAAATCTTGTGGGGCAGGAAATCCGGGGAAATCCGGGACAGTAACCCCTGCGCCCGAAAAACTATCGTCATTCCCTCGAACGGCCCCGCCGACCCCTGGAAACTCCGCATTCCATGATGTGGAGGAGGATACTGCGTTGGCGGAACGTCGGCTCGAAAGCCGACGCTGCAGGCCAGAGGCCCGCGCCACGACGTGCCAGCCGAGCCAACGCCAACAAGGCCAAGTCGGCGAACGTTCGAGCTAGGGCTTAGGACGGCGGCCGCAGGCAAGATTGCCCGCCCCACCACAGCTTTATGAAGGCGCTCGGCCGCGCCACGCATAAGCAAACCGGCCAACGCCGGCGGGGTTAGCGCAATGCCGCCACCGCGCGCGGTTCTTCCGCGCCCAGCGTATCGTACAGCGGCTGGGCCGGCTTTACTTCCGGACCCTCCTCGGCCACTGAAACCGCCAGCACCTTAATATGGTCGTTGTTCGGCAGCTTCAGCGTGCGCGCACCGGCCGGCAGATCGATCGGGTACGCGAAAAGGTACGAGTATTCGTAGGGCTGGTTCAATCCCTCCGGCGTATGATGGTGCGAGCAATACCAGGCCAGGTCCGCGCGCTTGATGTAGCCCGGCCTCAGGCCCACGTAGTCTTCCGGATACCGCGGCGACCAGTTGCGGCGCCCCTGCGTGCGCTGCTTGGCCGGATCGGGATCCCACACCGCGTGATTCGCCGATACCGCCCAGTCCTTGTCGGTGAACGGATCGTTTTTCCAGATTCGCGTGTCCCACTGGCCGATAAATCCGCCCCAGTCCTGAATATTCAAGTCGGCAACTTTGTCGCCCACCTGGAAAGAACCCGTGGTGTCGCCATCCGATGCGGCCGCCAGCAGGTACACGCGATTGAAATGCCCCTCGGGCAGACTGATGGTCTGGCCCTTGGCGGCCACCGCGTTCCGCTTGCCAGCGCCCGCCGGCGCCAGCTTGAACTCCACGCCATGGAAGCTAACCTCCGCCGGCAGCATTTCGGCAGGCATCGAATTGCCCTTGCCGTCGAAACCCCCGGTGGATGGGGTGTCGTCATTGCTGGCCACGGCCAGGTCGTATACCAGCGTGACAGGCTGCGATCGGACGGCCGGAACCCTCGCCGGCGCCGCGCCCAGCCGCAGCGCGAAAGTGCGCAACTGATAGCCGGTGAACGACGTCACCAGCGCCCCGTTGGACACCGTGGCCGCGCCCACCGGCTGTTCCTGCCCGTTCACTTCGCGCGCCCCGGCAATGGGGCCGGCGAACGTCACCCGCACGTCCGCCGCGGGCTTGCCGCCGGTTTCCACCATGCGCAGAATCACTTCATCGCTCAGCTCGGCTTTCTTCAGCGCCATCACCCGAATGCGTGGGTTGTCGATCTTCAGCAACGAAAATTCCCGGCCCAGCGCGCCCGCGTGTCTGCTGGTTTCGAAAGCCGTGAGCGGGGCGCTCAGTCGGTACCCTTGCCAATCGGTCCGGCCTTCGCGCCAATCGCCCTTGTGCCCGGCGATGCCGAACACGATTTCATGATGGCCCCAATCCTGATTCGCCTGGTCCGTGTACTGAGCGTCCGTGCCCGGAGACCGCACCAATGTCAGGCGGATGGTATTGTCGTTCGGTTTATCGGAACCGTTCTTGCAATCGGTCAGAATGGTGGCGCCGTAGCCGCCGCTTTTGTCGGTGAGATCGATCCACTGGTGCGAAGCCACCTCGAACTGGCGCTCACTGGCGTTCGGCCGCTCGATGGTTCCCACGCCCCAGTTGTAGGTCGCGTTGGGGTTGGATGCGCTCAGCGGAAAACTGGCCTTCAGATTGGCATACAACGTGGACCAGTCGATCGCCTCGCCGAATTCCACCCGATTGCCGGCGTCGCCGGCCGAAAGACTCACGGTCTGGGTGAATTTCGACCCTTCCGACGACCGCGTCACCTCGAGCGTTACCCGTGCCGGACCGTTTTCTTTGATGCGCACCAGGCCACCCTCCACGTAGGCGCGTGGCGGCGCCTGCTCCTGGTCGAAATCCATGTTCCAGGCCGGCCAACGCGTTGGATGGTCGCTCGATATTTCCAGGCGAATGGGCGCCGAGAGCAACTCCTTGCCAAGCGACTTGTCGTAAATGCCGGCAACGTCCCCCGCCATATCCAGCGTCACCTTGTAGCGCGCGTTCTCAAGGGAACGCTCACCGGGGACCGCGCCGCCGCGCCCGCCGCCGAAGCCGCGCCCGCCTTGCGGGACCCGTGGGGCCGTCACTTTGAGCATGGAAACGGGCGGCGCGGCGGCCGGTTCCACGCCGTAAACCGCGTACCCAACCGATGGCGCCTTGGCCACGAACACCGCTTTCCCGTCTTCCCACTGCGCCGGAACTTCCTTGCCGTCCGGGCCGGTCACCCGCACCGCCGCCGTTCCCGCCGGCAGCGACACACCGGCTTCCACCACGTCTTCGCGCGCCACGTTCAGCGAATTGTAGACCACCACTGGAATGCCCTTGGTCTGGGTATTCATCCCGGAAGCCACGGCTTCGGTGGCGCTCCTCAGCACGCCGGCAAATTGGTTCATGGCGATCACGTCGTCGTTCCAAGCGAATTCGTAGGCGCGCGGCGTCGCCGTGCCCGCCCCGGTGTCGTGAAATTGCCCGCCCATCACCAGCGTCCAGGCATCGTTCAGGCGCTCCAGCGGATAGGGACGTCCGCCCAGCCATTCGGCCGCCACCGAGGCCTTCTCCGCCGCGTCGGCGAGAATCTCGTTCTTCCAGTTCCAACGCTTGTGGTACGCTTCCGAGGTCAACGACCCCGCCGAATGGTTGATCAGTTCCAGGTCGCCCTTATAGCGCGGCATGCGCGCGGTCATGTCCGGCTTGATGTCCAGGAACATCTGGTCGGCCGCGGACGAGATCACGTGTGCCGGGCCGTCGCCCATCTCGATTTCCGGGCCTGGCGCCGGCTCTTCCTGCCCGCCGCGTCCGCCCCTCCCGCCGAACTGCTGCGGCGGCGGCAGCGACGCCTTACCCTTGGTGACCATGGCTTCCAGCAGCTTCACCGACTCCTCGTCCACCGATCCGCCGATGTCGCCCGTTCCGATGTAGTGGTAGTCCGCGAACACTCCCGTCACCTTGCCATCGAGCGCAATGCGCTTCACCCAGTCCTGTTCGCCCCCGCGTCCGCCGGCGGTGGCCGGCTCCTTGGGCTCCTTACTCAAATCGCCGCGAATGCCGGCCGAGTAGGAACCCGGATTCAGCGCCGCGACGATGGTCTTTCCATCCGGCCCTTCCCAGACGCCCACGTTGAAAGGGATGCCTTCGGGCGTCTGTTCCGGCGAATCCGGGCCGCCCACTTTAGGCGCCGGCTGCCATGCCGCCGAGAGCTTCTGCGTGGAGAAACCCCTAACCCCTGCGTGCGCCAGAATGCTGGGCAGCGAAGCCGGGAAGCCGAAACAGTCCGGCAGCATGTACTCCGCGCTCGCCTTGCCGAGTTCTTTGCGGAAATAGTCGTTGCCGTAGAGGACCTGGCGAATGATGGCTTCCGCGCTGGGCAGGTTCACGTCGCCCTCTTCCACCGACGATCCCGCCGGGAACCACTGTCCTTTGTCCACGTACCGCTTGATCTTGGCGTAGTCCGCCGGGAAATACTCTTTCATGAGGCGGTACCGGTTGGCCCCGGTCCAATTGAAGACGTAGTGCGGGTACTTGTCCATCAGGTAAAAATTCACCCGCATCGTCTTCAGCAGGTACTCGCTGATCGTCTGGGGAAATTCCCAGCGCCACTGCGTATCGAGGTGCGCGTACGGCACCACGTAGAGCGTTAGAGTTTTGGCGATGTCCGGCGCCTTCATGGTCTGGCTCTGAAGCCCGGCCGCCACCAGCAAGCAAACCAAGAAAGTCTGAAGCGAACGTAGCATAGCCCGTCTCCGAAAGTATAGTTGTGAGGTCATCGATAACGTTATCACATGCGGTTGTCCGCCTCGTATGTACAGCTTTGGATCTTGGGTTTCGGCGCCGGTCCCGGCATCCCAGTCGCCCACGCCTCCACTCGCCTCATCGAAAGCCGCCTCTTCGGGGCGCGCGGCAGAGATGAGGAGATCGTTGCCGCCACGCCACAAACGCCCAGCCGGAACTGGGGGCAAGTTGCGTGTTATGCCCCAATCAAGGCCAATAAGATCTTCAATTGTAGAATAATGCTACGATCTTCAGTGGCTTCCGCGTGGAATCGAAAATGCTCATAAGTTTATTCCTGAGGGGGAAACTCAAATGAATTTCGATCAAGCACCGATGCTGGTCATTTGGGAAGTGACGCAGGCTTGCGACCTGGCTTGCGTGCATTGCCGCGCTTCGGCCCAGTCGGAACGGCATCCGCAAGAGCTCACCACCGAACAGGGTTACCGGCTGCTCGATGAGATTCGCAGTTTCGGAGACGCAGCCGCAGCCGCCGCGGCCAAGCCGGCTCATCCGGGCGGCCATCCGTTTCATCCCGGCGAACCGCCGCTGATGGTGTTCACCGGCGGCGATCCGCTCAAGCGCCCGGATTTATTCGAGCTGCTGCGCTACTCGGCCAAGATCGGTCTGCGCACCAACGTCACCCCCAGCGCCACACCACTGCTCACCGCCAAGGCCATCGACCGGTTTCAGGAAGCCGGCATATCCCGCATGGCCATCAGCCTGGACGGTCCGGATGCCGCCACGCACGACGAGTTCCGCGGCATACCGGGCACCTTCGACTGCGCGCTGTTCGCGCTTCGCCATGCCCGCGATATCGGTCTCGATACGCAGTTCCAGACTACCGTCACCAAGCGGAACATGGCGCGGCTTGGGGAGATGGCGGAGATCGTCAAGGAAGTGCGCTCGAAGATGTGGAGCCTGTTCTTCCTGATCGTGACCGGCCGCGCGCTCGAAAACGACGACCTGACCGCCGAAGAGTACGAAAAGGTCTTCGAGTTCATGTACCAGCTTTCGAAGACCGCCCCGTTCGGCGTCAAAACCACCGAAGCCATGCACTACCGCCGCTACGTGGCCCAGCGCGCCAAGGCCGAGCACGGCATCACCGAAAACGAAAGCGCCAAGGGCGTGGCCTGGCGCACCGCAGGCGTGAGCGACGGCAAAGGCTTCGTGTTCGTTTCCCATACCGGCGAAGTTTTTCCTTCCGGCTTCCTCCCGCTGAGCGGCGGCAACGTCTTGCGCGACCGCCTGACCGACATCTATCGCAATTCCGAGCTGTTTCGCGACTTGCGCGATACCGACCAGCGCGGCGGCAAGTGCGGCCTGTGCGAGTACCGCAAAATCTGCGGCGGCTCGCGCTCCCGCGCCTATGCTTTCACGGGCGATTACCAGGCCGAAGACCCGCGCTGCACCTATCAGCCGCATTTGGCGGAAGCGATCGCGGGGTAGAAGCTTTTAGCGGTCAGCGGTCAGCCACAGCGCTGTTAGCCGACATTTCATCGCCATGCTTCGGAACGCCACCCGTATTCTGGTCAGGTTGGGCCGGCCCCTCGATCATTTGAGCGGAATGCCCGCGGCATCCCTTGCGAGTCTTGATAATGCAATCAAAGGCGCGAAACCCGGCCTTTCACCGAGCCGGCAAGGTCGCGAGGCTGCGCGCAAGCGTGCGCCACGTCAGGTGACGCCTCGAAGCTCCTATAATGAAAGCGATGGCGGGCGAAGCGGTTTGTCCGAAGTGCGGCGGCGCCGGTTGGATCGTGACGGAGCGTGCCGGCGTGTCGGGCGCCGAACGCTGCGCGTGCTTTTCGCAAGACAGGGCGGGGAAGCTGGAAGAGCGGGCGCAGATTCCACCTCTCTATCGCGGCGTTTCCTTCGATACCTTCGTTTTGCCGGGGCCGGACAATCCCATTGCGCGGCGCGAACTGCAAACTTCGCTGCTGGCGGCTTCCAATTTCGTGCGGGAGTTTGCCAACGACGCGCGTCCGGGGTTGCTGTTTATCGGCGAGCCGGGCACGGGTAAGACGCACCTGGCGGTATCGGTGCTGCGCAAGATCGTGGAGAAAGGTCATGAGGGCCTGTTCTGCGATTACCAGGGGCTGCTGGATAAAATCCGGTCCGGGTACGATCCGGGATCGAATTCGGCGGACAAAGAGGCCTACCGCGTGGCGCTCGATGCCGAAGTGCTGCTGCTGGACGACCTGGGGGCGCATCGCGTGACGGATTGGGTGGAGGATACCATCACGGCGATCATCACCCACCGCTGCAATCATCGCAAGCCGCTGATTGCCACCACCAACCTGCCGGACCCGCAGGCGGGCGGCGGCGCCATGCAGAAAACCGCGTTGGGAACGGAGTATCGCACCACGTTGGGCGACCGCATCGGTCCGCGCGCGCGTTCCCGCCTGTTTGAAATGTGTACGGTGATCCGGATGCCGCTGGTGGAAGATTACCGGTTGCGAAAGGCGCGGACGTTCTGATGCGGCGGCTGGTGCTGGTGATGGCTCTGGCGGCGCTGGCGGCACCTGTGGCGACCCCGGCCGGGAATCCGCCGGCGGCCCAGTGCGCCCTAGCGGTCGAGTTTCCTTATTACCTGTGCCCGCGAACGCACTGGGAGCGCGAGCTGGTATGGCTCAAGAACCTGGGCGTGCGCACGGTGGAATTCTCCGTGCCCTGGAACTGGCACGAAGTGGCGGCGGGCGATTATGATTTTTCGGGGCGCACCAGCCCCCGCCGCGATCTGGCCGGCCTGCTCCGCCTGCTGCATCGTCTGGGCCTGGAAGCCTGGGTTCGGCCGCTGGGCACGGCGCCGGACTGGCCGGGCGGCGGTGCGCCGACCAACGCCTCGGCCGCGGCGCGCCGCGAGTGGATGAAACAATTGAAGGATCTGCTGGAGCCGCAGATGGCTGCGCACAGCGGCCCGATCGTATTCCTGGAGGGCGGGGAACTGGGGCTCGGCGGGGCGGCGCCTCCCACGCCGGTCACGACGCTATCGGCGGTGGACGCGAACGCTTTCGCCCGATCGCGGGCGGCGCTGGCTGCCGCGCGCGGTGCGGTTCTGTGGCGGGATGTGGAGGAAGGCCTGTATCCGGCGGGATGGGCGCCGGCGCCCGGCACAGTATTGCGCCCGGGTGCGGTAAGCCTGGATGGCGACGAGACGGCGGCGGTGCGGGGGATCGAGCGCGACGCCGCATTATTGCGCAACTGGGCGCGGTTGTTGGCGCAGCTCGAACGCGGCGCGCCGCCCAGGCTCGCGAGCGGCAAACCGCCGATTCCGCTGGCCGCCGCGCAGTTGTGCTCGCCAACGGCTTCGGCGGTGGCGGTGACCAACCCGGGGCCGAACGTCTTTCACGACGATCTGCGGGTGTGGGACACGGCGGGGAAACATGCGCTGGTGATGCCGCGGGTGACGGTTCCGGCCGGCGAGTCTCTTTGGCTGCCGGTGAGCGTGTCGCTGGCCGGCAACGGCTTGTGCCGGGAGTGTTCCAGCTTTTCCCCGAGCGCGCGGATCGTTTACGCCACCGTGGAATTGCTTTCGGTGGAATACGAGAACGGGATCCTGGCGATGGAGTTCACGGCGCCGGTGGCGGGCGAGGCGGTGTTGCAATTAGACCGGGAGCCGGTGGGCCCGTACCTGGCGGCGGGACGTGAAATCGACTTCGATTGGGACGAGAAGAGCCAGCGGGCGCCGCTCTCCATACCGGCCGGCCGCGCGCCGGAGTACCGGGTACGGGTAGGTTTGGCGATCGAGGAGCCGGAGGCCTCGGCGTTCTTCGACGACGCGCATCGTTTAGTGATCGGGCAGGCCAATCCGCTGGCGACCAGTTACAGTTCGCCGGACCTGGCGTTGCGTTCGCGTTTGCGCCTCCCCGACGGTTACCGGGCCACGCGGGAACTGCGGCCGGGCGCCGCCACCGATCTGCCGGAAATCCACTACCGCGTGTCGGTGCCCGCCGACGCGGCGCACGGCGATTTCGTCACCCTGGGGCTCGAAGCCGATGGCTTGCTGCTGGGCCGCGCGCGGCTGCAACTGTTCCGCCCGGTGTCGTTGCGGGCGGCGCAGGCGATCGATTTGCATTTCGGGCCGAACAACCGCTTGGAGGCCGAGCCGCCGGTAGTGCCGGTGGAACCGCGGGCGGGGTCGGATCTGGATATCGTGGTCCGCAACAACTGGCCGGCCATTCAGACGTTTCATCTGACCGCGGCGGGCGACGGCCTGGAGTTCTTGCCGGCATCGAGCGAAATCAGCATCGGCGCGGCCGCGGAGCGGCATTTTTCCTTGCGCGTCTTCGGGGCCGAGGGCGCCGCCGGATTGCGGGACTGGCGGTTGGGCGCGGCCGGTGCGGGAACGGCGGAACTGCCCATGCGGACCTTGCTAATTCCCCGGGGCCGCACCGTCGCCTGGAGCGCCGATCTGGATGGCGATGGGACGCCGGAGTGGGTGGTGGAATCGCAAAAGGCGCGCGCCATTTTTTCCAGCGCCGACGGCGGCCGCTGGATGGAATTCACCAGTAAGGACAACGACCAGAATTTCCTCCCGGTAGCGGGCGTTTTCGCGGCCGGCGGCCCCGTGGAAGTCAGGATCGACGGCGACGGGCTGGAGTTCACCGGGAAGGGCTGGCGCCGGACCGTACACCTGACCGGCGCGCGCCTCAGAATCGAACAGAACACGCCGCTTCCCGCCGACCACCTGACCTCGTGGAAGCGCAGCAATGTTACGCTGGTGGTCGAGCATCCGTCACCCGCCAGCGCGGTGTATACGCTGCAATGAGGGGCAGGTACCGGGTGCCGAAATTTTCAGCACAACGGATGAACTTGTCCCATGTTGGAGCAAATTGCAATAGCCCTTCCGAGCCTTTAATGAATGGCTCAAAATGTTTCTGAACTACAAGGTAACGGCGGGGCGCGCCATAGCGCCCATTTGGATAGAATGAACCTCGTCGCAGCTCTCTGGCTATCCGTGTGCGTCAGATGGGGCCAGGTTGGTCAGGAATCGTAATTGAAAGAAACCATGAGCGAGTATTCTCCTCCGTCCTCGCACGAAACCGTTGCGCGGCCGGCAACCCCCTCCGCGCTGGAGGCTCAACGCCCGGCCAAGGCCCAAAAGAAGAGTTCCCGTTGGGTATGGCTGATCGTGTTGTTGGCGGTCGGCGTCGCCGGATACTATCTCTGGCCCAGAGCTTCGGGTACCGGGACCGGGGAGCCCACGCCGACCAGCGGCAAAAAGGGCGGCAAGGGTGGTATTCCGCCGGTAGTTGCGATCCACGCCACCCAAGGCAATATTGGCGTGTACATTACGGGACTGGGATCGGTAACTCCGATCTACACGGTAACGGTGAAAAGCCGGGTAGACGGCCAGTTGATGAGTGTGAACTACAAAGAGGGCGACATCGTCAAGCAAGGCGCTGACCTGATCGAAATCGACCCGCGCCCCTACCAGGTGGCGCTGGAACAGGCTGAAGGCAACCTGCTTCGCGACCAGGCGCTGCTGGCGAACGCCAAAGTGGACCAGGCGCGCTACGAAACGCTGCTCAAGCAGAACGCCATACCGGAACAGCAACTGGCCACACAGATCGCCCTGGTGACGCAAGATGAGGGCGTGGTCAAGTCCGACCAGGCAGCCATCGACGCCGCCAAGCTCAACCTGGTTTATTGTCACATCACCTCGCCCATTAGCGGGCAGGTGGGGCTGCGCCTGGTGGATCCCGGCAATATCGTGCACGCCAGCGACGCCAACGGCATGCTGGTAGTCACCCAACTGCAACCGATCAGCGTGATCTTCACCGTGGCCGAAGACCAGCTTCCGGCGGTGCTGCCGCGTTGGAGGGCCGGCCAGAAGCTGCTGGTGGAGGCATGGGACCGCGCCATGCAGCACAAGATCTCGACCGGCTACCTGGACACCATCGATAATGAGATCGACCAGACCACCGGCACGCTGCGCCTGCGCGCCAGCTTCGCCAATCCAAACTACGAGTTATTTCCCAACCAGTTCGTGAATGCCCGCATGCTGGTGCAGCAAAAGACGGGCGTGACCCTGATCAACACGGCGGCGGTGCAGCGCACTACCAGCACGACCTACGTTTGGTTGTTGAAACCGGACTCCACGGTTACGGTGGTGGACATCGGCACCGGGACGGTCGAGGGCGACGAGACCGAGGTCACCAGCGGGCTCAAGGCGGGCGACGCCGTGGTGATGACGGGGGTGGACAAACTGGTGGAAGGCGCCAAGGTGGTGTCGCAGTCGGGAGACCAGAGCACGGGGAGTGGCGGCCGGTCGGGCTCCGGAGGCGGAAAAGGCTCCAGGACACCGGGAGGACAGGGGAAGTGAGTCCCTCGAGGACTTTCATCCTCCG
>JBKQVG010000068.1:0-23719 GCA_052325345.1 Bryobacteraceae bacterium
GCCCTCGGGAGTATTCGGAAAGACATGTTGCAGAATTACACCGCCATCCTCGAAGTGGAGGCCCCGCCGGCAACTCTGGCTTCGCCAACGTATGGGGCGTCTCGGTAAAATAGGCGGCTGAATTGAATTGAGACATGAGCAACCTGAAGTTCCACGCCTGCGCATTCGTTCTGTGTGCCCTGGCCCTGGTGGCGCGCGCACAGACCAAATCCGCGGATCCCGCGGTTCCGCATCTGGAGAAACGTGGCCAAGCCACGCAGTTGATGGTCGACGGCAAGCCGTTTCTCGTGCTTGCCGGTGAGTTGAGCAACACCGTGTCCTCCGACACCGGGCGCATGAAAACGGTCTGGCCGGTGCTGGCCGACAAGGTCCACATGAACACCGTCTTGACCGGCGTCGCGTGGGGCTGGATCGAGCCCGAGGAAGGGAAATACGATTTCCGCCTTGTCGATCAGCTCATCGACAGCGCCCGCCAGAATGACGTGCACATCGTCTGGATCTGGTTCGGCAGTTGGAAGAACGGGCTCTCCAGCTTTGCCCCGGCTTGGGTCAAGGCCGCGCAGGACCGGTTTCCGCGCGCCCAGATCCGCGGCGGCAAGACGATTGAGGCGCTCTCTACCCTGAGCCGGAACAACCTCGAGGCAGACGCGCGCGCTTTCGCCGCCCTGATGCACCACACGCGCGAGGTGGATCGGACCCACCGCGCGATCATGGTGCAAGTGGAGAACGAAGTCGGCATACTGGGCGACACCCGCGATCGCTCTCCGGAAGCCGACCAAGCCTTCGCCCAGCCGGCGCCTCGGGAACTGATGGATTATCTGGCGAAGCACCGGGAGGATCTGCTGCCGGAGTTCAGGCAGGTGTGGGACGCGGCCGGCTCCAGGGCCTCTGGAACCTGGGAAGAGGTTTTCGGCAGGGGCGCCAAAGCCGATGAGATCTTCATGGGCTGGAACTATGCCCGCTACGTCAATGCCGTGGCCGAGGCCGGCAAGAAGGAATACCCCATCCCTATGTTCGTCAACGCCTGGATTGTTCAGCCCGAGGACAAAGGCCCCGGCGACTATCCCAGCGGCGGCCCGCAGGCCCACATGCACGACGTCTGGCGCGCCGGCGCCCCGCGGTTGGATCTGCTTTGCCCCGACATCTACCTGCCCGACTTCACCGGAATCTCCACTCGCTACAGCCGCTCCGGCAATCCACTCTTCGTTCCCGAATCGGCCGCCGGCACGCGCGGCGCCGCCAACGCCTTTTACGCCATCGGCCAACTCCGGGCGATCGGCTACTCGCCCTTCGGGATCGACAACGCCGCGCGCCTCACGGGGTTTGGCCCGGACGGTCCACAGCCCGGCGCTTCGCGGCCACCGGCCGATATCGAGACGCTGCCGTTCTCGGTTGCCTACCAGACCCTCGCGCAACTCGCCCCGTTCATTCTGGAGCACCAGTCCAAGGGGAGCATCGCGGCCGCGTCCCTCAACCGGCAGAACCCCGACCAGCAGATCAGGCTCGGCGACTACATCCTCAACGTCGGCCTGCCACGCGACCGCCGCACGCCGGACGTGGCGCCCGACCTGGCGGGCTACGGCATCTTCATGGCCACCGGTCCCGACGAATACCTGCTGGCAGGCGACAACCTGCAGATCACGTTCACGCCCAACACGCCCGGCCCGCCGATCGCCGGCATCGCCCACCAGGAGAACGGCCACTTCGAAAATGGCAAATGGGTGGTCACGCGCTATCTGGGCGGCGACGATTCCGTGCTGCGCTATGACATCGCCAAAGTCGCCGATATGGGACAATCCGGCAGTGGAGTGCGCCTCTCGGCCCCCGCTCGCGGCGTGCAGCGCGTAAAGCTCTACCGATATCGCTAATTGGGCAACGCGCGCACGATGGCTTTTCCGCGCACGCCAACCGCTATTCCGCGGCGAATCGGCCAGGCGTATAACAAAGGTTAGGAGATCACCACGATGCCCGCGAAAAAGTTGAAGGAGTTCCTCGACAGCCGGCAGGTTAAATACGTGACTATCAGCCACTCGCCGGCCTTCACGGCCCAGGAGATTGCGTCGCTTGCTCACATCCGCGGAAGAGAGCTGGCCAAGACCGTAATTGTGATAGTGGATGGGAAGATGGCGATGGCCGTCCTTCCCGCGTCGCAGAAAGTCGACACCGCCCTACTGAAGACTGTTGCCGGCGCCGCAGCCGTCGAACTCGCCTCCGAACTGGAATTCAAGTCGCTGTTTCCCGATTGCGAAGCGGGCGCAATGCCGCCATTCGGCAATCTGTATGGCCTACAGGTTTTTGTCGAGGAAAGCCTGGCCAAGGATGAAGAGATCGCCTTCAATGCCGGTTCCCACAACGAACTGGTCCGCCTGTCCTACAAGGAGTTCGAGCGACTGGTATGTCCAACGGCGGCGAAGTTCTCATTGCGGCCGTAAGCGATCGGGATACTCGAAAACCTCGCGGCCCTCACTATGCCGCTTTGAGTCGATACTGTTGAGGAGGAGGGCGAAAGGGAAGTAACCTCTCCCGAGCGCGCAACTGGGCCATGAGAGTTCTTCTGGTTTCCGCGAACACCGAAAGGTCGGCCATCATCCCCTTGCCGCTCGGGCCGGCGTTTGTCGCCGCCGCTTGCTTGCGGGCAGGGCATGAAGCGGAATTGCTCGACCTGATGTTCGAGCGCGATCCGGTGGCGGCGCTCCAGAAGCGCATCGAAGCATTCCGGCCCGGGGCGATCGGCGTTTCGGTGCGCAACGTCGACGACCAGAACATGGCCAGCCCGAAGTTCCTGCTGCTGGCGGCTCGCGAGGTCGTCACCGCCTGCCGCAAACTGTGCGGCGCCCCGATCGTCGTGGGTGGCCCCGGTTACAGTATGTTTCCAGAGAGCGCGCTGCGTTTCCTCGGGGCCGACATGGGCATCCGGGGTGAAGGAGAGGCCGTATTTCCCGAGTTGCTGGCGCGGCTGGAGAGTCGGGCCGATCCCTATGGGTTGCCCGGCGTCTACCTTCCAGATCGTCCTCCCGCCGGCAGGATCTTCAGCACCAGCCTCGAGGATCTGCCTCTTCCCGAGCCCGAACTTTGGTTGCCCACTGCGCCGGAGAGCCGCGACCTCTGGATACCGGTCCAGGGAAAGCGCGGCTGTCCGATGGGCTGCAGTTTCTGCGCCACCAGGCTGATCGAAGGCACGCATATTCGCCGGCGGTTGCCGGAGAGCATGGCTCAGTGGGTGGAGCGGGTTGCGGCTTACGGCTTCCACAATTTCTGCACGGTGGACAGCACGTTCAATATTCCGCCCTCTTATGCCAAGGGCCTTTGCCGGGAGATCATCCGGCGGGGCTTGGATATCAACTTGTGGTGCATCGTGTATCCCAAGTGGGTGGATCGCGAACTAGTCGAGCTAATGGCCGGAGCTGGCTGCCACGAGGTCAGCCTCGGGTTTGAAAGCGGGTCGGACTGCGTGCTGACCCGCTTCCACAAGAAGTTCCGCGCAGGCGAGGTGCAGACCATCGCGGGATTGTTCCGGAAAGCCGGGGTCCGGCGCACGGGCTGTCTGATGCTGGGGGGGCCGGGGGAGACCAGAGCAACGGTCGAAGAGAGCCTCGCCTTTGCCGATTCCCTCGACCTCGACACCCTGAAAGTCACGGTAGGCATTAGGATCTACCCGGAGACGGACCTCGCGGCGACCGCGGTGGCCGAAGGCACGATCGCGCCCGACGACGATCTGTTGCGGCCCACCTTTTATATAGCGGCGGAGCTCAAGGACTGGCTGCCTGCGAGAATTGCCCGCTACAGAGCCTCGCGCTCCTGGGTGGTGTAGGGCATTATGCCTTTCGAGGACACAAGGCTGTCTGCGTGGGGATTCCGGTGAAACCGGCGGTTTAGGTCGTATCGAGGGTGCAGGTTACGTTGAGCGCAGCTAAAATAGGTGCGAGAGTTGGAGCTATATATGAAAAGGGCCGTCCCGGTGGAATCCGCGTCTGCATTAATCGACGAGAAGATCAAGGAACTTGGGGACTGGCGCGGGAAGACGCTCGCGAAAGTGCGCGCAATCATACACGAGGCAGACCCTGAGATCGTCGAAGAGTGGAAGTGGAGGGGGACTCCCGTCTGGTCCCACGGCGGCATCGTCTCGACGGGAGAGACGTATAAGAACGTCGTCAAGATGACATTTGCCAAGGGAGCTCGGTTGAAGGACCCTTCCGGTCTATTCAACTCCAGCCTCGACGGGAATGCCAGGCGCGCCATCGACATCCACGAAGGCGACAAGGTCGATGAGGCGGCCTTGAAGGATCTCATCCGCGCTGCAGTGGCGCTCAATCTTGAGGTCAAGAGCAAGCCGAAGCCCCGGCGAGCGGGCAGCAAGCGGGCCGACTAGCTTCCTCGCAGATCCTGGCCATATCTCCTCCCATAGGGGAAGAGCTGCGGCACCTGCCTCATACGGCAAGCAGTTTACTGGCGCACCCGGTCGGCGTGAGCACACCAGGTCACGGTCGCGGCGCAGCCTCCGGCCAACTAGCTGCCGGGCTCGATCTCGACGGTGTTGCCAGTCTACTGTGACGGTGGTCCCGTCAGCGCTGGCGAGGCGTCCGTGCCGGCGGCGGGGGAATCGTAACAATCCCGGAGTGCATCAATGGATGGCCTTCCCTAAGGCGATCAGTTGGTCTAGAAACGGCCGGGAAATGGAGCCGTTCAATTCCACCGGCACATCCCAGGTTACGGCCCCGCCCGCATCCACCACCTTTCGCGTGTGGGCGATCGCTTCCTCAGTTGTGAAGCGCGGCGTGCCCATCCCCCAGGTCCGGCCCAGGTAGCTGAGCATGTGGATCTGGACGCCGTCCACCTTCCCGCCAGCCGCGCGGCGGATGGTCACCAGGGCGGGCTTGTCGATCTCTCCGGCGGTGAAATCTTCGTAGGGAGTGACAGACAGGATGCGGTAGACGACGCCGGGATTGAACGCCACGATGGAGTCGGGGTTGCCCGCTCGGGCCGCGGCGGCAAAGCTCGAGAAATTTGGCGGCTCGGGCGAGCGGTACATGGAGTTGGGAAAATAACAACCGTCGAACCACCAGCCAACTACTTTCCTGCCCCAGCGCTCGGACCATTCTCGAATCACCCGCTCCCATTTGCGCTGGAATTCTTTGTTGGGATAGGGGCCGTTGCGCCAATCGAGAACCGCATCGGCGACCTTGTCCTGAGCCGGAGCGCCGGATGGCAGGTACACCATAAGCCCGATTCCGCGCTTGCCGAGCGCGGCGGCAAGATCGGCCACTAAGTCGCGGCGCGAGCACTTACTCGGAGCGATGCCGGTAAGACGATCGTAGACGGCATTAGGAGAGAGGCAATAGCCGGAATTCTGGCCGATGCTGATCTGGTAGTAGCGGGCGCCGGCGGACTGGAGCTGTCTGGCGATGCCCTCGGCGTCAAAGCCGTCCACCAGCTTGTTCCACTCCTCCACGTTCATGGTGAGGCCGTGAACCCGACCCTGCCAGTCGGCCAGATAGTGCGTCATCACGCCCCAGCGGGCATTCCGCATCCAGGCGGCCCGGTCTTCGGCGCCAGCCTGGAGCGGAGAGAGCAGCAAAAGAGCCAGCGCTGCCGAAGTGACGGTCATGGTATCGCTTAGTACACTTATCCGGCAACCGCTCCCTCACGGTTGCGGCTCCGACTCGCTTCAGAGCCGCGACGGTAGGGGGAGTTTGTCAACGCCATTACGGAACGTCTTCTTAGAAGAAGAACTTCATCGCAAGCTGCAGTTCCCGCGGTGTGTTCGCGATGCTGCTGATCGCGCCAGCCGAACCGTAAGAAACCACCCCGCCGGAATACGAAGGGGCAATCGAAACGCCCGGCTCTCCCAGAATCATGTGGTTGAACACGTTGAACGCCTCGGCGCGGAACTCGAGCCTCTTTGTTTCGGTGATCGGGATTGCCTTCACCAGGGAGACGTCCACGTTGATCCATCGCATGGTCCGCAAGAAGCCGATCGGAGTGTCCCCAAAGCCATAGCCGGGGCCGACCGACAGCGACGAAGGGCTGACGAAGCAGGCCGGGTTGTACCACTCGGACACGCTCGGATTCGAGACTTTCGGGTTGCAGCCGGGGAGCACGCTCGGCCGGCTGTAACCGGTGATCGATCCCGCGGCATCGGAAAGATTGGCCGGATCGGTACTGAGCGGAGCAACGCCGGCTATTGAGGCCGGAACGCCGCTGCCGGCGCCGCCCCACGACGGGTTAAACGCCTGGCCCGACCGCCCTATGAACGAGTAATTAATTCCCCAGTTGCCCAACACCCGCGACAGCAGTCCATGACTGAGCCATTTCTCGCCTCTTCCGAATGGTAATTGATAGACGGTACTCCAGTTCAAATCGAGCGGTATGTTAAACGCGCAGAACCCCTTCGACAGTTTAGAGTTGAAGTAGTATTCATAAGGGGCGCCCTCGTAGCCGTTCTCGGCGTTATAGTCGCCGTTGGAGTCGCCCAGGCATTTCCCCCAAGTGAATGCCGCCAAAGTCTCGAGACCCCGCGAGAAACGCTTCTGGAACTGAGCCTCCAGTGCATGGAAGGTGGAAAAGCCGTTGGATTCCGAATAATGCCAGCCTTGCGCCGCAAACGGCATATATTCGTTCACGGTGATCTGCGCCTGCGTCAGCGGCGCAGTGGGACACGTGAACCCCTGCGCCGGGTTGTTTTGGCAGTAGGGGCCTCCCTGCGGGTAATTGGCAGAGCAGCACCATTCCAGGCGCTGCGTGTGGCTTCCCACGTAACCGACCATAAACATGCTCGAAGTGGTCAACTGGCGCTCGATCTGGAGATTCCATTGCTGCGATCGCGGATCGGAATAGTTGGGATCGTCGGTGTAACCGCCGAAAGTGGAGCCCCACGGAGTAGGCGCCACCACGATCGGGTTGCTCCCGGCCAAGCCGGTGAGTTGAGAAGTGCCATACCCGCCGTACGGGCCGCAACTTGTGAGGCTGGTGCAGATTGGCGCCACGGTCGGAGTCGCGGCCGTCCCCATCGGGGCGTTATTGAGCGTATCGGAAACGCCGCGGGTCCAGGGCCAGATGGAACCCTGCAGTGTGTTCTCGGCATTCTGGCTGCGGTAGCTGATCGTATCGTAAAATATTCCATAGCCGGCCCGCAGGACTGTCTTAGGCATGAACCCCCAGGCAATGCCAAGCCGTGGACCGATATTATCCTTGATGGCCTTCAAGGCGGGCTGGCTGTTGGGCGAAAACACGATATTGTTGAGGGTGTTGTATGTAACTCCGCCGACGGTCACCAGAAATGCCGAGTTGGCGGCGCTCAGCCCGCCCGGAACACACGGCGGCATCTCCGGCGAACCGCATCCGGTGGTGTAGGCGGCACTTTCCGCCGACCCGATGATGAATTGCCGCCCGGGCAGGTTCAGAGCGTTGACTGTCTCGCCGTTGCTGACCAGCAGTTTGACCGCCGGGTCGTAGTCGTACCGCAACCCGACATCGATCGTCAGGTTCGGCCGCACATGCCATTCGTCCTGGGCAAAGAAGCCAAAGGGCAAAAACGCGGCATGGATCTCTTCATATTGCGGCACGTTCACCGTCAATGCGTTGGGTAGGTCCAGCAGCATCGAGGCCAAACCGTTCCCTTGGGCGCCGCTGCAAGCGAAAAGCCCGGAAGCATTGGTCGGGCAGGTTTGGGCGGTGCTGGAGGTGAACGTCTCGTAGGTATTGATCTCCAGGCGATTCTCGTACAAGAACTCCCCGCCGAAACGAACCGTGTGTTTCCCGTGGATCCAGGTCATCGCGGCGTTGGCGGCATGCTCTGGGTTGGCGCGATATTGCGGTCCCACGTTGCCCAGTCCGCTATTAGCGGAGCCAACGTAGCCGCTTACGTTCAGAAAGAAACCGGCAGTCGCGCTCAGGTTCGAGAAGCCGGCCCCGGTCTCCGGATTATAACCCTGTGAATTGGTCGGGTTCACCGTTACCGGGCGGGCGTTGATACCGCCGCGCACTTCGAGGATCAGGTTTGGAGTAAAGATGTGGTCCCACGCGCCCCCAATGTTCCAGACGTGGTAAGGGGATGGGCTTAAGGAGTTGGTCCCGTTCACGATTCCGGTATCCGTGTCCCAGAGCATGTAAGCCCGGGCAAACACGATGTTGTTTTCACTGAAGTGGTGGTCTACCCGGAAATCGAAATTGTTGGCAACGTCGGTCTTGTTCCGGGTATCCAGGCAGTTGTCCAGCACGCCAAGCCCGTAGTTGGGCGTGTACCCGCAGTTCTGCAACGAGTATGCCTTGATCACGGTGACCAGCTTTTGATCGATCAGACCGGACGGGATTCGATTGCACGGTGTTCCTACCCCCTGCAAACCGTATCCCGCCTGACCAAAGGCCGCACCCGGATTCAGCAGCGGCATCGGATTGCCGGCTCCATCGCAATAGAACGGCACGGCCGAGTTCGCCCCCGATTCGGCGAATGGGTTGTAGATCGTATTCGGGGTCACGGCCGTTTTGGCCGAATTCAAACTTCCTACCAATTCCGGGCTCCCTCCGGTGCCGGTGAAGTCTCCCGCCAGTTCCTGCGCCGTCGGGATATTGACGAAGGCGTCCACGGGCTGAGCGAAATGCCAGCCTTCGTAGCCAAAAAAGAAGAACGTCTTGTTCCGTTTGATCGGTCCGCCAAAGGTGCCGCCGTACATGTTCTCCGTGTAGCCCAGCGGTGAAACCGGCGTGCCCGAAAGAATCGCCGACGCGCCCGCCGCGGTTTGCGTGCCCGCGGCCACTTCGGCGTTCAGCTTGCTGGCCTCTTGCGGACAAAATGCCGTGGTGCAGAAGCCGGTGAACGGGTTGCGGGCGTCGAATATCGCGTTGCGCGCAAAATCCCAGCCGGAACCGTGGAATTGGTTGGTGCCCGACTTGGTCACCACGTTTACCACCGAGCCCAGCACGTTCCCGTACTGGGCATCGTTGTTGTGCGATTGCACCTTGAATTCCTGAATCGTGTCCGCGATCGGCTGGACCGACCAGCCGCCGCCGCGGTCGTCCGTGTTGACGATCCCGTCCAGGTAGAACGCGTTCGACCGGTTGCCGGCGCCGTTCACCGACGGCCGGTACACCACGGCGCCGGGAATGCCGATGTTGCCGCCGTCCGCGCTGCCGATGCCATTGCCACCCTGTGCCGTATTCACCGGACCCACGCCCGGCTGGTAAATCAACAACTCGGTGAAGTTCCGTCCATTCAGCGGCAGCTCGTGCATCGCCTCTTCGTCAATCGTGGTGCCCAACTCGGTGGTGGACCGCTGCACCATTACTTCCACCGAGTTTTCGCTTACCGTGACCGTCTCGGTCGGCGAACCCACCTGCAGCGTGATGGTTTGCGTCAGCGTCTGGTTCACGTCCAGCCGGAATACCGGCAGGGCCACTTTCTTGAAGCCCTTCTTCTCAACCGTGAGCGTGTAATTGCCGGGCAAAAGATTGATGATGGTGAAGGTCCCAGCCGCACTGGTGTCCTTCGTGCTGACGACGTTGGTCTCCTGATTGACGACGGTTACCTTGGCATCCGGAACGAGGCTGCCTGTAGCGTCTATCACAGTCCCGGTGACCACAGCCGTTGGCGTCTGTGCAAACAACGTTGCAAGGGAAATCAAACACACGAATAACAGCGATGCGACCACGGTTCGGAGCATGCGCATTTCTCAACCTCTCTACCTGGAGCGGATCTGCCGCGGCAGGTCCGAAATCTGACTAACGCTAACTTTACCGCTAATTACACCCCGCCTGAGTCATCTTGCTCCTGGGGCCGCCTCGCTGTCAAGCACTTTTTTGAGGGAAAATCCGGGAGTGGCGGGCGCGCCTCGGAGCCGGCCGGCTATGCCCGCGCCGCGGTTAAAAGTGTCTCGGAAATGCGGGTTAACCTTCGGTCAATCCGTAATCGCCGGGCCGGTCCTCTCGCGCTACGGCCGGGTCACGGAACGAACCACCATCGCCGTCCTCGGTCCGTTTGCGACCAGTTCTCCCTGGAAATGGGGTTGGCCGTTAACCAGCGCGGTCACCGCCGAGTCCGCCGGTATTCCCAGGTCGAGTACGTCGCCGCACTCCAGGCTCAGCAGGTCGCGCACGCGGATGGCGGCGCCGGAAAGCGCGCATTCGACATCCAACATCAGTTCCCGCGACATTTTTTTTCGAACGGCCATCGCGGTTACCTCGTTAACCACCTTTTGCGAGGTCCACTGTTGATCGAACCGCTGGCGCATCGCTTTCAAAGTGATGGAAGGGATGGCAAGATTCACCACTCCCCGGTTGTCGCTGATGCGCAGCTCCATGGCGACCGTCACCACGGCTTCGTTCGGCGCGATGCGTTTGGAGAGCTGCGGCGTGGTCTCGAGCGAGTCTACCGCGAACCGCAGAGGCGCGATCGGCTTCCAGGCCTCCGACAGGTCGTGGGCGATGATCCGGTAGAATCCCTCGAGCATGTCCTGCTCGATATCGGTGACCTCGCGGTCCAGCGCCGCTCCAATCTTGCCGTTGCCGCCCAGCACGTGATCCAGAATGATCCCCAGCAGGCCCTGATTCACCTCTACCAACAGGCAGCCGTCGTACGGCTGCATGCTCAAACTGGCGATGCAGGTGGGCGACGGCAGGTTCTCGGCGAAGTCTCCGTACGGCAGTTGCTCCACGCTGATCAGATCGCCGGAAACGTAAGTGCGGAGGTAAACGGAGAGACTGGCGCTGAGGGTTCGCACGAAAGTCTCGTGCAGGAAATGTATGACGCTGAGCTGCGATTTGGGGATGCGATCGAGGCGCCGGAAGTCGAAAGGCACGCACGCCGCGTCGCCGCCGCGTTCCCCGCCCGCCGGGCTTCGAAAATAGTCGTCGATTTCCTCTTGGCTCAACTGCCGCTTCATGCCGCCTCCCGGCCTTTCGCCTTGGCCGTGATCTTGACGCCGTAATTCCCCGCGCACGCCACGATTTGGCCCCACGCGATCACCCGCCCGTTCACCACCACCTCGGCGGGCTCGGCGACGTGGCGCTCCAGATCCACCACGCTTCCGATATTCAACTTCAGCACCTCGGCCAGTTGCAGCGTCACTCGCCCCAGAATTACCTCCACCGGCAGGACAATCGAGGCCAGCGGCGTCACCGGCTTCGCTGCCGCCGGCGGCAAAGGAGCCGCCTCCCGCGCCAGCTCCTCCGGAACGCCGACCAGCAGTTCGACCGCGTCCTCCGCCTCGGGGAATTTCAGGTTGATCGCCAACTGCGGCCCGCCAGTGCCGGCGCCGGCCGGAACCGCGCCCTGGCACGCCACGGAGTGGCCGCTCTGCCCGGAAAACCACTGCGCCAGGACGCTGCCGCACTGGTCGATCAGGTCCTTCGAAACCGCTTCGACTTCATCGCCGCCGGAATCTTCTTCCCCAAGCACCAGCTTGCCCAGCGCACCCCACGAACGCGCGGGCGCGCCGATCAGCAGCGGCGCCTTGGGAGCGAGATCGAACAAGAGCGCCCACCACGACCACCCATTTCGCGTCTCCGCGGCGCTCCGCCCGGCCGCGCTCCCCAATTCCACTTCTATTCGTACCGGCGCCATCGTCGCCAGCACCGACTCCCATGCTCGGGTGAACTGCTGCGCGATGGCGATGCGGCCAGGGTCGATGTCCGGCGCGCTCATTCCGCGGTCTCGCTTTCCGGCGGTGCAATGGATACCCCGGGCTCAAAATCCGTGATGCGCACCGCCAGACGGTCCTCGATTGCCACGACTTCGGCCGAAGCCAAAGGAACGTTGCCCACCCGTACTTCGAGTGTCTCGCCGGCCGGCCGGTCCAAAGGGATGACACTGCCTACCTCCAGTTGCAGTAGTTCGTCCAGGGTCAGATCGAGGCCGCCAACTCGCACTTCGACCGTCACCGGCAGACGGCCGAATCCATCGATTGCAGACAATTCCGGCATTACCGTGCACCATCAGGCACTTCAAATTCCAATTCGGAACAATGTAAGCCCGCGCCATCCCCCACCTGCCGCCTTTTGCGCCCGGCTGATAACTTGACGCGTCAAATATTTGACACCCCTTGCTTGACGAACGCGCGGTCGCGGCTCCGATCCAACGGTTCGGTGCGCCACGCCGCGAAGGGCGCGTTACGTAATAACTGTCTTCTGGGTACTGGCCCGAGACCTGCCCGGCTAGCTGGCTCGAAAACGTTCCCCCGTCCTCGTACCCCACTTGGCACCAATCTTGCTACTGGTTCATGCCGATGGCAACCGGTACCGCCACTCTGGCCAATCCCCCTGCGCTTCCCACGCTGGCGCCGCCCCAGGAGGCCAACGCCGCGGTCCAACCGCTTCGCGGCGCCAGAAAGGCCGCTATTCTTCTGACCCTGGTCGGTGACGAAGCCGGCGCGGAGATTCTTCGCCAGCTATCCGAAGAGGACGCTCACGAGGTGGCCCGCGAGGTCAGCCTGCTGGAAAACATCTCCGACATGGAGCGGAGGCACGTCATCGACGACTTCGTCCGCATCAGCCAGAACATCGATCTGTACCGCACCGGCGGCCTCGAGTACGCCAAAACGGTCATCTACGGAGCCTTCGGCCCGGAAACCGGTAAACGAATGATCGAGCGGTTGGTGAAGTCGATCGGAACCAGCATGCCTGGAATTGAGGCTCTGCAAAAGGCCGACCCCGAGCACATGGCCAAGATCATCCATCGGGAACACCCCCAGACCATCGCGCTGATCCTCTGTCATCTCACCACCTCTCAAGCCGCGCGGCTTCTCGCCGCGCTTCCCGCCGAGCTCCGCGCACCCGTAATCCGCCGCATGGCCTCGCTCGAGCAGATCTCTCCGGAAGTGATCGACAGGCTCGCCAAGTCCATCTGCGCCAAACTGCGAATCGCCGGCGAATCCAGCCTGGAATCCTGCGGCGGCGTGCGGGCGGTCGCGCAGGTGCTGAACCATGTCGATGCCGGAGCCAGCAAGGAGGTCCTCGAGCAGATCGCCTCGGACGATCCTGGCCTGGGCCAGAACATCCGCCAACTCATGTTCGTGTTCGCCGATCTTCAGAATGTCGCCGCGGAGTCCCTCAAGATGCTCCTTGCCCGCACCGACCGCAAGGTCCTCACGCTGGCGCTGAAGGGCGCCGAACCGCAATTGAAAAAACACGTCATGAGTTTGATGTCGAACCGTGCCGCCGAGATGCTCGAGGAAGATCTCGCCGCCTTGGGACCCGTCCGCATCCGGGACGTCCGCGACGCCCAGCAACAGGTGATGACCCTGGCGGCGCAATTGCAGGCGGAGGGAGTCATCAGTCTTCAGCCGGACTCGAACGATCAATATGTCGTATAGCTCCTGGCGGCAAAAGCCGGACTCTTCCCCCGCTCTTTCCCGGAAGGCCAAGTTATAGAGCGATAGGTCTGACCATATGGAATCAATCGATCTCTTGATAGTGGACGACTCAGCGGCGATCCGCAAGATCCTCCAGCGTGTTCTGCTCCAAACCGAGCTGCCGCTGGGAAAGGTTTTCGAAGCGGCCGATGGCAGCCAGGGACTGGACCTGCTGAAACAACATCGCGTCGATGCGATCCTTTCCGACATCAACATGCCGGTCATGGATGGCGTCGAATTCCTCAAGTCGGTCCGGGAAATGCCCGAGTACCGCGCCACGCCCTTCATCATGATTACTACCGAAGGCAGCCAGGCACGGGTCAAGGAAGTCGCCGACCTTGGCGCGACTTCCTATGTCCGAAAGCCTTTCACCACCGATCAACTTCGCGACAAGCTCACCTCGCTTTTGAAAGTTGAGGCGCCTGCCAAACCGACAGGAGTTCAGCCGTGACGAACGAGCTTGCCAATTGTTCCATCGAGGACATCGTTTTTGCCGCCGCCGACGAAGTGTTTTCGTCCATGCTGGCGTCCCAAATTACCCTGGCGGACCAGCCTGTCGAGCGGGAAGGCGCGGCTTACGACGGCGTCCTTTCGGTGGTCGGGTTAACCGGTAAGTGGGTGGGGGGCGGCTTCCTCACCTGCAACGGTCCCACCGCGGCCCTGCTGGCATCGCGGCTCCTCATGACCGAAATGTCTTCGGTCGACGACGAAGTCCTCGATGCCGTCGGCGAACTAACCAACATGATCGTCGGCAGCGTGAAAAACGGTTTGGAGGAGCGCCTGGGAGCCATGCAGTTGAGCGTTCCCACCGTGGTCTATGGCAAGAATATCCGCACCCACTTAATGAAAAGCCAGATCCGCTCCACCGTCGCCTGTCGCGGAGACGATTGGGAAATCGTTCTTCGCATTTGCCTGACCAAGGCGTGAAAAGCCGACCCCGCAAGTCGGACCGCCGCTCTGCGCCGCCTAAAAATGGAAGCCGACGGTCACCGTCAGCGCACGCGGGGTGACGTAATGCGTCCCGCTGAAGGTCGAAAGAAAGTTGTAGAGCGCATACTTATTGGTCAGATTGACGGCCGACAGGCGAAGGCTCCACTTCTTTCTCTCGCCATGGAATAGATTGTCGTCTCCCACCGCTAGGTCGAACAGGCTGCGCGGCGCGATGCGAGGTGGGTTGTGGTCGTCGTCCTCGGTGCCGGGTGCCGGAATCTTGACTAAGTTGGACCCGTACAGCGAGGCAGGGCATAACCCCGTCGGGCTGATCGGCGTGGTAGGTGTCGCATATACGCCGCCGCAATAGAGTCCCGCCTGAAACTGTTGATCGGGTGTCAGGCCGCTCACGTCCACGATGCTATCCGTCCCGTCGGGCCCATTGGCGCAATTGCCTCCCGCGCACGGCACCGGACCCGCCACCAGACCGCTGTCGTAGCGCCAGTTGAAGCCGAGCCATGGCCCGTTCTTCCAAGGCTGGTATTGCAGGTGAGTGGTCTGGTTGAAGGCCTCGTCGTGGTCGATGCGAAATACCTCGCTGCCGACGGGTGCGGCGCCGATTCCGCTCACCTGCGGCTCGAAGAAACGCGCCGCCACGTGGGACATTACGATGAACGCCGACAGACCGTGGAAATTCGGCATGCTGCCGCGGATGGCAAACCCGGGGATTTTCGACCTGTCCCACTCGATGGGGAAGGTGATCGGCGTGTCGCCCAGCACGCTGAAGTCGTACGCTTTGTGGGTGTACTTCCAGATGTACTCGCCGTCCACCACGAAGTACCGCCCGAAGGCCTGCTGCAGGCCGGCGTGGAACTCGTTGCGCCAGCCCGGGCTCAGCTGAGTTGTCGACACGCACGGGCTGATGGTGCTCGACATAATCGCGTTGATTACGGCGTCGTTGCATCCTTCGCTCGAAAGCACCAGGTTCTCGTTGAACGGCGTCTCCAATTCACGGGCGTAGGAAATGCGCAGCACTGTATTGGTTGGCTTGATGTTGTAAGCGATGCCGAGCCGTGGCTCCGTTTGATTGGCGGAGGTGATGCCGCTGTAAACATCCTCGCGCAAGCCGAGATTGAAACTCCAGGGTCCCTTGGTGATACTGTCTTGGAAAAATAAGGCCAGTTCCCTGATATTGGCGTGGCCATAATAGTTATAGGGTGCGCTGGTGGAATTGGGGCAGCCATCGGAGGCGGGCAGCGATCCGGTCCGGGTCAGGTCATAGCAGCCAAGCAGCGGGATGAAGTTGGGATTCTGCTGGAGCATGCCGGTGCATCCCGCGGGATCTGTCAGGGATGCGCCGGTGTAGGGGCTGCCGTCGGGATTCAAACACGGGGCGTTGTTGGTTGGATCGACGATCCCGATGGCGTCTTTTTCCGTGAGGATGGTGTCCATGTAAGTGGCTCCGACCTTCACGGAGTGTATCCCTTTGACGTAAGATAAGTTCGCGCGCAGCCCGAGGTTGGTCAGGGTGCGATTCTGGCCCACGGTTTGGAGTTGGAGATCGGGAGTAAGGTCGGCGAATGGGTCGCGGCTCGGGTAGTAGTTATACTGATCCTGGCGCACGAAGGCGCCCAACGTGACTACCGCATTGGCGCTCATCAAACGCGTGAATGTGGGCGCGAAGTTGATGGTCTGAATCTTGGAACGCTGGTCCTGGGACCCGACTGGCTGGCCATTGGGGCCGATGCCGCCGTTGTCTACCACCAATCCGCTCCAGGCGGTGGCGTCCTGGGCGTCATACGAATTCGGCGTCTGGAACCAGGAACGCGTAAAGCCGCCATCCAGGTTGATTGTGTTCGCCGCGGAGGGTTTGAAGTCGACGCGGTCGAACACGTTCTGCTCGTTGCCATGGTCGTGCATGACGGCGAATTCCGGCCCATCCAGAAACCGGCTGGTGTTCATGCCGTTGGCCGAAATGAAGTTGCCCCAGGTCTTGCCGCCGTTCAGGAAATCGAAGCCTCCGTTGGTGGTGCCGAAAGAGCCGTAGGATGCCGTAACGTCGCCGTGCGGCGGCGTCATTCCCATGCCAGACCGCGTGGTGACCACAATCACGACACTGGTTTTGTCGCCAAATTCGGCGGGCGGCGCACCCTCGATCACTTCCATGGACTCCACCGAATCCACCGGAATCTGGTTGGAAAACACCTTGCTCTGCTGATCGGTGATCGGCTGGCCATCTAGAGAAAACGAGTTTTCCGCGTGATCGCCCAGTCCGTGGAAAAGGCCGTTGGAATCGGCCGCAATCCCCGGCGAAGCCAGCGTCACCAGCGAACTGAGCGACGAAGACTGGTTCTCCAGCGGGAGCTTCTCGAACAGAGCGCGGTCGACGTCGGTGTGCGTGGTGGGCACCGTTTCCAGCAGATCGCCGGCCGCCTCCACGCTGACCGTGGTCGACGCCGTGCCAAGCTGCAGATTGGCCTTCACGTCGAGAGGCACGGGAGTTCTTACGGTGACGTCCTGGACGTGCGCTTGGAACCCGGAGGAGGTGACGGTCAAATGATAATTGTTAAACGGAACGTTGTCCAACTCGAACTTTCCCTGACTGTCGGTGAGGGTTTTCTCGTCATAGTGGGAAACCGGGTTCGCGATCTCCACCGATGCGCCCACCACGGCCGCGCCCGAGGGGTCCAGAACGGAACCGTGGATCGTTCCTGAATTGACGCTGGTGGATTGCGCAAAGCTCAGCACCCCGAAGCAAACCAATACCGCAAGAGTCTTTGTCATTCCTAAATTGTGCGAAACCAGGCTGGCCCAAGCCTAAGATAATCCGACCGGCGGCTGACTTTTGCCGCCAATGACCTTGGTTGAGTCATGAGCGGGAGCAAAGCGATCGGCCGTCAGCGATCGGCGATCGGCCAACCCGGATTCAGCTTCAGGCTGGCCGCTCACAGTTTCCATCACCAATGCAAAATTTGCCTGATATGGTGCGCCTGGCGCTTGCTGACGGTGAGCTGCAGCGAGTTGCTCAGCGTGATCAGCCATCGTTGGCTGCTGAGGACGCTCATTTTGCGCACGTGGTTCACATTCACGATGGCGTTGCGATGTACGCGTTGGAACTGCGGCTCGCCCAGGCGCTCCTCAATGCCGCGCAGGGACTGCGTGGCCAGCAGGCGCTGCTTCGCCGTAACAATCCACACCAATTCCCGTTCGGCCTGGAACGCCAGGATCTCATCGGCGTCCAACACGAAATAGTCGGCGCCATTTCGCCCCACCACCTTGCGCGGCTGGCGCGGCTGGGCTAGGTCGCTGGCCGCCGCGATCCGCGCCACCTGGTTGGCGATCTCCAGAGGGCGGCCGCATATGTTTCTAGCGCGCTCCACGGCTTTGTGGAGCCGCGCTTCGTTGACCGGCTTCAGCAGATAGTCCACCGCACCTGCCTCAAACGCCTGGATCGCATGCTGATCGAACGCCGTGACAATCACCACCACGGGCGCATGCGTTCCGGTGAGATTGCGCACCACCTCGAACCCGCTCATCACCGGCATCTGCAGATCGAGAAAGACCAGGTCGGGCCTCAGCTCTTCAATCCGCAGCAAAGCTTCTTTGCCGTTCCCAGCCTCGCCTACGATATCGATACCGGGCAACAGCTCCAAGTCCTCGCGAAGCACGCGGCGAGCGATGGGCTCATCGTCCACGATCAGCGTTTTCAAGGCGCGGGGGTCCATCTCATGTTAGATCTACAGCCAATCGCCTCCGGAACGTCACAGAAAACTCATCAGCGGCGAGCCACACCGGCAAGCGGACGGTTTTCCGGAGTCAGCGGGATTTCCGGAGCGTGGTGTCCACGCCGGCCGACCACCTAGACCGTTCCGCCTCACTGCGGCGCCGGTCCCCGAACGACCTGAACCAACGCTCCGGGATGAATCCACTTTTCGAAAGCCGCCCGGACCTGCTCCGCCGTGAGCGCATAATACCGCTCGGCGGCGCGGATGGGCTCGTCCAGCGGCAGCCCCATCAGTGCGCGGGCCACAAACCCGCCGGCAACCGCGTCTTCGCTCGATTCGCTCAAGGTGATTTGCCGCAACAGCAGTGCTTTGGCCTGCTGCAGTTCCGCCGCCGTCACATCGGTCGTGCGCATGGCGGCGAGATCTTGCTCCACCAGCAGCCGGGCCTTGGAGACGTTCTTCGGATCGCAACCGTAGGTAACCGAGTAGGTCGCCCGCGTTTCGGTCGCGCGCAAGGCGTTGTCCACGTTGTAAACGTAACCGGCTTTCTGGCGCAGATCGCGATACAGGCGGGTGGCGTAAAAGCCGCCCCCCAGCACGTGATCGCCAAGCTGCAGCGCATAGTAGTCGGGATGAAAGCGATTGATCCCCACCTGCTCGGCGAGTTCCACCGAGTCCTGCACCGCGGTCGGATCCGGCACGTTCACCGTGGCCGGCTTGTTTTCCGGCACCACCGGCAGAATCACCCCCGGCTTCGGCCCCACGTTCTTCCACGCGCCGAACCACTTCTCGATTACCGGCCGCGCTTCCTCGGGCGTGATGTCGCCAATCACCGCGATGGTGGTCATGTCGGGGCGAAACACCTTCGCGTAATAGGTCTTGACGTCGCCCAGCGCCAACGCCGAAACCGATTGCGGCGTCGTCTCCCGAAGCGACGGGTCGTTCTTCGGCAGCAACGCGGTCTCAAGAGCGCGATGGAAACGGTATCCCGGACTGGCAAGCGTACCGGCCGTCAGTTGCGCCACCTGCCCCCGTACCACCTGGAACGCCTCCGCCGGCAGCGCCGGATGGAGTTCGTTGTCCGCCAGCAGTTCCACGCCTTTGGCGAAATCTTGCTTCAGCACTTTCAGCTCGAAGTTCGTGCCGCCGCTCTCGGAAGCGGCGATATCGTCCAGAGCTTTCTGGAACGCCAGCCGGCCGCGGGTCTCCGTCCCGTAGGAAAACAATTCCTCCAGCACGTCGTCGGCGCCATCCTTGCCGGGCGCCGTCTCGAGATCAGCCTGGTGTTTCACGGCGCCAACCACGGTGACCGTCGGGCTCGCCTCTACCGTTCGGACGATCAGGCGCACGCCGTTCGCGAGAGTCACATCGGTGGGACGGGCGGGCGCTTCCGGCACTTTCAAACTCTTCACCGCGCCTTCCGCCCACTCCGGCAACGCCACCGGCTTGGTGGGCGCCGCCGTGGTCACCTCGGCGCCGCCGAAGCCCTTCTCCGAAACCGCTTCGCCCGAAGCCGACGGTTTCAGCGTGGCGACGATCGCGCTCTCTACGGTTAGATACGTCTTCGCCACCCGGTCTACGTCGGCCACTGTCACTTTCTTGATCGCTTCCACAAGATCCTGGGGCGATTGGCGGCCCTCGGCGGCCAGCGCCTCCGACCACGTCGCCGCCAGCTCCGGAATGGAGTTCTGTTGAAACTCCGCGGCCGCGATTTCACCCTTCTTTTCCGCCTCCACCAACTCCGCCGGCACACCCTTCCGCGCGTAGCCCGCCAGAATGGTCTTCACTTCCGCCGTAATCGGCGCCGGATCGGTTCCGGCGGGGACCGCCGCCAGCGCGTAACCCACGCTCGCCTGTGGATACGTTTCCGTCATCCCGAATTCCGTTCCCAGGGCCTTCCCCTGCGGCACCAGTCCATAGAGATCGGCGCGCTGGCTGTCGATGACGTCGCTCAGAATCCGCGCCGCGGCATAGTCCGGGCTGGATGTCCCAAGCATGCGGAAGGCCACAAACACCAGCTCATAAGGCAGGTTGCTTTCGAGCGTGAAGCTGTCCGCCTTCACCGCCGGCAACTGGATCTCCGGCCGCGCGGGAAGCCGCTTTCGCTGGATCGCCCCGTACAACTGCTTGACTTTGGCAAGGGCCGCCGCCGGATCCACGTCGCCCGCGATCACCAGAATGGCGTTGTTCGGCGCGTACCATTCCTGATAAAACTTCTTCAGCATGGCGCCGGTGGTCGCATCGAACGAAGCCTTCGTGCCCAGTGCGTCGTGCGCGTACGGCGTGCCGGCGAAGAGATCCTCGTTGAGCCGCGTAATGAATTTGTAGGTGGGATTCGACAGGTCCCTCGCCACCTCCTGCTCGATGGCGCCGCGTTCTTCCGCCCATTCCTTCTCGGAGTCCTCGACGTCCTGCATGCACGCCGAATCCAGCCGCAGCGCCACTTCCAGATCCTGCGCCGGCACCGTCGTGAAATACTGCGTGATGCCCTGCTGCGTATCCGCGTTCTGGTCGCCGCCCAATTGCGCATAGATGGCGGCGATCTGGTCGGCGCTCACCCCCGCGCATCCCCGAAACGCCATGTGCTCCTGCGCGTGCGCCATTCCCGGGAAACCCGCCGGCGTTTCGTTGCCGCCCGCCAGGTAGTTCTCCTCCACCGTGACCACGGGCGCCAGCGGGTCGCGCACAATCACCACCCGCAGCCCGTTCTCGAGCGTTGCCCGGACCACGGTCTCGCGGCTGTGCTCCTGGGGCGCGGCCACACCCGCAATCAGGACGACAGTGAGCATTAATACGACTCTGCGCGGCAAGAACACCTCCACCTTTCTCTACTTGACCATGCCGCCAAGGATCGGCGCAATTGGATGCAGCGATTCCCTCCTCGCGGTCGGACCGAAGCAACCTGGAGCGGACGCGGCCCGCGTTTTTTGTGGTCTGCCTTGCACTCGGCTGCTTTCGTGGAGCAGGCGTTTTCGCCTGCAACCGGCGCCGTCGCGAGCAGCCCGTGGCAGAAGTCAAAGCAGGCCGAAGGCCTACTCCACGGCGCCCGCAAACTATGCATCCGGCGTTGTGAGCGGGCGTTTTCGCCTGCCACATCGGCCCATATCGCTACTTCTTTCCCCCCAGCAGCCGGTCGATTTCCAGAAACAGGCCTTTGCCCTCAAAAATGTCGCGGGTCGTCAAGCCGTAAACGTAGTCGCCCTGAATCATGCCCTTGGCGTCGATCAGGTAAACGTGCGGGAACTGCAGATTCCCGCTGCGCACGTAGGAATACGCCATCTGGCCCTGGTCGAAGAGAATCGGGTAATGCACGCCATGGCCGGCGGCGAACCTGGCCACGGTATTCGAGTTGTCGTCCGGCGCGTGAACCACCGCCAGAATCTGCACTTTATCGCCGTACTTCTTTTCCACCTGTTCCAGTGTGTCGGCGAAAGAGGCGCAGTGCGGGCAGGTGGTCTGCATGAATTCGAGGACTACAATTTTGCCTCGATAATCGTACAGGTCGTAGACTTGCATCTCGGAATCGAAGAGAGCGAATCCGGGGGCGCGCCGGGGAGCTTGGGCGACGAGCGCCGCCGCGCAAAGAAGAAGAAAGGTAGTCAGTTTTCGCATTTCGAGTTTATAGAACCAATTCTCGCAAAGATTCCTCGTACGGGGCGCGCGCCACTCCTTTTTCGGTAATGATGGCGGTTACGTAGCGCGCCGGGGTGACGTCGAAGGCCGGGTTGGCCACCCCGATTCCCTCCGGCGCCACTCGCCTGCCGTACAAGTGCGTCACCTCGGCCGCGGGGCGTTCTTCGATGGGAATCAGGTCGCCCGAGGCCAGTTTCAGGTCCAGGGTCGAAATCGGGGCGGCCACGTAAAACGGCACGTTGTTTTCCTTGGCCAGCACGGCCACCGAATAGGTGCCGATCTTGTTGGCCACGTCGCCGTTGGCGGCGATGCGGTCGGCGCCCACCACCACGCATCCAATCCTTCCGGCCTTCATGAAATGTCCGGCCATACTATCGGTGATGAGAGTGGTGGGAATTCCGTCCTGTTCCAGTTCCCAGGCGGTCAGACGGGCGCCTTGCAGAAACGGCCTGGTCTCGTCGGCGAACACGTCGATGCGCTTGCCGGCGTCCATCGCGGCCCGAATCACGCCCAACGCGGTGCCGTATCCGGCCGTAGCCAGGGCGCCGGCATTGCAATGCGTCAGAACCGTCTTGCCTTCCACCACCAGCGGGGCGCCGTTGCGGCCGATGGCGCGGCAGATGGCGACATCTTCCTCACGGATGCGCAGGGCTTCTTCGATCAAGGCCCGCCGGATTTCCGCAATGGGCCGCCCGCGCAGGGAGCCGTACAGGGCTTTCATGCGGTCGATGGCCCAGAACAGGTTCACGGCGGTGGGCCGGGTGCGCGCCAGCGCGTCGCAGATCGTCTCCACCTGGGCATCGAGGCCGTCTTCGGCCGCCTGCGCCACGCCCAGCGCCACGCCCATGGCGGCGGCCACGCCAATGGCCGGAGCTCCGCGAATAACCATATCCCTGATGGCGGCCGCGACCTCCTGGTAGGTGCGGCAGGTCACCATTCGCTCTTCCAGCGGCAGGCGCGTCTGGTCGATCATCACCACCGCGCCGTCGATCCATTGAATCGTCTCTACCATGCTTTGGGCAAGTCCCCTCCACGAAGCAGCATCAGCATGACAAACGCATTGTACGACGCATGCATCAGGGTTGACGCCTTGGTCGATCCGGTGACGTGGCGCATCCACCCGAAGGCCATGCCGGCCAGGGTGACCAGGGCCGCATAGCCGGCCGAGTCGCCATATTCCTGAAAGTGCAGCAACCCGAACGGAATGGCGGTCAACACGATACCGGGGAACGCGCCCAGACTGCGCACCAGCAGGGGCTGCAACAGCCCGCGAAAACCCAGTTCCTCGCACAGCGGGCCGGCGGTGATGCCGAAGATCGCCATGATCAGGACCGCCGTGCGATTCTCCATCAATTGCGTCATGGGCGTGCTGCCGCCCGGCAACTGAATGTGCGACCCGATCCACGCCACCCCAAACGCCGCGGCGAAGCCGCACACCACGATCCGAAGCGGCGGCCAACCCAGCCGGCGCCAACCGAGCGACCTCCAGAACGGGCGCTCATATTCCATGCGCAACAGCAGAGCCAGCAGGCCGAACAGAATCAGGTACCCCAGAAACTGAGCGGGCACGGCTTCGGCCACGCGAAAGCGGGCGTGCCAATGAAACAGCGCCATGGCGAGCCTGACAAGGAGCGATCCCAGCAGCAGGCTGGGCACCGCCAGTCCGGCGAACACCAACACGTCCAGGTAGCTCCAGAAAGGATTGCCTTCCGTTTCCGGCGGCGGCTCCGGAAGTGGCGGTTCCGAACCTAGCGGCGTCATACGTCGCGCTCGATCAGCGCCGCCGCCAGCAGCGGAATCATCAGCTCGTGGTGTCCGGTAATGGCGTAGCCCTGCCCGCCCGCAGCCGCATGCGGACGCTCCACCACGTTCACCCGGGGGCGGTAGTGCTGCAGAAAATCGAAATTGACAGTGGTAAACCCGGCCAGCCGATGCCCCAGATTGCGCACCGCCGAAACCGCCTTCAAAAACACCTCCGGGAGCACCACCGCCGAACCTACGTTCAGGTAAACACCGCCGCCGTCGAGCTCCGCCAGCATCGAGCACAGCAGACGAAAATCCAGGTGCGTGGCGGCGCCGATAGCCGCGCCG
>JBKQVG010000069.1:0-10788 GCA_052325345.1 Bryobacteraceae bacterium
TTATCGGCGGCTAAATTATTCTGAGAGGTCTTGCTCACCGCGGCAACTTAGTATTGGCCGCCGATAAACGCCGATGAACGCCGATCAATACGGATGTCCCGATTCACTGACCGGGCGCGTCCTTGCCGCGGTCTTTGAGGTATCCAAAACTCTTGGAGCCGGTTTCCTTGAAAAAGTCTACGCGCGCGCACTGCTCAGAGAACTCAGCCTTTGCGGCATCCGGGCTGTCTCCGAGGCGTCGTTTGCAGTGACCTATAAGGACTACCCTGTCGGCGAATACTTCGCCGACATCCTCGTCGAGGATGTGCTGGTAGTCGAACTGAAATGTGTGGAGCGCCTCGCCAGCGAACACACTGCCCAATGTCTTAACTATCTGCGCGCCTCAGGTCGGACCGTGTGTCTTCTGGTCAATTTTCAGAAGCCCAAGGTCGAGTGGAAGCGTCTCCTCTATAGGTTCTCGGATTCGGAGTCGCGTGAGGCCCGAAACAGGTCGTCGGCGGCCTGGGCGGTTTCCCGGTCGTCGATCGGACGGCCCGCCGCAGAAACTCGAACATGACGACTTGTTTTTCTTCCTCCGGCAGGGCCTCGAACTGCTGGAGGAGCTGCGCCGCTTTGCTGCTCACATCACGACTATAAAGTGTGCGGGGAGGGGGGCAGAACTTCGGGCGCCGCGAGCGCGTCGATCAACTTGTCGAATTCCTGCCCATAGAGGTCGTGACCGGTCTTCCATGAGCTGAAGTCCGGGATGTAGTACTGGCGGACTTCCTCGGCCATATCCAGCAAGTCGGCATGCCAGCGCCGCGCGGGCCGCCGGCGCCCAGGAGGGGGCACGACGGCAGTCGCCAATCCAGCGGCCGTCCGTCAGGGCCAGGATGCCGGGCCAGGTTTGGCTTACTTTTTCGCCGGCGTGATATCCCCCACCGGAAGATCCCAGTGGGCCAACAGGATCTCGAACCGCCGTTGTTCTTCCCGCTGGTAGGTCTGCTGGTCGGGCCAGAGCTGCCGGATGAACCGCTCTTCGTCGGGGTTCGAGGTGGTCGCCATGGTCGAGTTCTTAAACCGGATCGTAACCCGGTAATCCCAGCGCGATTCTTCCGTCATGTGGTTGGTGGGCGTTTCAATTTTCACCGAAAGCATGCGGCCGCTCTCGACCACCTTTTGGAGCAGCGGGTAGTGGTTCTTGAGGAAGAGTTGCAGAAATTCCTGCTGGTGTCCCCATTGCACCTTGTAGTAATACTCCATGGTGTACGGCTGGTCGGGCGCAGCCTGGGGCGGTGCTCCTTGAGCAAGTAGCGGCCGCGCACAAACGCAAAGCAAGAGCGTAAACAGGATGTTCTTCATCAGTCCTCCCAATGACCTGGAGATTCGGATTCTAACAGGCTGCAGCCCCCGGTAGCGCGCGCGATCGTATCGCCGTTCTCTTTGTTCGTCGCGCACCAATCTGCACAAACGCCTTTTCTGAACGTGTTATCATCGGCCCAATCGATATCCAATGAAGTTCCCTGCGAGGCTTTTTCTTGCGGCTGCTGGGGCGCTGGCCCTATCCGCCGCCGCGCTCTCCGATGTCGGAAGCCGCATTACGGCCGCCATCGATTCCAACCTTTCGGAATCCAACGCCCTGCTGGAAAAGCTGGTCGATATCAATAGCGGCACTCTGAATCCCGCCGGGGTACGGAGGGTGGCCGACGAGCTGCGGCCGCGCTTTGAAGCGCTCGGCTTCACCGTCCGCTGGATCCCCATGGACGAGGTCCATCGGGCCGGCCACCTGGTGGCCCAGCGCAAAGGCACCCATGGCAAGCGCGTGCTGCTGATCGGCCACATGGATACCGTGTTCGAGCCCTCCAGTCCGTTCCAGAAATTCGAACGGCAGGGCGAAAAGGCCATCGGTCCGGGCACCAGCGACATGAAGGGCGGCCTGATGGTCATTCTGTATTCGCTCAAAGCGCTGCAGGCTGCCGGCGGGCTCGATGGCGCTTCCATCACCGTGTTTCTGACCGGCGACGAAGAAAAGCCGGGCGAGCCGCTTTGCATCGCGCGGCGCGACCTGGTGGACGCCGCCAAGAACAGCGACGTCGCCCTCGAATTCGAAGCCGGCACGGTCGCGGCCGGCCGCGAATATGCCACCATCGCCCGCCGCAGCGCTTCCACCTGGCACCTCACCGCCAGCGGCAAGATCGGCCATTCCGCCGGCATTTTCAATCCCGGCGTCGGCGATGGCGCGATTTATGAGCTGGCCCGCATCCTGACCGCGTTTCACGACCGGCTGCGCGAGCCCGGCCTTACTTATAATGTCAGCGTCGTGCTGGGCGGCACCGCGGTGGACTACAACCCCAAGGAAAACACCGGCGCCGCTTCCGGCAAGACCAATGTGATTCCGGGTACGGCGGTGGCCTCCGGCGACATCCGCACCATCACCGACGAGCAGCTCCAGCGCACCCGCGAGAAAATGCGGCAGATTGTCGCCGAGCATCTTCCCGGCGCCGGCGCGGAAATCCGCTTCGAAGACGGCTATCCCTCCATGCCCGCCACTGCCGGCAACCAGCGCCTGCTCGACTTGCTGAACGCCGTCAACCGCGATCTGAATTTCGAAACCATGGAAGCTCTGCCGCCGGCCCGCCGCGGCGCCGGCGATTTGTCTTTTGCCGCGCCCTTTCTGGACGCGCTTTCCGGCTTGGGCGCCGTGGGCTCCGGCGCGCACGTGCCGGGCGAAACCATCGACCTGCGCCGCCAGCCCATCCAGATGAAGCGCACGGCGCTGCTGATTTACCGGCTCACCCGCTAAAGCTTATGAACTGCCTGCGAACCTTGCTCCTTTCTTCGGCCTGGGCCGCGGCCGCCTCGGCCCAGGACCCCGCCGCCCTGGTAAACGACCCGTCCATCCGCGCGGCTTTCGCCGCCATCGAGCGCAATGAACCGCGCATGATCGAAGAAGAGATACGGGTGTGCCAGATTCCCGCGCCGCCCTTCCACGAAGAGGTCCGCGGCCGCGAGTTCGAGCGTCTCTTCCAGGGCGCCGGCCTGAAGGACGTCCGCATCGACCACGCCGGCAACGTGATCGGCGTGCGCCCCGGCCGCTCCGCCCACCCCAACCTGGTGTTTGCCGCCCATCTCGATACCGTCTTTCCGGAAGGCACCGACGTCAAGGTGACCCGCGACGGCGCCGTGCTCAAAGGGCCCGGCATCGGCGACGATTGCCGCGGCCTGGCCGTGCTGCTCGGCATGATCGCAGCGCTCGACGAGGCCCACGTCGAGACGCCGGGCATCATCACCTTCGTGGCCGACGTCGGCGAAGAAGGCCTGGGCGATTTGCGCGGCATGAAAGAGCTGTTCGGCGTCACTCTGAAAGGCCAGATCGATAAGTTCGTTTCCATCGACGGCGCCGGCCTGGGAATCACCAACGTCGGCGTAGGCAGCAACCGTTACCGGGTCACGTTCAAAGGTCCGGGCGGTCACAGCTACGGCGCTTTCGGCATGGCCAATCCGATTCAGGCCATGGGCCGGGCCATCGCCAAAATCGATGCCTTCGAAGTGCCCGCCCACCCCAAGACCACCTTCAACGTGGGCCGCGTGGGCGGCGGCACGTCGGTCAATGCCATCCCGTTCGAAGCCTGGATGGAGGTGGATATGCGTTCGGCCGATCCGGCCGCGCTCAAGGCGCTCGACGATCGGTTTCAGGCGGCCCTTCACGTGGCCGTGGAGGAAGAAAACCAGCGCTGGCACAATCGCGGGCCGGTTTCGGTTTCAGCCGAGCTGGTCGGTCTCCGCCCCGCCGGGCAAACGCCCAAGGATAGTCCGATCGTGCAGACCGCGCTGGCCGTCTCGCGCGCCCTCGATATCGCCGAAACACTGCGTGAGGGCTCGACCGATGCCAACGTCCCCATGAATCTCGGCATACCCGCCATCACCATCAGCGGCGGCGGCGCCGGCAGCGGCGCCCATTCGCTCAACGAAACCTTCAATACCAGGGACTCCTGGCGCGGCGCCCAGCGCGCCCTGCTGCTGGCCGTAGCCCTGGCACGATAAAAGTGCCACCATAATACTGGCGCGAGAATACAGCCAGGAGAGGCCCATGCTGGAACACACCCGAAGAAAAGCGAACATCCCGGAGCCGCCGCTGCCCGTTACCGCCGGCCCTCCCGCCGCTTTCCAATGGCTTACGGTGCGAATTAGCGAGGAACGCGACCGCCGGCGGCAAGAGGCCGAGATTCAGGAGCGATTGCCCGAGGCGCTCCGCGAGCTCTACGAGGTTCTTTCCCGCTGCGTGGAAACCTATCGGGATGCGTTCGGCCCGGGGTCCGCCGAGATTTCGTTTCTGGCGTCGAAGATCCGCGTCACGGTCGCCGAAAGCAAGTCCTTCAAAACCGGCCCCGCGGGCGCACTCCAACTGGAAGTCGTCATCGATACCAAGATACCCGGCTTCATGGTCCACCACGGCGCCGACTCGCTCGAAATCAGAGTCGACATTCTCTCCGGCGGCAAACCCTCCTACCGCGACGGCGATCACTACCTCAACATGGAAGAACTCACGCGGCGCATCCTCGACCCGGTCTTCTTCCCCAAGCTGTTGGAGTAGAGCGGGCAGTGCGCTTCAGTCGCGCTTCCCGAAAATCGTCATTCCGCAGCCACAATTGCGGGCACCCGAAGCCATCATCGATGCCGCGACTTCAGTATCCTGAAGAAAGGCACCATGTCGTTGGCGTTCGAATGGGACCCACGCAAAGCTCGATCCAATCTCAGGAAGCACGGTACAAGCTTTTCCGAGGCCACTTCGGTATTCAGCAATCCGCTAGCGCGCATTTTCCCGGACGAGGCGCACTCCGGAGAAGAATCGCGCGAGATCATAGTTGGACATTCCAAGGCGAAGCACCTGTTGCTCGTCTCTTTTACGGAGAAAGAAACAGGCCGCATTCGCATCATCGGCGCTCGCCGCGCCACCAAGGCAGAACAGCACGATTATGAAGAACACCTCACAAACTAAGCTCAAGGCGAAGCGAGCCGTTGGACTTCGAGCCGAGTACCGTTTCGATTACACCAAGGCGAGGCCAAACCGATTCGCCGAACACGCCCGGCCTGGATCGGTTGCGATACTGCTCGATCCGGACGTGGCACGGGTGTTTAAAAGTGCGGAGGCTGTAAACACAGTTCTGCGAGCGCTCGTCGCCACCATGCCACCGACAAACGCCGCGACGAACCGCTAATTCCCCGCTACTTGCCCGCGACGTACTGCTTCCAGCGGCCGGCGATATCCGCGCTCGTGGTGTCGCCGGGGTGGATGATCACCCGATAGCGGAAGCGCAGTTTTTGCCCGGCTTCCACCGTGGTGGGGCTCTTGGGCAGCGACTTATCGAATGCCGAGACGCCGAACGGGTTGGCGGCAAACAGGCCGTAGCCGCGCACGTGCCACCTCACCGGGTGGTGCAGGTTAGCGGGATTATCCAGGATGGCGATGCCGACTTTCTCGCCGCCGATGGTGCCCCAGTAGTCGCACCAGTTGCTGGGCTTGCCCCACACTTCCTTTTCGCCCGTCAGGCCGTCGGCGTTCACGATGTGGCCGGTCCCCTTGTCTGCCTGCAACACCGGACGTATGCGGATACCGAAAACGCCGTCCTTGGTATCGCCGAATACCACTTTTTCCAGCGGCGTCAGGGTGATGTCGAAATCCATCATCCGCACTTTATCGCCGGCGTAGAAAGTCATCAACCGCGATTCGGTGAGCAGCTTGTGCCCGTCCAGGCTGGTCCAGTCGAAGGTCGCCGCGATGGATCCGCTCTTCTTGCCGCTTTTCACTTTGTCCACTTTGACCAGCACGATCTTGCCGCGGTTGGGGGTGGTGTAGGAGGCTTCATTGTTCCAGAAGTCCAGCCCGTTGACGCTGTCGTGGGCGAACCACAGGCCGCGCTGGTGCCGATGATCGGGCCTCGCGATGGAAGCTTCTTCGGCTACCTTTTCCATGGGCCACATGCGCGTGACGTAGGCGCCCGTGGCGGCGCGCAGCGGATGCAGGTACGGTTTGGTCACATCCGGACCGGCCATATAAAAGGTAGTGAACGGCTTGCCGTCGATGGCGATGGCGATGGTATCGGCCGACGGGGTGATTTTGACCTGGGCCACGGCCGCCGGCACTGCCAAGGCCGCGGCTGCAACAAGGGGATAGATGGCGTTTCGCACCCTTCTATCGTAATCCCGAGGCCGGTATTGTGAAAGCCGGTGGTCAGTTCAGGCGCGGTTTCACTGCCGGCCCTCGAAACGGGTCATTCAGGCTACGATGGAGAAATGCAACTGATCAAGCTCACACTATCGATAGCGCTGGGGTGCGCGCTGCTTCCTGGTGCGGACGAAAAAGACACCCGAAAAGCCGACGAACGGCTCGCCGACGCGGCCAGCCTGTTTTCGGAGATTATGGCCACGCCGGACCGCTCGATCCCGCAAAGCCTTCTGGACAAGTCCGAGTGCGTTGTGTTGGTTCCGGGCCTGAAGAAAGCCGCGTTCGTGTTTGGCGGGAAATATGGCAAGGGCTTTAGCGTGTGCCGCAGACGGGATGCGGACGGCTGGGGACCGCCGGCGGCGATTCGGATTGAAGGCGGCAGCTTCGGACTGCAGGTTGGGGTTTCCTCTTCCGACGTCGTGCTGCTGGTGATGAACCAGGGCGGCATGAAGAAGCTGGAGGAGGACCATTTCACCATCGGGGGAGAGGCCTCGGCGGCGGCCGGTCCGGTGGGCCGTAACGCCACGGCGCAGACGGATGTGCTCATGACGGCGGAAATCCTATCCTGGTCGCGGTCGCACGGGGTCTTCGCCGGGGTATCGCTGGACGGCTCCACGCTGCGCAACGATCTGGACGAGAACAATGCGCTCTACGGCAAGCGTTGGACCAGCCGGCAGATTCTGGAAAGCGGCGCGCCGGTTCCGCGGGCGGCCACGCGGCTGCTGGATCTGTTGGCGAAGTTCTCACCGCGAAGAACGAAATAAGCGGCATAGCCGCGCGGACAAGGGCGCTTTTCCGAGCCACGACCCGGGTCGCTCAGCCGACGCGATTGGCGCCCATCGCACAAGCCGAAGCGCGATCTCAAAACGCGACCCGCGCCCGCAGCGGCCTTACGCCGCTTGCACCGCGTGTACGGGCGAGAGCCAGGCGTGACGGTCGGGCGTTTCGCCGTGCACGATGGCGAAGAACGCCTTCTGCAATTTTTCGGTGACCGGTCCGCGGCGGCCGGCGCCGATGGCGATCTTATCGACCGACCGGACGGGGGTGATTTCGGCGGCCGTTCCGGAAAAGAAAACTTCGTCGGCGATATACAGCGATTCGCGCGGCACCAGCGCCTCGACCACCGGAATCTCCAGCTCGCGGGCCAGAGTCAGAACCGTATCTCGAGTGATGCCCGGAAGCGCGCTGGATCCGATAGGCGGCGTGGTGACGCGGCCGTCGCGCACGACGTAGATATTTTCGCCCGAGCCTTCGCTGACGTAGCCGGCGGTATCGAGAGCGATGCCTTCGGAGTAGCCGTTCTCAAGGGCCTCCATCTTGATGAGCTGCGAATTCATGTAATTGGCGCCGGCTTTGGCCAGGGCGGGCAGGGTGTTCGGAGCGATGCGGGTCCAACTGGACACGCACACATCCACACCATTGGCGAGAGCTTCCTCGCCGAGATACTTGCCCCAGCTCCAACACGCTATATAGGTGTCGATGGGGTTATGCATGGGATTTACGCCGACCTCGCCATAGCCGCGCAACACCACCGGGCGCACATAGCAGGCGTCCATGCCATTGACGCGCACGGTTTCGAGAATCGCGTCGGCCAATTCCTCGCGGGTATAGCCCAGATTTTCCATGCGGTAGATTTTGGCGGAATCGAACATGCGGCGGACGTGCTCGCGCAGCCGGAAAATGGCCGGACCGGCGGGCGTGGAGTAGCAGCGAATGCCCTCAAACACCGAGCTGCCGTAGTGGACCACGTGGGACAATACGTGGATCCTGGCGTCCTCCCAGCGGATGAAGCGGCCGTTGTGCCAGATCTTTTCGGTGGGCGTCAACATGGATCGATTATAGCGAAGTAGGGGTTTGCGGGCGCATTCCCGGCCGGTACTTTGGAGGATACTGTGGGTATGCAGCGACGAGCCGGCGCGTTTCTCGCAGCCGCGGCGTTGCTGGCAGTGGGAACTCCAGCCAGCGGCCAGCGGGAGCCGCCGCCCGCGCAGATGCCCGCCGCCGAGCAGCCGCAGTTTACTTTCGGTACGACAGTGGTGTCGTCGACCGGGCTGCGCGGGCAGATTTACTTCCTCTCCACCGGCGCCGACCGGTTGCCCAAGCTGGAGAAACCCGGGCGAGAACCACTGGCGGGTCTTCAACACCGACCAGTTCCTGCCGCCGGCGGATGCGGACGATGGGAAGCCGGCGGCGGCCGGCGGGCCGCCCAAACCCGACAAGTTGTAGCGCAGGCTGCCGTCCGGGACGGAAAAGGTGCTGGAGGCATCGTTCCCAATGTCTGGCATCGATGGCCAGTAAGTAAGTGACTAACTACCCTGGGGGCAGGCGAACCGCCGCGCCTTGGCCTGAATCTATGACGATCAGAAGCCCCAGGCCGGCGCTCACGCAAGTTTCCGGTTCAGCGCACGCCGTCCCGGGCGCTTGACGGGCGCCGACCATTGCAATGGCTTCGCCGCTCTCGCATGGTAGAATGTGGTTCGCCCGACAATGCAACGTGCCAGCCTTCTCCTGCGGGGAATGAAACTGCCCGGCGATACCGTTACGCCCGATGAAATTGCCATCGCGGTATGGCCGGTTGCGGTGGGCAAAACCATCGCGGCTCACACCCGGGCCGTCAAGCTGGTGCGCACCCGCCTGGTGGTGGAAGTGGAAGACCTCGTCTGGCAGCGGCAATTGTTCGCGTTGAGCGGGCAGATTCTGGGCGCGCTGGCGAAACACGTGGGCCGGGGCTCGGTCGAAGAGCTGCAATTCCGCGTGGCGCCGCGCCGCCGCGAACCGCAGCGGGCCGCAGCGGCGGCTCCCGGCAAAGCATACGATGAGGCCGACGGCATTGTAGACCCGGTATTGCGCGGGATTTATCGAGCTTCGCGTGCCAAGGCCGGGGCATGAAAGCTTACGCATGAAAATCAGCGAACAGGACGTTCGGCAGGTGGCCGAGCTGGCCGACTTGAAACTTTCCGACGCGGAAGTGTCGCGGCTCCGGGCGGAACTCGACGGTATTCTCGCGCACGTCGAGAAATTGAACGAAGTGGATACTTCGGGCGTCGAGCCGATGGCGCAGGTGCTGTTCGATACCAACCCGGGGAACACCCTTCGCGACGACGCGCCCCTGCCTCCGCTCGGCAACCAGGCAGCCTTGGCCAACGCCCCGCAACCGGGCGCGGGTTACTTCAAAGTCCCCAAAGTGATTGAGCGCTAGCCCATGGATCTCGGCATCCCTTCCCTTACCGTCGGCAAGATTCGCCAGGCGCTCGAAACGCGCGCCGTCAGCGCCGCCGAGCTGGCCGGCGAGGCTCTCCGCTTCGCCCAGGCCGAAAATCCCAAGACCAACGCCTACCTGCATTTTTCGCCCGAGCGGGCGCTCGCCGCGGCGCGCCGCGTGGACCAGAAGATCGCCCGCGGCGAAGATCCCGGCCCGCTGGCGGGTGTGCCGGTCGCGGTGAAGGACGTCATCGTCACCAAAGACCTTCGCACCACCTGCGGTTCGAAGATGCTGGCCGATTACGTTCCGCCCTACGATGCCACGGCCATCGAGCGGATCGAGCGGGCCGGCGGGGTGATTCTGGGCAAGACCAACTAGATGTCCTCGAGGAATCCTTCCAGGACGCCGTTTTCTTCCGGCAGAGCCCGGAAGACCAGGGACCCGAGGACATGGCTCCCGTCCTTCCTCTTGTATCTCTGCTCGGCCCTGGCCCAGTTCCCGATGCTTTTCAGGGCGACATCGACCAGGTAGGCTCTCTCCTCGGGATGGTCGAAAATCATCTGCGTCGTCGTGGATTGGTTGATTATGCGTATGAGCTCTTCAGGGGAGGAGTATCCCAGGATGCGCGCGTACTCGGTGTTGACACTTATCTCCTTGCCGCCGACCGTCGAATAGAATATGCCGATGGGAGCGTTCTCGAAGAGGCTGCGGTATCGTGTCTCGCTCCTGCGCAAGGCCTCTTCGACACTTTTGCGTTCCGTGATGTCCCGTGCCAGAAAAATGAATCTCGGATTCTCGGACGCGCTCACGATGCGCGAAACGGAAATCTCGAACCAATGCGCGCCGGCGGGTACGGCCAATCGATACTGTTTGCCGAAGGAGCGCCCCTTCTCGTGCGCTTCCCTCACTGCGGACATGACGATTTCCGCCGGCTCCGCGGGCAGTATGTCGTAGATATTCTTCCCGATCATTTCCGCCGGCGGCCTGTAGAGAAGCTCGTTCTGCGGAGAGTGGATGTCGTAGTAGCGGCCGTCCAGGCCCACCTCGAACAGGAGATCGGGCAGGGCATCGAGAGTCGCCTCGAGCTTGTTCATGGCGGCTTTCAGCTTCCGGTTCGCTTCGAAGAGCTTGAACGCCATTTTTATGGACGCGTCGAGCACCGTGATTCCGGAGTTCTTCGCCACGTATCCGTAGGACGTGATCTTTTCCGTTTTCTCCACTAGCTCGAGCTCGGTGTGGCTCGACAGGAAGACCACGGGGATATCATGTTTTTTCAGTATCGACTCCGCCGCCTGCGTGCCGTCGATCCCCTCCCCCAGGTTGATGTCCATGAGGATGAGATCGATGCCCGATTCCACATCGGCGGTCTCCACCGCTTCCC
>JBKQVG010000070.1:0-4358 GCA_052325345.1 Bryobacteraceae bacterium
GTGCCGATTTTTCTGCAGACGCTGCTGGGTTATCCGGCGCTTGACGCCGGCATTGCGATGGCGCCGCGCGGCTTGGGATCGTTTCTCATGATGCCGCTGGTGGGAACGGTGCTGATGAAGTTCGATCCCCGCAAGGTGCTGGCGGTGGGAATCGTGGGCGCATCGTGGTCGCTGTACGTTTTGGGGCGGTTGAACCTGAACGCCGGTTATTGGGACATTTTCTGGCCGCAGTTTTGGCAGGGGGTGGCGCTGGCGATGTTGTTCGTGCCGCTGACCACGACCACCATGAACCCGATCCCGAAAGAGGAAATGGGCAACGCCACCAGCATGTTCAACCTGATGCGCAACCTGGGTGGAAGCGTGGGCATTGCCAGCGTCACCACCTATCTGTTCCGGCGCGAGCAATTCCACACCAACCTTCTCGTAGGCCATGTCAACCCGTACAGCCTGACGACGCGCCAGATGACGGGCGGCCTGGCGGGCGCGCTGACAAGCCGCGGGTCGGACCCGATAGACGCCGTGCGCCAGGCTTACGGCGCGATCTGGGGCATGGTCGAGCGGCAAGCGGCCATGGTGTCGTTCGTGGATACGTTTCTGGCGCTATCGGTGGTGTTTATGGTGATGCTGCCGCTGCTGATGCTGATGAAGAAGCCGGCGAAAAGTTCGGGCGGCGCGGGGATGCATTAGGGAAGCTGTCAGCGATCAGCGGTCAGCTTTCAGCCACACCGGCTGCTCATCGATCGCGGCTTTTTTCGCTCTGGTTTGCGGTGGGGTTTGGCTGAGCGCTGAATGCTGAACGCTGAACGCTTGTAACCCAAACTTGACCGTTCCGGCGCCATAGGCTATTCTGTGCTGAACTGCGACTGTTGGAAGCCCACTAATTTATCTCCACCCTGGAGGATGGATGACCCCGCAAGAAGTCTTAGAGTTCGTGAAAAAAAACGATGCCAAGCAGGTGGATATTCGGTTCACCGATATCCCCAGCTTGCAACATCACGTTTCCTATCCGATCGCCGAGCTGAATGAAGGCAGCTTTACCGACGGTTTTGGGATGGATGGATCGAGTATCCGCGGATGGGCGGCGATCCACGAGAGCGACATGCTGCTGATTCCGGACCCGGCCACGGCCATCATGGATCCGTTCGCCGAGGTGCCGACCCTGGTGATGTTGGGCGATGTACAGGATCCCATCACCCGGCAGCGGTATGAACGCGATCCGCGCTGGATTGCGCAAAAGGCCGAACTGTACCTGAACAACAGCGGCGTGGCCGACACGGCGTATTTCGGGGCGGAAGCCGAGTTTTTCATATTCGACAACGTGAGCTTCGATCAGAACCAGCACGAGGGTTTCTATTTTATAGATGCCGAAGAAGGGCGCTGGAACTCGGGCCGCAGGGAAAACAACCTGGGCTACCGGCCGCGTTACAAGGAAGGCTACTTCCCCGTGCCGCCCACCGACCACTATCAGGACCTGCGCAGCGAAATGGTGCAGACGTTGATCAAGGTCGGATTGAACATCGAATGCCACCATCATGAAGTCGCCACCGGCGGGCAGTGCGAGATCGACCAGCGGTTCGACAAGCTGGTGAAATCGGCCGACAACATGATGCTGTACAAGTACGTGATCCGCAACGTGGCCAACCAGTACGGCAAGACGGTCACGTTCATGCCCAAGCCCATCTTCGCGGACAACGGCAGCGGCATGCACACCCACCAGAGCTTGTGGAAGGGCGGCAAGGCGCTGTTTGCGGGCGACGGCTATGCGGGCTTCAGCCAGTTGGGGCTGAATTACATCGGCGGACTGCTGAAGCACGCGCGCGCGCTGTCGGCGATCATCGCCCCAACCACCAACAGCTACAAGCGGCTGGTGCCGGGCTACGAAGCCCCGGTCAACCTGGCGTATTCGCGCCGCAACCGCTCGGCGGCCTGCCGCATTCCGATGTACTCGGCCAGCCCGAAGGCCAAGCGGGTGGAGTTCCGCCCGCCGGATCCGGCGGCCAATCCGTACCTGGCGTTCGCGGCCATGCTGATGGCCGGCCTGGACGGCGTCCTCAATAAGATCGATCCCGGCGAACCGCTGGATAAGGACATTTACGATCTTTCGCCGGAGGAGATGAAGCGCGTGCCGTCCATGCCCGGCTCGCTCGACGAAGCGTTGATCTGCCTCGAAGACGACCATGCGTTTCTGCTGCGCGGCGACGTCTTCACCGAAGACCTGGTGGAGACCTTCATCGAGTACAAGCGAAAGAACGAGGCGGAAGCCGTGCGCCTGCGGCCGCATCCGTACGAGTTCCAGCTTTACTACGACATCTGAGGGGCGAGGGCCTGGCCCCACGATGCGGGGAACCATCGTCCAAGTGAGTATCAGTGCGGGGGGCCTTCCGAAGACCGCGATCGCGGGAGGCCTTATCGATTTTGCGGGCCTGGAGGGAGATCTCCACGCCCACCCGCAGTTTCACGGCGGGCCGCGCAAGGCGATTTTGCTGATAGCGGCCGAAATTGTCGAGCGTCTGCGCGAACGCGGGTATCCGCTCTTTTACGGCGCATTAGGCGAGAATCTCACCACTCGCGGCATCGACGTACAGTTGTTGAAACCCGGCGACCGGCTGCGCGCCGGGGCGGCAACTCTCGAAATCACCCAAGCGCGCCATCCCTGCAACCAACTCGACGTTTACGGCCCGGCCATCAAAGGCGAGATCTTCGACCGGCGGGTGAAAGATGGCGATAGCTCGTCACCCTATTGGGGCATGAGCGGGTGGTATGCCGCCGTGCGGGAACCGGGGCCGGTGCGGCCGGGCGATGGGATTGAAGTGATGGGTTAGGCCTCGCCTCACGGAAGGCGCTGGCCCTTGGGTGCCTGACCGGGTAGCAGAAGCGTTTTGATGAACTCCCCCTCCCCGCACACCGTCATCCCCGGAAATCGCCTGTACCACAAGCCTTCAGGCACTTCGGGCTCGCCGTCAAGCCACTTCGCCAGCAATTCCAACTGAGAGGCTGGAATCCTGCGGCTCTGGACGCGGTCGAGTAGATGTTGAAAAAGCGCCGGCGGAACGTTCTGGCGGCGTACCTTCGGCATAGTGGAATCTCCGGTTCTCCCGCTTAGATGCCGTAAAAGCCGCGCGTTAGCCGCTCTTTGATTTGCGCTGCCTCAACCGCGGTCGAAGCCGCCGCGAGCCGCTTCGCGAGCAAGCCCAATTCTTCCGGGCTCAGACGGTTGCCCTTGCCTTCCAGCATCGCGAGTTCCGCCGTCTCGATGGCGACCTCTTCACCCGTTGGCTTGCGCGCCACCACGCGGCTGCCCGTGAGCGCCTGCCGCACGAACCAATGATAAACCGTCAGCGCACTTCTGATCACCTCGGTCCGTTTTGCCCCTGTCAACTCGGCCATTTGGTCGACCAGCGCAAGCTCGGTCGCCGTCAGCGCGGGCTGAATTCTCGCCATACTCGTATATCCTCGTTTTCTGTGTCTATTTTACTCCTTTCTGTGCAAGCCGTCGAGTCGGTGCTGCTAGAGGGGCTATAAAGCAGCTCGCTTGGGGTGTGATTACCGCGTACGCTACGAAACAGCTTGGGCTATAGGTGCGGTCGCATTTCAAGGCACCCCGCAGCGCGAGTCGATACGGCGAGCGGTTGATGAAAGACACGCTGAGGCCCGCCTCGGGAACTGGCAGGCCAACCGCTGGAGTGCGACGCACCCCTGCTGCGCGATTCCGGCGCTTTCCTATCGCCCGCGAGAGCGGCCACCGGGCCGTCCTGCTAGAATTGGGATCGTGGCCCTGTCCGCCTGACTCATGGGAAGTCTTTTAGAACGGGTACCGGAGCGTATTGCCGCGCGCATGGAACTGTTGCTGGCCGCGGTGCCGGAGCCGAAGATCGCCGCGTTTCGGCTGCAACGTCTGCAAGAGGAAGCGCCGGCTGTTTTCGACCGTGTCGTGAGTTCCCCGGCCGCGCTGCGTTGCGCCACGGCGCTGTTTTCCTACAGTCATTTTCTATCCGAAGCGGTGCTGCGAAACCCCGAGCGGATTCTGCAGGTGGCGAATTCCGGCAGCTTCTACCGCGTGCTGACGGCCGAAGAGTACGCCGAGCGCCTGTTCGAATTCCTGGGCAAGGATCACAGTGGGGTTCCGGAATCTCTGGACCTGGCGCGTTTCCGGCGGCGGCAGTTGCTGCGCATCGTGCTGCGCGACGTGTTGGGCGTGGCGGCACTGGCGGAGACCACGGAAGAGATTTCGAACCTGGCCGACGCCATTCTGGACGTTGCCTACCGGCGGATTCGCTCCGCCCTCGCGGCCCGGCACGGAGAACCGCGCCTGGCGGATGGCGGCCTCTGCGGCTTTTCGGTGATCGCGCTGGGGAAAC
>JBKQVG010000071.1:0-3423 GCA_052325345.1 Bryobacteraceae bacterium
CTCTCAAATCACGCCGGAGTAGCCCGCCGACCGACCTACTCTGTGGTGAAGACCTTTGGGTACCCTTCACTGATTCTGAACGACTTAGCTCCGGCAAAAGCCTCGAAGTGCGAAAGTCGGGCTAGGATGGCGAAGTGGGCGTTGCCCCAGGTGAACGAATAATATGGCGGCGCCTGCAGGAAGTCGCTGTAATTGCGGGCGCCCGGTGCGTCTCGGAACCATCCTGCGATTGCAAACTCGCGCCGCCCGAATCCACCACCCAAACCACGGTCGCCGTACGGCTGGTCGCGTTGACTACCATCGGCCCGCCGATCACTTTGTCCGCCGCCCCGAGGGGCATCAGCCCGGCCAGCAAGAAAAGGGAATAGAGATGGAGATTGTTCCGTAAAGAGCGCATCGATGAGATGAGTATACCCTTGGGCGGGTTTCAAGCCGATGACGAGCCCCCGGCCGGACGGCCTGGTCGCCCTTGCGAAACTCAGTGTGGGTGATGAAGGGAGACAAGGGACATCTTGCCTCCCCGTTAGCGGATGGAACGCACCATGGACAGCGGCGCTCACCCTATTGCTGCGGTTGCCGGCTCCGATAAAACCGGCGATCTTTCTTTCAACATAACGCACCACCTGAACTGGCGTAAACCTATCTTTCGGGTAGACGCTACAACTGGTCTTCGTATTGTTCGAAGGCCACTCGCACCAGTTGCCCGCGGGTGCGTACGCCGGTCTTTTGGAAAAGCGTTTGCAATATGGCCTTCACGTAGCTTTCGGAAATCTGCAGGCGCCAGGCGATTTCTTTATTGGAAAGCCCCTCCACCACGAACAGCAGCACCTTGCGCTGCCGCTCGTTGAAGACTGGCGCGGCCCGGGCCGTGACGTCATCGACGCCGTCCCGCACCCACTGTCCGGAGGGCAGCACGCCGCCCCCGGCCACCGTCCGGATCGAAGCGACCAGCTCCGCCAGCGGGGCCTCCTTGAGGAAGATTCCGGCCACGCCTTGCCGCAAAAGCCGGCGCGCTTCGGTTTCGCTCACCCACGCCGTTACCACCAGCACCCGGCATTCAAAACCGGCCTGGCGCGCCGCCGGCAGGAATTGCGAGGCCCGCTCCGATCCCAGGTCGTGATCCAGCAATACCAGGTCGAAGTCCTCGGCGGTGAGCATGGCGAGGGCGTCGGAGATATTGGCGCAGTGCGCCACCGCAAGTCCGGTTTCCTTGCCCAGAGCGGCCGCCACGCCCTCCCGGAATAAGGCGTGGTCGTCCACCAGCAGCACGCGGATCAAATCCTGCCGGGTCGCGTTCATTACTCCTCCAGTTTATTGTCCACCGGCCAGAGTTCCACCGCGAAGCAGGTTCCCTCCGGCCGCGATTCGTGGCGCAGGTCGCCTCCGTGGGAGCGCATGATCGCGCGGGAAATATACAAGCCGAGCCCATGTCCGGCGGCGCCCGGCTGGAAGGGGCGGAACAGGTCTTCCGGCCGGCTTACGCCCGGGCCGTTATCTTCGAACCGCACCACCACCAGGTCGTCCTGGAAGGCCGCTGAAATCCTCAAGCGCGGATGGGCGGTTCCGGCCACGGCGTGCTGGCTGTTTCGCGCCAGGTTGACGAACACCTGCAACAGGCCGTGCTGGTCGGCCTGCACCAGCGGCAGGTTAGGGTCGATCTCCCAGACGAGTTCGATCCCCTCCTCGCGCAACGCCGATTCCACCACGATGCGGGCTTCGTCCAGCACGGTGCCCGGATCGGCCACCGCCCGCTCTCTGCCCGCCGATGCGCGCAAACCCGTGGAAGCGATCTTTTCCAAACCCGCGATCAGCGACCCCATCACCTGGTAATGCGGATTGGATCTCATCGATTCGACCTCCTCGCCCAGCGAGTGATAGGCCGCCGCCGCCGCCGCCGCCAGGTTGCGGATCTCGTGAGCAATCGCCCCCACCAGCACGCGCGAGGTCGCCATCATGGAATCGAGGCCGGCTCCCTCGCGGTCGCGCAGGTTTTCCGATGCGTCCCAGATCACGGCCGCCAGGCAGGTTCCGGCCGAGGTGCGGTACGTGGAGAGCCATACGTGCGCCAGAAAAACTTCCCCGTTCGGGCGATAGCCGCGGCATTCCACGCTGGTGCGCAGCGAAGCGCCGTGCTGGCCGCGCAGCATGCGGCTGAGGATGGGCAGGTAGGCGGCCACGTCCTGGCCCTGCAGCACGCCCCCTTCCAACCCCAATAATTCCTGGGCGGATTGGTTGGCCGCCTCGACTCGCCCTTCCGGGTTCAAGGTAAGAATTGCCAGCGGGCTGGTTTCGATCAGCACATCCAACTGGCGCTCGATCTCGCCGCGCAGACGGTTTTGCCGGTCCCGTTCCCGCAAGTGCTCAGTCAGCAGCAGCCGGCGGCGGTTCAACTCGCCTACGAAGAAGCCGGTCATGCAGAAGCCGGCAAACGAAACCAGCAGCCTGCCGCCGGCGCCCGCCGGCCAGTTCAGAGGATTCAATACTCCCAGGCCCCGCGTGGCGGCATCCGTCGCCGGGTCCGAGATCTCCCGGAAATAGCTGCACACCAGCGCCATGATGAGGATTTGCGTGGGGCGCAGGGCCGCCGCGGCGAGCAGAATCGGGGCCAGGTAAAGGAAGCCGATCGAAACCGATGGCAGTTGCCAGTCGAGCCAGGCGATGACCGCAATCGACGAACCGGCCGCCAATACCACGGCTAAGCGGTGCGATTCGCCGTAGCTCAAAAGAACGTCGATTCGCGCTCGCCGCGCCGACAACTCGGCGACAGCTTCAACCACCGTACCCGTCTCCCACCTTCACTTTCCCCGCGAAGCTTCGGTAGGTATACACAAAATAAGCCGTGGCCAGCAGGGTTCCCGGAATGAACCAGGCCAGCCCTATGCCTAGCCCGTAGCTGCCGGCGGCGGCGTTCGAAACCGTCAAGGACAACTTGGGGTCTGAATTCGCCGGCAGCACGCAGGGATAAATGCCCGCCGCCGCGCTGGTCAAGAGTCCGCCGATCAAGGCCGTAGAGCCGAGGAAGCGCCAAAGTCCAGCTTTCGCCCAACGCGATGCCGCCAGGCCCGCCACCCCCAGCGCCGGGAAGACAAGCGTCCAAGGCCGCTCGGCAAAGCTCTTCGAAAGCAGCGGCTGGACGCTGAAACTGGCGACGGTGATGGCGACGACCGCGGCCGCGACCACCCACCACAAGCGGTTGGCCCCGGCCGTGGCGCGGCGCTCCACGTCGCCCGCCGTCTTCATCGCCACCCACAGCGCGCCGTGCTGGGCCAGCACCACCAGCGCGGCCACGCCCACCAGCACCGTGTACCAATCCAGGATTCCGGGGTTCTGGCCGGGGCGGAAGTCGGTCCACAGCGGCAGGAAGAAATCGCCGCTCGCGCCGAGCGGCACCCCGCGCACCACGTTGCCCAGGGCCGCGCCGAA
>JBKQVG010000072.1:0-11249 GCA_052325345.1 Bryobacteraceae bacterium
AATCGCTCGGACTTCCTTCATTGTTCGAAGAAGTGTCGGCGTAACCGACTCGAACCGCCGTGTACGGACCCGTACGCACGGTGCTGTGGCAGGGGTCGGCAGGTGACCGCCGCCCCTCTGCCGATCACTGCGTCGGGGCGCCCAGTGCGCGCTGTGCATTGTTGTGCAAGCTTTGTGCGGCTTTGTGCATCTAATTAACGTCGAGGCCTACTGTTTGAATGTGCTTCAGCTCGGCCGGCGACAGCGGCGGATGGTCTTCCGGCATGCGGTAGAGCAGCAGCCAACAACCCGCCAGCTAGATAAAGGCGGTCGCGCCGGTGGCGACCAAGGCGCAAGCGGCCGCCACGGGGTGAGAAATGGAAGGCGACAAGAAGCGAGCGTCTATCCCTATTCGCCGGCGGCCACGCCTAAACGAGCCTCGCGGCGGGCCCTGATCACTTCGATCAAGGTCGGCATCAGGGAAAGGAAAATGATGAGCAGGATCACCTTGTCGAAGTACTGGCGCACAAACGAAAAGCTGCCGAGCCCGTATCCCAGCATGGTCATCAGGAACACCCAACCGGTTCCACCGCAAACGCTGTACGGCAGAAAGCGGCGGTAAGGCATCTGGGAAACCCCGGCAACGAACGTGGAAAAAGTGCGGACGATGGGGACGAAGCGGGCCAGCACGATGGTCTTGCCGCCGTAGCGGTCGTAAAACCTCTGCGTGCGGCGCACGTATTCCTGTTTGAAGAGGCGGGAATCGGGGCGGCTGAAGATCCGCGGACCGGTGTGACGTCCCAACAGGTAGCCCGTCGTATCGCCCAGCATGGCGGCGGCCATCAGCACCAGGTTGACGCGCACAATATCGAGCGCGCCCGCTCCGGCCACCACGCCGATGGTGAAGAGAAACGAATCGCCGGGCAGGAAGAAGCCCACCAGCAAGCCGGTTTCGGCGAAGACCACGGCAAAGATCGCGCCGTAGCCCAACCAGCCGGAGAGGAAAGTCCCCAGCAGGGCGATCAGCCGCTCGGGGTTGGTGAGCGAACGGTAGAGATCCAGGAGGTGTAAGAGCATTTCTTTCCCGTTATAGGGGCCAGCCATTCCGCCTTCCGGCTCCCGACTTCCTCGACTCCCATATCCGCGGGGACATCAAGGGCGAAGCCCCTGTCTCGCTAGCTGGCGCGGTATTGCGCAATCAGGCGGTCGATCACCGCCTGGTGGTACTTGATCTTGCCTTGCCGCTTGAGCTCGTCGAGGACGCCGGCTTCGAACAGAGCATCGCGCTGTCTGGCCTTTTCGCTCTTGACCTGGTCTCGAACGGTGGCGCGCTGGTCGGCAAACCTGGCGGGGTCCGGCGGAATTTGGGCGGTCACGCGGCCGATGAGCGTGGCATCCGGCAGGGGCACCGGCCCGAACAACGAACCGACCGGCTGCTTGAAGGCCGCCTCCAGGTAACTGGCGGTTCCGATGCCTACGATGGAGCCGCCCCGTTCAAACTCGCCCGTGGTTTTCACCTCGAGTCCCATGGCCTTGGCGGCTTTTTCGAGATCGTTCCCCATGGCGCGGGTCTTGTCGAGCAGTTCCTGCGCGTGCTTCTGCACGGCCACGTTGAGGCGATTCTGAACAATCGCCGCCTGCACCTGATCTTTGACTTCTTCGAAGGTGGAGGGGCGGGGCGGATTCACGGCGGTCACTACGGCCAGCACTTCCTTGTCGCCGGGCAGGGCGACCACGGGGGATACCTGGCCGGTCTTGATTCCGGCGATGGACTGTTCGAAATCCGAATTGGTGCCGATCTCCGGGATGGGAGCGCCGCCGCCGACGCCATTGGCTCGAACCACCTGCATTTTGAACTCGTCGGCCACTTTGTCGGGATGTTGCGGATCCTTTTCCAGAGCGGTTTGCGCCTTGTCGGAGATCTGCTGCATTTCGTCGTTGACGATGGCGCCCTTCCAGGCGGGGATGATGGCGGCCTTGGCCTGTTCAAAAGTCTCGAGGTGCGCGTCCTCGTGGGCCAGCACCTTGATGATGTGGTAGCCGTATTGGGTCTTGACCAAGCCGCTGATCTGGCCCGGCTTCAGCTCGAAGGTGACCTTTTCGAACTCGGGAACCATCTGGCCGCGCTGTACCCAGCCCAGGTCCCCGCCCTTGGCTTTGGATCCGGGGTCTTCGGAGTACTTGGTGGCCAGAGCGGCAAAGTCGGCGCCGTGCTGCAACTGTTTCAGCACGTCCTCGGCCTGGGCGCGGATCTTAGCGTCATCGGCGGGCGGCTTGCCCTGCGTCATGAAAAGAATATGGAGCGCGTGCACGCGCTCGGGAACGCGGAACTGCTCCTTGTTCTGGTTATAAAGCCGCTGCAGTTGGGCGTCGGTGGGGTTCAAAGCGTCTTCCATCTTGGCCTTGTCCGCGACCAAAATGGCCAGGTCCCGCGTTTCGGGATGGGTGTACTGTTTGATGTGGGCCTGATAATAGGCGCGCATGTCCTGGTCGGTGGGCTGGACTTCGGCCTTATATTTGTCGCCGGCGATCTTGACGTACTGAACGTTGGCCTTTTCAAACTTGTCCTTGAACGCCTGCTCGATCTCGGTGGGGGTGACGATGGTGCCTTCCACCGCGACTTCCTGCAAACGGGAGCGCAGGATGTCGCGCCTCGCGCTCTCTTCAAACTGCGGAATCGTCATGCCCTGCTCGGCCAACATGGCGCCGTACGCGTCCTTGCCGACAAACTTCCCGTCCGGGAAGAGGCTGGGGGCCATTTGCTGAATATAGGTACGGAGGTCGCTGTCGCTGGCCACGAATCCGAGCTTGCGCGCCTCGTAGGCCAGGGCTTTGTCGGTCACCATCTGCTGCACGATCTGGGGGATGTAAGTGGCCACCATTTCGGGAGGCATCTGCTTGCCGCGCAAGGCATTCTGAATGGCGTGCTCGACGTCGGTCATGGTGACTGTTTGGTCGCCCACGTCCGCCACGATGGCGTCGGAGGAACTGCCGCCGGTATTGTAGCTGGGAACCAGGTAGGTCAGCATCGACAGCGCCACCAGCACCAGCAGGGCGCCGAGCAGAATACGCACCGATTTATCGCGGCTGCGGAAAAGATCAAACATGGTTAGCCTGAAACTCCTATCGACGAAAGGGGGAAAACATCATTATATAACAACCCCAGACCGGGTTAGATCCGGCAGGCGCCTGTGCTTGCGCCGACGGGCCGCGAGGGGCCGCGCGGCTCTTGCCGGGCAGTTGGTACATGATATATTATTCCCGTGCAGCCAGACGGCGCCATGGACCAAGAGCCGGTACTCACGCGGCGCCGCTTGTTCAGAACGGCTTTCGGCGCCGCCGGTGCGCTGGGAGCTTGCCGCGCTCGAAAGGACGGGGCGCCTGGACCGGACTACGCGTCTCAATCCGGGACCGACTGGTCTAGCGGCCGCGATCTGCGTCCCTTGGCGCGGTTTCCACAAAAAGCCCCTTTGATTCTGTTGACCGACCGGCCGCCGCAGCTCGAAACGCCGCTGCATTATTTCCGCCAGGACTTGACGCCCAACGACGCCTTCTTCGTGCGCTGGCACTTGGCGGGTATTCCGACTTCCGTGAATCTGGCCGATTGGCGTCTCCAGATCCAGGGTTCGGTCAATCGGCCGCTCGAGTTGTCCCTCGACCAACTGCGCCACAAGTTCGATCCGGTTTCCCTGATCGCGGTCGGCCAGTGCTCCGGAAACTCGAGGGCCCTGTTTGCGCCGCGCGTGCCGGGCGGGCAGTGGGGAAACGGGGCCATGGGAAACTCGCGCTGGACGGGCGCGCGCCTGAAAGATATCCTGGACCGCGCCGGCGTCAAGGCCGTAGCACGCGAGGTGAGCTTCCGCGGTCTCGACGTCCCGCCCATCCCGGCAACGCCGGTTTTTGAGAAGTCGCTGCCGCTGGACAAAGCACGCGACGGCGGCGTGATGGTCGCGTATGAGATGAACGGACAGCCGCTCCCCATGCTCAACGGTTTCCCCGTGCGCCTGGTGGTGCCCGGCTGGTATGCCACCTACTGGGTGAAGTCGCTGACATTCATCGGCGTGCGCGACACTCCCTTGCCTAGCTTCTGGATGCAGAAGGCCTATCGCATACCCGATAACCCGGAGGCCATTGAGGCGCCGGATCGCCTGGCGGTCGACACCGTCCCCATCAATCGGTTCGCCGTGCATTCGATCTTCGTCGTTCCGGAGCCCGGCCAGCCCGTTGCCGCCGGAAAACCGGTCGAGGTCCAGGGGCTCGCGATGGACTACGGCGCCGGCATCGGGCGGGTGGAGTTCTCGAGCGACGGGGGCCGCGCGTGGGTGGATGCGGCGCTCGACCGCGACCTGGGGCGCTACTCCTGGCGGCGCTGGCGCGTCCGCTGGAATCCGGGCCCCCGGGGCACATACCGGTGCATGGCGCGGGCCACCAACAACGATGGCATCAAGCAACTGCCGAGTCAGTGGAACCGCAGCGGCTATCAGCGGACCGTGATCGAGCACATGGACGTGCGCGTAATTTAGGCAAGGGACGATCGCATGCGAACTGCCTGGCTCGTCTTGATTTCATTCGCGGTTTTCACTCTAGTGGCATACCTGGGATTCCACTTCGCGCCGGCGCCGGTAACTACCGTGAACCCTTCGCCCCAGGCGAATGCCGGAAACACCGGTTCCGAGCGCATCGTCCTGGCCCACGACCCGCCGGAGTTGCCGCCAGGCCCCGGAAAAACCCAATTCGCGACTTACTGCGTGGTCTGCCATTCGGCGCGATACGTTACCATCCAGCCCCGGTTTTCGCGCAAGGTGTGGAAGGCCGAAGTTCAGAAGATGGTCACGGTTTATAAGGCCGCGATCGGCGAGCGCGACCAGGCTCAAATCGTGAATTATCTGGTCGCCTCCTTCGGTGTAGAAGACGGGAACAAATGAACTCACGCTCCAGCTCCGATGCCCCACCGCCATGGCGATCGGCCGGCGCTGGAGACCGGTCTTCGATCGAACCTGACGCCCTCCCCGTAACGGAATACGCGCTCATTCGGGCTCACGTCCATGCAGCGGTCTTCACCGTGCTTATTTCGGCGCTGTTCGGCCTGGCGGTTTCGCTCAAGTTCTACACTTGGTTTTCGGGCGACGCATGGTCCACCTGGGGCAGGCTGCGGTACAACCACACCCAGGGCATCTTCTTCGGCTGGCTGGGAAACGCTTTTCTGGCCTTCTTTTACTATGTCGTCCCCCGCCTGACCAATCGTCCCGTGTCCAGCCGCAAGCTCGGCTGGGTCTTGTTCGCCATTTGGAACCTTGCCGTGGTGCTGCCCGGCTGGACGCTAGTATTGCTGGGTCATAGCCAGCCGCTGGAGTGGGCCGAATTTCCACTCATCGTAGATGTGTTTGTGGTGATTGCGTTTGTCCTCGCGATCTGGCAGTTTGTGGTTCCCTTCTTCAAACTCGGCGTCACGGATATCTACGTATCGGGCTGGTACTTGATCGGCGGGTTGGTCTTCACGCTGCTTGCGTACCCGATCGGCAACCTGGTCCCGGAGCTTGTTCCAGGGGCGATCGGCGCCGCGTTCAGCGGCTTATGGATTCACGATGCCGTCGGTTTGTTCGTCACGCCGCTGGTGCTGGCGATGGCCTATTGGGTTATCCCCGCCACCACCGGGCGCCCCATCTGGAGCCACTTTCTATCCATGTTGGGATTCTGGCTTCTGTTTTTTGTCTATCCCCTGAACGGCACGCATCACTACGTCTATTCCGCCATTCCCATGGCCGCGCAAAAGGGCGCGATTCTCGCCTCGGTTTACCTCGGCATGGACGTCCTGTTGGTCACCATCAACCTTCTACTGTCTTTCCGAGGCGCTACCGGCATGGTGGGCCGGGATGTGCCGTTGCGTTATGTCTGGACGGGCGTGGTTCTGTATCTCGTCGTAAGTCTGCAGGGATCCATGCAGGCGCTCATGCCCGTAAACCGCTTCGTGCATTTCACCGACTGGGTGATCGGACATTCGCACCTCGCCATGATCGGCTTTGCCAGCATGATCGCCGCCGGCGCCATCGCCCATGCCTGGCAGCGGATTCCGGGCACGCGATACAACTATTCCCTGGCCGGCTGGTCGTACTGGCTGATTCTCATTGGCCTCGGGCTCATGGTGATGGATCTCACCATGGCGGGCGTGGTGGAAGGGCAGCTTTGGGATAGCGGGGCGCCGTGGATCGCTTCGGTTCGCGCCGCCATGCCCTACTGGCAGTTTCGATCCCTCGCCGGCGGCTCGATCATTCTCGGATTTCTGCTGTTTTGGGTGGGCCTCATTACCGGCCCCGCCGCCCAGGCTACCGCTGCCTCCGCCGAGGCGAACCGCGCGGAGGAGCCCGAAAACGACGATCTTCCGGCGGCTACCTCCGTGAGGTGGTTGGGCTCGGTGTATACGGTCGCGTCGGTAGGAGGGCTCGGGTTTTTCGCATTGTCGTTCCTCGTGCTGGGCGTCGTGCCCGCCCGCGAGTTGCAAGCGGAAATTCGCCGCACCATTCCGCCATACGTGCGGCAGCTGAATGCCAGTGAGCGGCGGGGGCGCATCGTTTATGGGCGCGACGGTTGCGCGTACTGCCATACCCAACAGGTTCGCACCACCCTCGCCGATATCGCCCGCTTCGGCGCTCCCACCGCGGCATGGGAGACGGAATACGACTATCCGCAACTTTGGGGAACGCGCCGCATCGGGCCCGATCTGGCGCGGGAAGCGGGGGTCCGATCCCTGGATTGGCAAGTGACGCACCTCTATAATCCTCGTCTCGTGGTTCGCGATTCCATCATGCCGTCTTATTCCTATCTGTTCCATGGGAACGCTTCCACGCCAGGACAGGAGGCTCTCGATCTTGTGGCCTACCTGGAGACCCTGGGACGGGATGGCCAACTCGCCGACATCGGCAAGGAAACGATTCTCTCCCGCGCCGGCGCCATGCCCGGGATGGGCGCGGCAGGCGCTTCCGGAACCGCGCCTTTGAACGGCAATGAAGCGGTCCCGATGAGCGGGGGCGCGGACGGATCGGCGCCTGTCTTCCACCCGAGTTTCACCGGAAGCGACAGCGTGGCGGAGGCTCAACACGGAGCGGAATTATTTGCCGCCAATTGCGCCAGTTGCCATGGAGCCGCGGCGGACGGGCAGAGTGAAGCCAACCGCGGCCTCTTGCCGAAGGCCGCCAACCTGCTCGCTTCCCGGTACACCGATGAACGGCTGAGCGCCGTGTTGTGGAACGGCGTTTACGGCGCCGCGATGCCCGCCTGGCGGGAGTATTCGGAGCGCGACCTGCGCGACCTGGTCGCATTCGTTCAGCACTTGCCGCGAACCTCCGGGGACCAAGTACCGCTCGACGCCGCCACCCTGAGCCAGGCCCAGTCTCTTTTCGCCCAACACTGCGCATCGTGTCACGGCGAACGGGGCGACGGGCGCGGACCCGCCGCCGCGGCGCTGGCGCCCGCGCCCGCCAATTTCCACTTGGAGCAACCGGCGGCGGCCGCCGCTCTCAGCGTGCTCGATCATGGCGTCGCGGGTACCGCCATGCCTGCTTGGAACGGCCGGCTTTCCGGCGCGGATCGCCAGTTGCTCGCGTCCTATGTCCGGTCGTTCTTCGCCACGCCCGTGCTTCCCCAAGGAGCCAGCCGATGATCGATTGGATTGTCGCCATCGTAAGCCTGTTCGCCCTGGTCTTCACCCTGCTCCGGTACTTCGCTCCCGGCTTTCGCGCCCAAGTGGAACGGCCCAAGTTTCGCATGCTCGAAAACGAAAAGAAGTTCAACAAATCCGATAGGTAGCGGTGGGTTCGCCGCCGCGCTCCGATTATCCACTACAATAACGACTGAGCTGAACCGTCATGAGAATCCATTGGAAGGGTGTATTCCCGGCAATTACCACTCAGTTCGGCGCCGATCAATCCATCGATACGGCCGCTACCGCGCGCCATTTGAACGCCATGATCCAGGCCGGTATTCACGGCGTCGTGTTCCTGGGCACGGTGGGCGAGAATACCGCCCTCGAATACCAGGAGAAGCTGACCCTGCTGAAAGAAATGAAGCAGGCCGTCGACGGCCGCATCCCCGTATTGACGGGAGTAGCCGAATACACCACCTCGCTGGCCTGCCGCTTTGCGCGCCACGCCGAGAAGATCGGCGTGGATGGCTTGATGGTTCTGCCCGCCATGGTCTACAAGTCCGACCGGCGCGAAACTCTGGCCCACTTTCGCACCGTGGCGCGCGCCACCTCGCTGCCCGTGATGGTGTACAACAACCCGGTTTCTTACGCGGTAGACGTCACTCCCGACATGTTCGAAGAGCTGGCCGGCGAGCCTACCATCGTGGCCATCAAGGAATCCTCGGAAAACGTGCGCCGCATTACCGACCTCATCAACCAGGTGCGCGATCGTTACATTCTCTTCTGCGGCGTGGACGACCTGGTGCTGGAGAGCATTCTGCTGGGTGCGCAGGGTTGGATTTCCGGCCTGGTCAATGCCTTTCCCGATGAGAACCGCGCCCTGTGGGACCTGGCCACTTCCGGCCAGTGGGATCTCGCCCGCGAGCTTTATCGCTGGTACACCCCGCTGCTCCACCTCGATACCAAGATCAAGCTAGTGCAATACATCAAGCTGGCCATGGCGGAGACCGGCTTGGGATCGGAAATGGTGCGCGCGCCGCGGCTGCCGCTGGTGGGCGCCGAGCGCGACGAAATCCTGGCGGTGATCCGCAAAGCCATCGCCACGCGTCCCACGCTGCGGGCCGCGACCGTCTCGTAGGTGTCATCCATGAGCACACTTGGTGGCGCATGCTTTAGCTTGCGCAATTCCGGCGCATGCGCCGGCATGGGCAGGCCGAAGCGCCTGCCCCACAATGGGAAAGAAGCATAGTGACCAACCGGCGCCGCGTCTCAGCCATTGATTCCCACACCGGGGGCGAGCCGACTCGCGTGGTGATCGCGGGCGGTCCGGACCTCGGCCGGGGTCCGCTAATCGAGCGGCTCGGCCGCTTCCGCGACGAGTTCGACGAATTCCGCTCCGCGGTGGTGAATGAACCGCGCGGCAACGACGCCATCGTGGGCGCGCTGGTGTGCGAGCCCAGCGACCGGTCCTGTGACGCCGCCGTGATTTACTTCAACAACGTCGGCTATCTGGGCATGTGCGGCCACGGCGCCATCGGCCTAGTGGTGACGCTCCAGTACCTGGGCCGGCTTCAACACGATCGCTGCCGCCTGGAAACGGTCTGCGGCGTGGTGGATGCGCGCCTCAATCCCGACGGCGGAGTTTCCATCCGCAACGTACCCAGCTACCGCAGCCGCGCCCGCGTGCCCGTCTCCGTGCCGGGCATCGGCGTGCTGATGGGCGATGTGGCCTGGGGCGGAAACTGGTTTTTCCTGGTGAGCGAACATGGCCAGGATCTCTCGCTCGGCCGCGTGGACGAGCTGACCGATTTCACCTGGCGGATTCGCCGCGCGCTGGAGGACAACGGCGTCACCGGCGCGGGCGGCGCCGAAATCGACCACATCGAGCTGTTCGGGCCGCCCACCGTGCCGGGCGCCGATAGCCGCAATTTCGTGCTCTGCCCCGGCAAAGCCTATGACCGCTCGCCCTGCGGCACCGGAACCAGCGCCAAGCTCGCCTGTCTCTATGCCGATGGCAAGCTGGCTCCCGGCGAAGTGTGGCGCCAGGAGAGCATCGTGGGCGCCGTGTTCGAAGGACGGATTGAAGTCGTGGATGGCGTGGTTCATCCCGAGATCACGGGTTTCGCGTATGTCAACGCGGAGCTCGATCTGATCCTCGACGATCGCGATCCGTTCTGCGCGGGCATTCGCAGAGCAACCGCATGAGCGGCGGCTGCGACGTCGTCATCGTCGGCGGCGGAATCGTGGGCGCGGCGTGCGCCGATTCCTGTTCGGCCGCGGGAATGCGGGTGATGGTTGTGGAGGCTGGCCCGATCGGCGGCGGCGCTACCGCCGCGGGCATGGGCCACATCGTGGTCATGGACGATTCGCCCGCCCAGATTGCGCTCACCCGGCGTTCCCGTTCCCTATGGATGGCCCTGGCCGGCGAACTCCCGGCCGATGCCGAGTACGCCGCCGCCGGTACCATCTGGGTGGCGGCCGATGCGGAAGAGATGGCGGAGGTGGAGCGCAAGCGCGCCCTCTACGCGGGAATCGGCGTTCGCGCCCAAGTGCTGGGACCGCGTGAGCTCGCGGCGGCCGAGCCCAACCTGCGCCCGGGCCTGGCCGGTGGATTGTTGGTGCCCGACGATGCCGTCAGCTATCCGCCTTGCGCCGCCCGCTTCCTTTTGGAACGCGCCCAGGCCCGCGCCGCGGTGTTGCTGCGCGCCCGAGCGGTCGAGTTGATCGAGACCGGCGTTCGCCTCGCCGGTGGAGAGACGATAACCGCTGGCGCGGTGGTGAACGCCACCGGAGCGTGGGCGGCGGAGCTGACCCCCGGAATCGCCATCCGCAAACGGAAAGGCCACCTGGCGATTACGGACCGCTATCCTGGTTTCGTGCGGCGCCAGTTGGTGGAGTTGGGCTACCTGAAATCGGCGCATTCCACCACTGCCGATTCGGTGGCCTTCAACGTGCAACCGCGGCGCACCGGCCAGGTTCTGATCGGCTCGTCGCGCCAGTTCGGCGCCGGGCATTCCGCCATCGATCCGCCCATTCTGACCCGCATGCTGGAGCGCGCGCGCGCCTATATGCCCCGGCTCGCGGACCTCGCTGCCATCCGTTGCTGGACCGGCTTTCGCGCCGCCACGCCGGATAAACTGCCGCTCATCGGCCCCTGTCCCGGCCGCCCCCGTCTGCTGCTGGCTACCGGCCACGAAGGGCTGGGCATCACCACCTCGCTTGCTACCGGAGAGCTGATCGCCGCCCATCTGCTGGGCCGCTCCTTTGCCATCCCGCCGGAACCGTATCTGCCGTCGAGGAAGATTGAGGCCGAAGGAGACTCGCTCCATGAGTGACGCGGTAACTCTGCGCGTCAACGGGAAGCCGGTGACGGTACCGGCCGGCGCCATGGTCTCCACCGCCATCGCCGCGGCCGGCCTAGACGTCTTCCGCCGCTCGGTGACCGGCGAGCCACGCGGCCCGCTCTGCGGCATGGGCGTCTGCTTCGAGTGCCGCGTGACCATCGGCGAAAAGCAACACGTTCGAAGCTGCCAGACGCCGTGCGCCTCCGGAATGGAGGTGCGCACCGATGAGTGAGCATGACCGGATTCAGTGGTGGGGCGGACCCCCTGGTCCGCACGGGTCCCCCTGG
>JBKQVG010000073.1:0-24433 GCA_052325345.1 Bryobacteraceae bacterium
GGATTTCTACTTTCAGGCGCGCGAAGCCTGCAATTCGTTCTATCTCGCCACGCCCACCATCGTGCAGAACACCATGGACAAGTTCGCTCGTCTGGTGGGGCGGCACTATCACCTCTTCGACTATGAAGGCGCGCCGGACGCCGAGCGGGTGATCGTAATCATGGGTTCGGGCGCGGAAGTGGCGCACGAAGCCGTCGAGGCCATGAATGCGGCCGGAGAAAAAGTCGGCGTCTTGAAAGTCCGCCTGTTCCGGCCTTTCGACACCGAAAAGTTTCTCGCCGCGCTGCCGTCTACGCTGAAATCCATCGCCGTGCTGGACCGAACCAAGGAACCCGGCGCCCTGGGCGAGCCGCTGTACGCCGAAGTGCTCACCGGGCTGGCCGAAGCGGGCGTGTCGAAGCGGGTCATCGGCGGCCGCTACGGGCTTTCCTCCAAGGAATTCACCCCCGCCATGGTGAAGGGCGTCTTCGACGAGTTGAAGAAGCCATCGCCCAAAAATCATTTCACCGTCGGCATTACCGACGACGTCACCCACACCAGCCTCGATTTCGACCCGGCTTACTCCACCGAAGTTCCCGGCACGGTGCGCGCCCTGTTTTACGGCTTGGGGGCCGACGGCACCGTGGGCGCCAATAAAAATTCCATCAAGATCATCGGCGAGGAAACCGACAACTTCGCGCTGGGCTACTTCGTCTACGATTCCAAAAAATCCGGCGCCATCACCATCTCGCACCTGCGCTTCGGCCCCAAGCCGCTCCATTCCAGCTACCTGATTACCAAGGCCAGCTTCGTGGCCTGCCACCAGTTCTCATTTCTTGAGCGTATCGACATGCTGAAGCACGCCGAAAAAGGCGCCACCTTCCTCCTCAACAGTTCCTACGGGCCGGAGGAAATCTGGGACCACCTGCCGCGCACCGTGCAGCGCCAGATCCTCGACAAGCAACTGAAGTTTTACGTGATCGATGGCTACGAAGTGGCCAAGCAGACCGGCATGGGCGGCCGCATCAACACCATCATGCAGACCTGCTTCTTCGCCATCAGCGGCGTGCTGCCGCCCGAAGAAGCCATCGCCGCCATCAAGGGCGCCATCAAGAAAACCTACGGCAAGCGCGGCGATACCGTGGTGCAAAAGAATTATGCCGCCGTGGATGCGGCGCTCGATCATCTCCACCGCGTCAAAGTTCCCGAAAAAATCACCGCGCTGTTCGATATTCGCCGGCCCGTGCCCGCCAACGCGCCGGAATTCGTCCAGAAGGTGACGGCCCGCATGCTGGCCGGCGAAGGCGACGATCTGCCAGTGAGCCTCGTCCCCATCGATGGCACCTTCCCCACCGCCACCACCCAGTGGGAGAAGCGCAACATCGCCCTCGAAATCCCGGTCTGGGACGAGGAGATTTGCATCCAGTGCGGCAAGTGCGTGCTGGTGTGCCCGCACGCCTGCATCCGCGCCAAAGTGTACGATGCGCCGCATCTCGAAGGCGCGCCCAGCACCTTCAAAGCCGTGCCCGCGCGCTGGAAGGATTTCAAGGACCGCAAATACACCCTGCAGGTGGCGCCGGAAGATTGCACCGGCTGCACCTTGTGCGTGCAATTCTGCCCGGTGAAAAGCAAGAGCGAAGTCAAGCACCGCGCCATCAATATGGTGGCGCAGGCGCCGCTGCGCGAGTCCGAAGCCGCCAATTGGGATTTCTTCCTCAAACTGCCCGAAACCGGCCGCGACGCCCTCTCCATGAACCAGGTCAAGGACGTGCAGTTGCTTCAGCCCCTGTTCGAATTCTCAGGCGCCTGCTCGGGCTGCGGCGAAACCCCGTACGTCAAGCTGCTGACCCAACTCTTCGGCGACCGTACCTACATCGGCAATGCCACCGGCTGTTCGTCGATCTATGGCGGCAACCTGCCTACCACGCCCTACTGCGTCAATGCCGAAGGGCACGGGCCCACCTGGTCCAACTCGCTGTTCGAAGACAACGCGGAATTCGGCCTGGGAATGCGCCTGGCCATCGACAAGCAGAACGAGTATGCGCGCGAGCTGGTGGCGCGGATGGGGGGTGCGATCGGCGACGAGTTGGCCGCTGCCATTCTCAACGCCGACCAGTCCACCGAGCCCGGCATCTTCGCCCAGCGCGAGCGCGTACGGCTGCTCAAACAAAAGTTGGAGGGCGTCAATACCGCCCAGGCGCGCGGCCTGGCGGGCGTGGCCGATTCGCTGGTCAAGAAGAGCGTCTGGATTCTGGGCGGCGACGGCTGGGCTTATGACATCGGCTACGGCGGCCTCGACCACGTGCTCGCTTCCGGCCGCAACGTCAACGTCCTGGTGCTCGATACCGAAGTCTACTCCAACACCGGCGGCCAGGCCTCCAAAGCCACGCCGCGCGGCGCGGTCGCTAAGTTCGCCGCCGCCGGCAAACCCGTCGGCAAGAAGGACCTCGCCATGATGGCGGTCAGCTACGGCAGCGTCTACGTGGCGCGCGTGGCCATGGGCGCCGGCGACATGCACACTCTCAAGGCGTTTCTCGAAGCCGAGGCCTTCAACGGGCCGTCGATCATCATCGCCTACAGCCATTGCATCGCCCACGGCTATGACATGGCCTACGGCCTCGAGCAGCAGAAGGCCGCGGTCAACTCCGGCTACTGGCCCCTGTTCCGCTACAACCCCGACCTGGTGGCGCAGGGCAAGAACCCCTTCCAGCTCGATTCGCGTCCGCCTTCGATCCCGCTCAAGGACTACATCTACAACGAAACCCGCTACACCATGCTGGTCAAGAGCAATCCGGAACACGCCCGCGTGCTGCTGGAGGAGGCGAAAGAAGACGTAGCCTCCCACTGGAAGCTGTACGACTACCTGGCGCACGAGAGTTTCGCCGCGCCGCAGGAGGTGAAGAAATGATCGACCTGAGCAAAACCATTGATCTTTCGACAACCTATCTCGGGCTGAAGCTCAAGAACCCGATCGTGGCCTCCTCTTCGCCGATGTGCCAGGAGGTGAGCAATGTGCGCCGGATGGAGGATTCCGGCGCCGCGGCCGTGGTGCTGCAGTCCATGTTCGAAGAGCAGATCGAGCTCGAGAGCGACGAGCTGGACCGCTTCTTAACCGAGGGCTCGGAGCTTTCTCCCGAGGCCATCACTCATTTCCCCGAACTCACCCACCGCGTCATGGGGCCGGAGGTTTACCTGGCCCACATCGCGCGCTGCAAACAGGCCGTCCAGATTCCCATCATCGCCAGCCTCAACGGCACCACCAAGGGCGGCTGGATCGGCTACGCCAAGCAGATGCAACAGGCGGGCGCCGATGCCATCGAGCTCAACGTCTACTACCTCCCCGTCGACCCCGACCTTTCCGCCGACCATGTCGAGCGCACCTACGTCGACCTGGTCCGCGCGGTGAAGGCGGAAGTGCGGATTCCCGTGGCGGTGAAGCTGGGGCCGTATTTCAGCAACATGGCCAACATGGCCAAGCGCCTGGAAGCCGCCGGCGCCGACGGCCTGGTGCTGTTCAACCGCTTCTACCAGCCCGATTTCGACCTCGAATCCCTTGAGGTGGTGCCCAACCTGATGCTCAGCAGCCCCTACGAGCTGCTGCTCCGCCTGCACTGGATCGGGGTCCTGTACGGCAACGTCAAACCCGACTTGGCCCTGACCGGCGGAGCGCACTCGGTCACCGACATCGTCAAGGCCGCCATGGCCGGCGCCAAAGTGACCATGTTGACCTCCGCCCTGCTCAAGCGCGGCATCAGCTACCTCGATACCCTCGCCACCGAGTTGCTCCTCTGGCTGGGCGAGCATGAATACGATTCCATCAAGCAGATGCAAGGCAGCATGAGCCGCAACTCCGTGCCCCAGCCGCGCGCCTTCGAGCGCGCCAATTACATGAAGGTGCTCAGCTCCTACGCGTCCAGATAGCCATAGGTGGCACTGACCTTCAGTCTGTGTGCTTTGAGCTGAGCTACACAGGCTGAAGCCTGTGCCACCTGCCGGATCAAGTGTTTTGTGAATCGGCGCTTTTTCGAGCGCCGAGCATCTTTTGGTAAGCGTCGAGGAGCTGCTCTCGAGCTTGCCTGCCTAAAGGCGCGGGTACTTCGCTCGGCAGGTAGTGGTGGCACAGGTCCACCGTCTTGCGAAGGCTCTCGGCAAACTCGATGCAAGGCGGGCAGCGGGCAAGGTGCGTCTCGACCTGCTGGCAGGCGTCGGGCGGAAGTTCCAGGTTGAGGTACTCGGAGAGCAGGGAGAAGACTTCCTTGCATTTTTCGGTGCGCTCATCGGACTCCATCTGATTTTCCTCGCACGCCGCCGGGAAGCGCCCGGCCGTCCGCCCGCAAGTACTCGTCCACCTCCCGGCGGACCGCCAAACGGGCGCGGTGCAGCCGCGTCTTGACGACGTCTTCCGTCAGGTCGAGGACCTGGGCGGTCTCCAGCGTGGACAACTCTTCCATGTCCCGCAGCACGATGACGGCACGGTAATTTTCCGGCAGCCCCCCGATGGCACGCGCGAGCACGTCCTTCATCTCCCCTTCCAGCAACTGGCGATCCGGCAGTCGGGACCAGTCGGCGATCTCGATCTTAGCGCGGCCGCCGGCATGGTTCATCGCCGGCAGAAACTCGTCCAGCGAGAGCTCCTGGGACGGAGCGAAGACGCTCTTCCGCCGCTTCATCAGGCAGGCGTTCTTGGCGATTCGAAATACCCAGGAGCGGACCCGCTCCGGTTCACGGAGATGGTCGAAATTTTCAAACACCCGAAGCAAGGTCTCCTGCGCCACTTCCTCGGCGTCCTCCCGGTGGCCGCACATCAGCCGGCTATAGTGGAAAATCTTGGCGCGAAAGTGTTCCACAAAACGATCGAACGCCTCCGGCTCTCCGGCCATCAATTGCCGCGCGAGTTCCACCTCTGTGTCACGTTCCAAGGCCTGGCACCGCTTTTCATTGTAGCGGTACGGCCAGCAACTGGCCCCGCGCGGCCCTGCCCGTAGAGATTCAAACCGCGCGAAAAGGTGACAAAGCGTCAACTCGGGCTGAAAGCTGCGTGCCTGTTACGCCGTGCGCTGCCGCACCAGCGAGAGAAATTCGTCCCGCGTTTCCTTGCGATTGCGAAACGCCCCCAGCATGGCGCTTGTGACCGCGCCGGAGTGTTGCTTCTCCACCCCGCGCATCATCATGCAGAAGTGGCGCGCTTCGCAGATCACGCCCACGCCGACCGGGTCGATCGTCTGCTGGATGGTTTCCGCCACCTGCTGCGTCAGCCGCTCCTGAATCTGCAGCCGCCGCGCGAACGCATCCACGATGCGTGGGATCTTGCTCAGCCCGATCACCCGGTTCCTGGGCAGGTAAGCCACGTGCACCTTGCCGAAAAACGGCAGCATGTGGTGTTCGCACATGCTGAAGAACTCGATGTCCTTCACGATCACCATTTCGTCGTACTTCACTTCATAAAGAGCGCCATTGACGATCTTCTTGATATCGGCCTGGTAACCGCTGGTCAAAAACCGGAGCGCCTGCTCCACGCGACGCGGCGTCTGCTGCAGACCTTCGCGGCCGATGTCCTCGCCCAACCCCTTGATCAACTCTTCCACCAGCGGAGCCAGCGGTCGCGAGGAAGCGTTCCCGCGCGGCATCTTCAGGACCGCCTTGTTAGATTTCATCGGCACTCACCTCAAAGATGTTGCGGTCCGTTTCCGCGATGCGAATTCTTTCCAGCTTCGGCCACGCGCCCGGAAACGCTTCCGGCCAATGGCTCTTCAGCCGCCGGCAAATTTCCACCGCCACGTTCTCCGAAGTGGGCGACAAGCCGTGAAACGCATCGATCTCGCTCGACAGGTCGCGATGGTCGAACGCCGCGATCACATGACGGCCCACGAGCGCGTCCAGCACGGCCGGATTCACCGCCATGCCGGTGGTTTCGTCGGCCGGTCCGTGGACGCTCACCTCCACCATGTAGTTATGGCCGTGGCCGAACGGATTGTTGCATTTCCCGTACAAGCGGCGATTCTCTTCATCGCTCAGCGAGGGAGCGTGCAGGCGGTGCGACGCCGAGAACCGGTAGCGCCTGGTTACCCGGAACATGTTTCCGCCGCCTCTCCGAAATAGTCCACGAACAAATCCGAAGTTTCGTACACTCTCACGGCGTGCAGCCGCATGCCGCCCCGCGCCACGTGCGGCTCCAGGCGCCGCCAGATGTCGCGCGCGATATTCTCCGCGGTCGGCACCACGCGGTCGAACGGTGGAACCTCGTAGTTCAGGAATCGGTGGTCGTAGGGCGCCACCACTGCGCGCTCGAGAATCGCCTTTAATTCTTTCAAATCCAATACCATGCCCGTCACCGGATGGGGTTCGCCCGAAAGCGTGACTTCCAGCACGTAGTTATGCCCGTGGCCCCGCGGATTGGCGGCCGGCCCGTATTGCCGCAGGTTTTCCTCCTCGGAAAGCTGAGGGCTGCGGCAGACGTGCGATGCGGAAAATTCTGCTTTACGGGTGATCAACATACGACCATTCTTAGATTCGCGGGGATGTCCGTAGGATCCATTCCATGGTAGCGCATCGGCCCCAGCCGGCCCGTGCGAGACTAAAGGTATGCGCTTCCGGGTTTTGGCCATGGCGTGTCTCGGCGCCGCGCTTGCGCTGGCCGATACGTTGACAGCATCGAAGGTGGTGGAGTTCGTGCGCTCCTCCGTCAAAACCAACCTGCCCGATAAAGACGTCGCCGCTTACCTCGCCAAAGTGAAGTTGACCGACCGCCTCGACGACCGCGTAATCGAGCAGCTTCAGAGCATCGGCATCGGGGCGAAAACCCTGCACGCCCTCGAGGCGCTGCGCGATCAATCGGCGAGCCTGCCGGAGCCCTCCTCGGCGATGACCACGGCCGCCCCCGTCTACCAGCAGCCCCCGCCGCCTTCTGCCACCGAACAAGGCCGCCTGATTCAGGAGGCCCGCGAGTACGCCTTCAACTACACCCGCAGCCTGCCGGATTTCATCTGTACCGAAGTGGTGCGGCGCTCGGCCGCGCCCATGCCGCGATCCGGCGGCGCGCCGGATTGGCGCGATCAGGATACCCTGCAGATTCGCCTCAGCTACTTCCAGCAGAAAGAGCAGTACAAGCTGATGTTGATCGACAACCGCATCACCAGCCAGGATTACGAAAAGGTGGGCGGAGCCAAATCCTTCGGCGATTTCGGCAGCATGATGGCCGGCATTTTCGACCCTTCCAGCCACGCGCGTTTCGAATGGGCCCGCTGGTCTTACCTCGACCGGCGCCCGGTGATGGTTTTCAGCTATTTCATCGAACAGCCCAACTCGCACTATGAAATCCGCGCCCAGGGCACCGACCGCGTTGTGGTCCCGGCCTACAGCGGCCTGGTGATGCTGGACAAAAACACGCACCAGGTGATGTGCGTCACCGTGAAAGCCGAAAATATCCCGGCGGATTTTCCCGTCAAGGCCGCCGAAACCCGGCTCTACTACGATTACGTGGAGCTGAGCGGCCACACCTTCCTGCTGCCGCTGAAATCGGTGATCACCATGGCCGGCGACGGCTACCTGAGCCGCAACGACGAGCAGTTTCGCATCTATCGCAAATACTCGGCCGATTCCGAGATCACCTTCGGCGACGTGGATACCAAGGCGCTTCCGCCGCTAGACGACAGCAAAACCAGGGAAGGCCCGCCGGTCAAGCACTGACGCAGGGGCCTGAACGCCATTAGCTTGATTTCAGATCCTCAACATCGTCAGCCCGATCGGCAGGCATAAATGAGATCTTTAATCCGACGGCGCCAAGGATCTTGACAAGGTTGCTGTAGGTCGGGTTGCCTGTGTCGCGCAGCATTCGATACAAAGCCTCTCTTGCCACGCCCGCTTCTCCGGCCACGCGCGCCATTTGGTGCGCCTCGGCTACGTCGCGGAGAGCAACGAGGGCCATTTGCTCCTAATCCTCGAAGGCCGCGTTCAGATAGTTCGCAGCCTCCTGCGGATCGGCCAGGTCGGCAAGAAGAGTTTCTCGAAAGTCGACTGTCCGTTTAGGCATTGTAGTCTTTCCAGCGGTCCTTCGCTTTCGTAATATCCGACACCTGGGTGCTCTTGTCTCCGCCTCCAAGCCATTCAGTCCGACTTTGGGCAACGCTCGGCTACGGCGCCAGCTTCTCCCGCACCCGGCTGTGGTGACGGCTGTAGCCGAAGTACACTACCGCGCCGATCGCGAGCCAGATCATCAGTTGGGTCCAATTGATCCAGCTCAGCTTGTACATCATATAGCCGTTGAATACGATGCCGAGTATCGGCACCACCGGCACCCATGGGGTGCGAAACGGCCGCGGTTGGCCGGGATTGGTGCGGCGCAGCACCAGCACCGAGATACACACAATCACAAATGCCAGCAGCGTTCCGATGTTCACCATCTTCGAGATATTTTCAATCGGAGTGATGCTGCCCACCACGCCGGCCAAAATGCCCACCAGGATGGTGTTTTTCCACGGCGTGCGGAAGCGAGGGTGAATGTCGGCGAAAAACTTCTTCGGCAGAAGACCGTCGTTCGCCATGGCATAGAGCACCCGCGTCTGGCCGAGGAGCATGACCAGCATCACGCTCGTCAACCCCGCCAGCGCGCCAACCGTGATGACGTCGGCGGCCACGACCAGCCCCCGGTCCAGAAAGGCCCTCGCCAGGGGAGCCTCGATATTGATTTCCTGCCACGGCAGCATACCCGTCAGCACCGCCGCCACCGCTATATAGAGGATCGTACACAAAAGCAGCGATGCGATGATGCCGATGGGCAAGTCGCGTTGCGGATTCTTGGCTTCCTGCGCCGTGGTGGAGACGGCGTCGAACCCGATGTATGCGAAAAACACGTACGCCGCTCCGGCCCCGATACCGGAAAAGCCGTAGGGCGCAAACGAAGACCAACTCGTTCCCCAATTGCTCGGGTGTACGTAGTGGATACCCAGGCCGATGATGAACAGCACCACCGTCACCTTGACCACCACGATGGTGGCGTTGAAGCGCGCGCTCTCCTGAATGCCGACGGTGAGAATCGCCGTAATGATCAGCGCGATGAGCAGCGCCGGAAGATTGAAACCAAACTCAACCCCGAGAATATGGGGCGCCCCCAACAGTTCGTGCGCCCGCCGCAGCAGCTCCGGCGATCCCTTGGCCAGAATCGCGCCGACCCTCGTCATAAACGCCTGCGTGCCCGGAACCAGGGAGCTGTCGGTTTGCGCCATCTGCCGCGCGATCATGTCTTCCGCCGTGCGTAACGCAGTCCAGTGATCGTAGGCCAGCCACAGCGGCATCTTGATGTGAAGAATATCCAGCAGTGCCACGAAGTGGTTCGACCATCCCGAAGATACCGTGCTGGCTCCCATGGCGTATTCCAGCGTCAGGTCCCACCCGATCATCCAGGCGAAAATCTCGCCCAGGCTCGCGTACGCGTAGGTATACGCGCTGCCGGCCAGCGGGATCATGGCGGCGAACTCCGCGTAACACAGTCCCGCGAACGCGCACCCCAGCCCCGACAGAATAAAGGAGAGCATCAGGCCCGGCCCGGCATAGTGGGCGCCCAGGCCCGCCAGCACAAAAATGCCGGCGCCGATGACCGCGCCAACGCCCAAGGCGGTGAGCTGAAAAACTCCCAGCGTGCGCTTCAGACTGTGCGAGCCGGTTTCTCCGGCCTCCGCCAGAAGCATGCTCAGGGGCTTGCGTACCAATAAATTGGACATAAGTTTAAAGTGTCGCCTTTCGTTGCCAAAAAGAGAAAGTATAGCGAACTGGCCGGGGACTCTGCCCGCGGCCGCGAAACTGTGAATTCATCGATTGGCGATGGCTAGCCATTCTTCCATCCTTTGCCGCAGCGAGCCGGAAGTGGCCGGGTCGGGCAGCAGGTCCGCGATGACGGCCACCGCATCGGCGCCGGCATCGAAAACGGCGGGCGCGTTGGCGGACGTAATGCCTCCGATGGCCACCATCGGTTTCAAAATCAAAGCGCGGCAGCGGCGGAATTCCTCGAGTCCGACAACCGGGTCGGGATTCTGCTTGGAAGAAGTGGAGAAGACCGGTCCGAGGGCCACGTAATCGACAGGCTCGCCGGCCGCGGCGGCGAGCTGGCCGGCATTATGGCTGGAAAAACCGATGACCGCGCCGGCGCCCACCACGCTGCGCGCGTCGGCCGGGGCCAGATCGTCCTGCCCCAGGTGCAGCCCGGCGGAGAGAAGGCGGGCGCAATCGGCGCGGTCGTTTACGATCAGGATGGCGCCGAACTGGCGGCAGAGCTCGGCTACCCGGCTCGCGTCCTGGTGTACCGCCCGGCTCCAGTGGCCCTTGTGGCGGATCTGCAGAATCCGCGCGCCGCCCTGGAGGAAGGCTTCGGCGGCGGCCGCGAGTGTGAGCCCGCGCCGGCCAAGCGCGCCGGTATCCAGAATCGGGTAGAGCCGCGGCAAAGTCATGGCACTGAAATTTTGGCTGATCGCTCATGATAGCACTGTCGAGGCGGTCAGCCGAGCTATTCGATTCAGTTCTCCAGCTTGATCGCCACCAGTCTCTTAATAGCCGCTATGTCCCTCGGTCCGTTGACCTCCAGCCGGACCGCCGTGCCCTCGGCGTACCGTTTTGCTTCTTCGATAATCTGCATCACCCTCTTGGGCAGATTGCTTTCCCGCGCTGCCCGAACCGCCCTGTCACCGAGCGCGAATGATGCCACCAAGCAGCCGCGGCCCGGCGACAGATATACAATGTTGCGCTCTCCCCGTTTCAGCCGAAGCGACCATCCGGCTTGGCGGGAATAGGAGTTCCACTCCCGCGTGACGAGATCGCATTCCTCCGCCAGTTCGGCCAGCAGTTGGTCCCAGATTGCCTTTGCGGCGCCCAACTCCCGCGCCAGCTCATTTTCGGTGGGTTTCTCGGATTTACCAAAGAACGCGTTTGCTACCATACAGCCACCAATGTATCGCCACCGCGCCTTTGGTTGCGGCTCGGACTGGTTCCCGGCGTTAGACTCAAATGGATGGCTCAACCTCTTTCTTTCCTCAGCGACCAGTTGAATGAATGGCGCCAGGCCGGCACCTATCAGCGGCTGCGCGTTCTTGAGTCCGAATCCGCGGCCATGTCCCGTTATGATGGCAAGGAAGTCATCAACCTGGCGTCCAACAATTATCTCGGCCTGACCACGCATCCCAAGCTGCGCGAGGCGGCGCTCGAAGCCGTGCGCCGCTACGGCGTCGGCTCGGGCGCCGTCCGCACTATCTCCGGCACCATGAAGCTGCACATGGAACTCGAAGAACGCATCGCCGCGTTCAAGAACGTGGAAGCTTCGGTGGTGCTCCAATCCGGTTTCGCCGCCAACGCCGGCACCGTGTCCGCCATTCTCTCCGCCGAAGACCACATCGTTTCCGACGAGTTGAACCACGCCAGCATCATCGACGGCTGCCGCCTTTCCCGCGCCAAGATCCACGTCTTCCCGCACAAAGACGTCGCCGCGGCCGAGCACATTCTGAGCGACCTCGATTCCCTGCCCGGCCACAAACTGCTCATCAGCGACGGTGTTTTCTCCATGGATGGCGATATCGGCCCGCTGCCCGGCCTGGCGGAAGCGGCCGGCCGCCACGGCGCCATCATGATGGTCGACGACGCCCACTCTTCCGGCGTGCTGGGCCGCAACGGCCGCGGCACCGTAGACCACTTCGGCCTGCACGGCAAGGTGGATATCCAGGTCGGGACGCTGTCGAAAGCCATTGGCGTGCTGGGCGGCTACGTCTGCGGCAGCCGTGACTTGATCGAGTTCCTCTACCATCGCGCCCGGCCTTTCCTTTTTTCCACCTCCCATCCGCCCGCCGTGGCGGCCGCCTGCCTGGCCGCCTTCGATGTGCTGGAGCAGGAGCCCGAGCGCATCGACGCTCTCTGGGCCAACACCCGCTACTTCAAGCAAGGCCTGGCGGAGGCCGGCTTCCGCACCGGCGCCAGCGAAACGCCCATCACTCCGGTAATCACCGGAGAGGCGCGCTTGGCCCACGAGTTGTCGCGCAGGCTCTTTGACAATGGCGTGTTCGCCACCGGTATCGGCTTCCCCACCGTGGCTCGCGACAAAGCGCGCGTGCGCACCATCGTCACGGCCACACACACCCTCGCCGAACTGGATCGGGCCTTGGAAGTGTTCCGGCGGGTAGGGAAAGAACTCGGGCTGGTGTGAGCCGCGGATCGCCGGTGCACACCGACTATCATTTAGCGCTAAAATAAGGTTATTACTATGAACAGACGGGAGTTTCTGGGCGCTGCCGCGGCCTTCGGCGCCGCCGGGCGGCTGGGCGCGGACGAACGCTTCGATCTCGCCGCCATCGAGTGGCCGCGAGTCATTCCCGCCGCCGAGCGATACCTTTCCGCGCCACCCGTCACCATCACGTCCTCCACCTCGCCCCGCAGTCCGGGCGGCAAGCACGACTTTTTCTCCGAGGGCGATTATTGGTGGCCCGACCCGAAGAATCCCGGCGGCCCTTACATCCGTCGCGACGGCGAATCCAACCCGGCCAATTTCGTCGAGCATCGCCGCGCCATGGTCCGCCTGAGCCTCATCGTGCCCGCCCTGGCCGCGGCTTACAAGCTCACCCGGCGGCCGAAATACGCCGAACACGCCGCCCTCCATCTGCGCGCCTGGTTCGTCTCCGACGCTACCCGCATGAACCCCAACCTGCAATACGCGCAGGCCATCCACGGCGTCTCCAAAGGCCGCGGAACCGGCATCATCGATACCCTGCACCTGGTGGAAGTGGCGCGCGCCGCCGGCGAGCTCGCGCTGGCGCCGGCCGATCGCCAAGGCGTGGCGGATTGGTTTGCCGCTTACCTGGAATGGATGCGCACCAGCAAGAACGGTATCGAAGAGCGCGACGCCAAAAACAACCACGGCACTTGTTGGGTGGCGCAGGCCGCCGCTTTCGCCCGCCTTACCGGCAATCGCGAAGTCACCGACTGGTGCCGCACGCGCTACAAAACCCTTCTCATCCCCGGCCAGGAGGCCGGCGACGGCAGTTTCCCCCAGGAATTGGCCCGCACCAAGCCGTACGGTTACTCCATCTTCAACCTCGACGTGGTGTCGATTGTGGTTCAGACACTGTCGACCAGCGAGGACAACCTTTGGAAGTGGCAGCTTCCCGACGGCCGCGGCATCGACAGAGCCGTCGCCTGGATGTACCCCTACCTGGAAGACAAGAAAAAATGGATCAAGCCGCCGGACGTGATGTATTTCGACCAATGGCCGGTGCGCCAGCCCAGCCTCTTGTTTGCCGGCCTGGCCCTCGACAAGCCCGAATACCTGGCCCTGTGGAAGCGGCTGAAGGACGATCCCACCGAGGAGGAAGTTCTCCGCAACTGGCCCGTGCGCCAGCCGCTGCTGTGGTACAAATAATGCGACTGCAACCTGGAACCGCCAACCTGGCCGTCAGAACTGCAGGCGTAAGGCCAGTTGCAACTGGCGGGGATTGCCCGCCGCGGTATATTCGCCGAAGGTTCCCGCGGTGTTTACGCCGGCGGCATTGAAGGAAGCCGTTGTATTCACGGTGGTGAACTGGGCGTGGTTCCAGATGTTGTAGGCTTCCACGCGGAATTGCGCGCGCCAGCGCTCGGTGATGGGAAAATTCTTGAACAGCGACGTATCCCAGTTGTCGATGCCGGGACCGCGGAAGACGTCCTTGTTCGCATTGCCCCAGCAGATGAACGGCGGGTTGGCGGTCTCGCACTGGGCGTAGTTGGGTGCGGCGATGGCGGCCGCGTTGAACGCCAGCAGGCCGGGGCCGCCGCGCTGGCCCTTGGGCAGCACGGGATTACCTACCAGGATCGCTCGTCCGGAATCGGTCGCGCTGCCGGTCACGTCTTGGGACGGCGAATAACCCATGCTGATGCTGAGCGGCGCGCCGCTCTGGGCGGTGAAGATGCCGGAAACCGTCCAGTTGTCGAACACCCCGCGCGCGAGCCTGCTGTTTCCCAGGTAACGGGCGGCGCGCGGCAGGTTGTAAGTCCAGTAGATGCGCAGGATGTGAGTGTGGTCGTAGCCCGCTTCGCCATAATTCCAGATTTTCGGGTTGATCAGCGAGCTGACCTGGGTGCTGCTGGAGGAAGTCTCCGTGTCGGTGTAGTCCATGACCTTCGACCAGGTCCACAGTGCTCCGTAAGTCAGGTTGTTCTTGTAGCGGCGGCGCACTTGGGTCTGCAACGAGTGATAACTGGAGTTTCCGCCGTCGAAGTAGTAAGTGATGTTGCCCCATCCCTGATAGGGCCGCATGAATTGCGAAGGCAGCACCTTGTTGCTGTTGGTGGCGTCCAGATTCTGTGGCTGATAGTCCGTGCCCAATGGCTCGCTGTTCAGGTTTTCGGCGATGATCAGGTGGCGGCCCAGGGCGCCCACATAGGCGACGTCGACGACCGTGCCGAATCCGATCTCCTGCTGGATGCCGGAACTGAAGTTGTAGGTCGTCTGGATTTTGCGGTTCGCATCGAACCCCACCACGTTGCTGGGGAAGACATAACCTTGGGCCCCGGCCAGGTTGGTGAGATAGGTGTAATAGATGATCGGATTGAACTGCAAGGGTGGCGTGCTGAACTCATAGCCGTAGCCGTAATTGTCTACTTCATGAAAATCGTAAAATACACCGCCGCCCACCCGGATGGCGGTTTTGCCCTTTCCGAACGGGTCCCAGGAGAAGCCCAGCCGCGGTCCGGTTTTGATGCCGTCGGTTTTGCGCATGCCTTCCGGGTAGCTCGGGTCGGTGAGCCGGTTTACCACTCCATCCGTATAGGTAGGCGACTCCGGCGCGATCGCGCCGATTGTCACGGCCGGCGTAATGGCGCCGGTGTACGGGTCCTCGCCCTGCCGCTTGCCGTTCACCGTGACGGGTTGAATGAACTTTGGAACCGCGGAAGTGTTCCACGCGGACGGCACGAACGCGGCTTCCTGGTTGTGGTTGGCGTGCCAGGGCGTGGCCCAGCCGAATCGGAGGCCGGCATCGATGGTCAAGTTGTGCCTTACCTTCCAGGTGTCCTGCACGTACCACTCCAGGCTGCTGTTGAATTCATACATGGGGAAGCGGTTGGAGGGTTCGGTGTACTGGTCCATGACTCCCAGCAGCGCGTTGCTGTAAGCGTATCCGCTGTCGATCGGGTCGTTGTTGTCCTGGGTGAAATTCATGGTGCCGGCGAAATTGGCGGCGTTGAGGCCCTTCATGGCGGCCCAATGCTCGGGATAGATGCCGGCTTTGATGGTATGGTCGCCGTGGATTTCGGTGATACTGGCGGTCGCGTTATACGTGTTCTCGACCCCCTCCAGCGGGTAGCGTGAAGCGTAAGACGGGTTGGCGGAATCGCTCACCCCGAAGGTGGCCGCGGGCACCAGGTTATAAGGGTTCACGTTGGGATAAAGCTGCGGAATGGTCCAGCCCACGGTCGAGCGCTCGCGCGCCACCTGGTCTTGCGGGTTCAGCGGCGGGCCGTTTTCGCTGAACTGCGAATAACCCACGTTGCCCTGAAAAATCAAGGTGGGAGAGAAGATATGAGTCAGCGAAATCACCCCGGTGGGAGTGATGGCGGTATAGTGCTGATCCAGCCATCCCCAGGTCGTGTTGTCGGCCGACACGGCGCTGCCCTGCTGGTCCTCGTACCAGTAATTGAAACGCGCGTAGAAATTCGTCTTGTCGTTGAAGTTATAGTCGAGCCGCGCGCTTTGCAAACAATTCGTCAAGTTGAGGCTCTCCTGGATGATATAGTTGTAGGTTCATTTGGAAAGCGCCAGGTCGGCCGTCGAGACGTAGTTCGGCAGCGGCAGCAGGTTGAGATAGTTCGTCATCGAGGGGACGATTCGGCTGGTTGGAACAATGTTGCCCGGAAAGGCGATGCCCGTGGTCGGGTCCTTGACGGTGACCTCGGCGCCTCCGGCCGCGACCGGCTTCGCGTTAAGGCCGGATTGAGTGAAGTTACCCGCCCGCTCCAGCGCGGTTGGAACCGTGAGATCCACAATGCCCTTGGGCCGCAGTTCGCGGATAGCTTCCGACGAGATGAAGAAAAACATCTTCCCCTTGGTCGCAGGCACGCGGGGAATGCGTAGCGGGCCGCCCAAATTCAGTCCAAAAGTGGACACGCGATCGGGGGTTTGCTTGATGCCCTGCAGGTTATTGAAGAAGTTGTTGGCGTTCAGGGCTTCGTTGCGCTCGTAGGCGTACATTTGGCCATGCAGTTGTTGCGTTCCGGATTTGCTGACGGCGATTACCGTAAAGCCGTTGTTGCGTCCGTACTCGGCCTGAAAGTTCGTCAGTTTGACTTCCACCGTTTGGGTGTTGTCCAGGCTGATGGTGGTGTTGTCGTTGCTCTGGTTGGTATTGTTCGAGGGCAAACCGTCGATCAGAATGTTGTTTTCCGTCGAGCGCCCTCCGTCCACGTTGAAAGTGTTGTTGCCGCTGAAGGTCTGGACCTGCGCGCCCACCGTGATCACCACCCCGGGCTGCAACTCGGCGAAACTGGTGAAGTCGCGGTTCAAAACCGTCAGATCCTGAACCTCGGAGCTGGTGACGATGCCCGAGCGCTCGCTGGTCGCGGTCTGCACCATGCTGCCTTCCGCATGCACCACCACCGATTCGTTGACCGAGCCGACTTCCAGGGCCAGCGTGCCGACGCCCAGCGTGGCGCCTGGCGTCAGTTCGATATGCTCCTTCCTGTACTGCTTGAAGCCGGGATGTTCCGCGCTGACCGCATAGAGACCCGGCCGAACGGCCGTAAAGACGAAGTTGCCTTCGGCATTCGTGTTTGCGGCAAAGACTGCCGCGGTTTGCTCGGAGACCAGCTTGACGGTGGCTCCGACGATGGCGCTGCCACTGGCATCCGCTACCGAGCCGGTGATCGAGCCTGTGACTTCTTGGGCGGGCGCCACCGCCGCCAGAAAGCAAAAAAGAACGCTACACGCTACGAGGCGAAGCATTTCGCACGCTCCTGCAAGACTTGCCCGAAGGCTTTCTCCGTTAATGTAGCGCTAAAGTAATCGATAATCAAGTAAAATATCGCTACAGTTACCGATAATAAAAGGAGCTTATGGTAATTTTGGAACCGGCCGGATGACGGGCGGGCCGGCGATTCCATCGAGCATATATTGGATGGGTGACGACCTCTCGATTGAGTCTCGGACTCGTGCTGCTGGCTGCCTGCGCCGGCGCCGACAATTACACGCTGCAAACCCTCCACCGCGGATATTTCCAATGTCGTCTTTGGAGGCCCCGACATGTAGACGCTCTACGTGACGGCGGTCGACAAGGTTTTCCGCCGGCACTTGAGACGCAGGGGCGCTTTGCCGTGGCAGGCCGTCAAGCTGCCCCGGCCGCGGTTGTGAGGATTCGGCCTGGTGCTGAACCGTTTTGGGGAGAATGGGCGATCGCCCACCGCCTCCTGGCGGTCGCGGTCTGTAACTACATGCAAACACGTGGCGCCTGTAACGGAAGCCGCGACCGCCAGGGAGCGGTTGGCGGGTTGAATACGGGGGAATCCCCAAAACGGTTCAGCACCCATTCGGCCGGGCGCAAGGGAGCGGAATACCAGATTTCGCTATACTCGTAGATTCCCGTGTTCCATTCCATCGAAAAGCAGGTTTCGAGCGCCTTTCGCGCGCACATCGAGGTCCGTTATGGGATCGACCTGGCGGTCGCCATCGAACAGCCGAGGCAAAGCGAGTTCGGCGAAATGGCCGTGCCGGTGGCCTTTCAACTGGCGAAACAGTTGCGGCAGGCGCCCAGAAAGATTGCCAAGGAGCTGGCGAACGAGATTGGCCCGATCCCGGGCGTGGGCGCCATGGAAGTGGCGGGCAACGGCTATCTGAATATCCGGCTGGACCGGGGCGAATACGGATTGGCGCTGCTGGCGGGCGATGCGCTGGCGCCGTCCGGAACCGGCGGCAAGCTGATCGTCGAGCACACCAATATTAATCCCAACAAGGCGGCGCACATCGGCCACCTGCGCAACGCCACCCTGGGCGACACCTTTGTGCGCATGCTGAGGGCGCGCGGCGAAACCGTGGAAGCGCAGAACTACATCGACAATACCGGCGTCCAGGTGGCCGACGTGGTGGTGGGCTTCCATTACCTGGAAGGCAAGGGCCCGGCCGAAGTGCGGCTCATACTGGCCGACCCGGCGGTGCGCTTCGATTACTATTGCTGGGACCTGTACGCGCGCACCACCACGTATTACCAGGATCATGCCGAGGCGCTCGACTGGCGGGCGGAAACCCTGCACGCCATCGAAGCGGGCTCGGGCGAGCTGGCGGAGCTGGGCGACATTGTCGCCGATGCCATCGTGCGGGCGCACTTGGCCACCATGCTGCGGCTGGACGTCGAGTACGACGTACTTCCGCGCGAAAGCGAGATTCTGCACTTGCAGTTCTGGGCGGCGGCGTTCGAACTGCTGAAAGAGCGCAAGGCCATCTACCTGGAACCGGAGGGCAAGAACGCTGGCTGCTGGGTGATGCCGGGGCTCTCCGAGGAAGGCAAGGTGATCGTGCGCTCGGGCGGCACGGTGACCTACGTGGGCAAGGATATCGCCTACCAGCTCTGGAAATTCGGGCTGCTGGGCAAGGATTTTTATTACCAGCCGTTTCAGCGGTATGCGGATGGCCGCGTGCTCTGGGTGACCAGCGACACGCCGAACGAGGAGCCCGCGCCGCAGTTTGGCCGCGCCAGCCGCGTCTACAACGTGATCGATGCGCGCCAGAGCTATCTTCAGGACGTGGTCTCCGCCGGCCTGCGCGCGCTCGGCTACGAACGGCAGGCGGCGGAATCGATCCACTTTTCCTACGAAATGGTGGCGCTTTCCCATCGTTGCTGCGCCGACCTGGGAATCTCTCTCTCCGACGAGGACCGGGAACGGCCCTACGTGGAAGTTTCCGGACGCAAAGGGCGGGGAGTCAAAGCCGACGACCTGATGGATACACTGATATCGAAGGCGCTGGAAGAAGTGGCGGCGCGGCACGCCGATTCCCCGCCCGACGAGCAGAAGCGGGTGGCGGCGCAGATTGCGATCGGCGCGCTGCGCTATTTTCTGCTCAAGTTCACCCGCACCTCCGTGATCGCTTTCGATTTGCAGGAAGCGCTGAGCTTCGAAGGGGAAACCGGCCCGTATCTGCAATACGCCGCGGTGCGGGCGCGCAACATTCTGCGCAAGCTGGAAGAGCGCGGCGAAAAGGTGCCGGATTTCGCGGCCGAGCTGAAGGGCGAAGCGATGAGCCGGCAACTACAGAGCGAAGACGCCTGGCAAATGTTGCTGGCGGCATCCAAAGCCGACTCGGCGCTGGAAAAGGCGGTGACCGCGGGCGAGCCGGCGCACGTCGCCAAGTACGCGTTTTCGCTGGCGCAGGCGTTCCATAATTTCTACCACCAGTACCCCATCCTGCAGGAACCCAACCGCGAGAAGAAGGTGTTCCTTCTATGGATGACGGATTTCTTCCGCCGCCAGTTGGAGCGCACGGCGGCGATCCTGGGAATCCGCATTCCGGAGTACATGTAGGCGCCGGGGTTGGATATCCTTTCGGGATATGGAAGTCGAGGAAGCCGGAATCCAGAAGGCAGAACGGCGAAGCGGAAACACGCGCCCCATGACGAGAATTAAGGCTTGCCTGGTTTCGCAGCGCCGGCTTGGGCGGCTTTTTCGGCGTCGGGCTTCCCGGCTGGAGGTTTGACATCATGACCGCCGGACGCTGCCGCCGCGGGCTGCTCCTGATACTGCACGATCACCGAGACGCGCCGGTTGGAGGGGTTTTCCGGGTCCTCGGGATGCCGCAACTGGCGGTCGGCGAAGCCACGCACCTGGGCTACCTGGCCTGGGCGCAGGCCGCTCGTTTCCATCAGGCGGCGGGCGGAGTTGGCGCGGTCGCTTGAAAGCTCCCAGTTGGAATAGGTGTTGCCGCTGCCGAACGGTTTGGCGTCGGTATGGCCCTCGATCAGAAGATTGTTCGGCAGTTTGCCCAACTCTTCGGCCAGCTTGGCAAGCAGCTCCGAACCGCTTTCGGTGGGAACGCCCTTGCCGGATTCGAAGAACATGCCTTTGGCGTTTTCCAGCAGCTCGATGCGCAGGCCGTCCGGGGTGATGGTCAACTCAACGTTGTCCCGCAGACTCTTGAAGTTTGGCAGGCTTTTCAGAACCTGCTCAATCTTCTCCTTGAGTTTGGGCATGTCGTCGTTTTTAATTTCGAGCGGAGCGGTGCCGACGCCGGGAGCGGACGAACCGGTGAGCTTGCCGGACGCGCCGGGATTGCGGAAGTACTGCGCGATGGCCTCCTTGATTTCCTTGTCGGAGCCCATCAGCCAGAGCACGATGAACAGGGCCATCAGGGCGGTGACGAAATCCGCGTACGCCACTTTCCATGCACCGCCATGGCGCCCTCCGTGGCTGGCGCTTTTCTTCCTGACGACGATGATGGGGCGGCGTTCCGCCGGCGCCTGCGGCGGCGCATCGGGCTCGTCATTCATTTCAGATCCGGGCATCATGGTTTCAGATCGGTCAATTGGCTACTTCTTGGCGGGAGTTCCTCCCGCTCCGGCGCTGCGGCAGGTCGTTTCCATTTTCTGAAAACTGGGCCGCACGCCGTGGGGAATGGAACGGCGCGCCAGTTCCACCGCCATCATGGGCGACACTCCCTTGACAAACGCCAGCGAGGCCATGCGCAGGAATCCGTAATAGCGGCCTTCCGATTCCTGCTCCTTGCCCATAGCCGAGGAGATCGGTCCGAACAATCCGTAACACATCAGAATGCCGAGGAAGGTGCCTACCAGCGCGGAGGCCACTTTGTGTCCGATTTCCTCTTTCGGGCCGCCCAGCGAGCTCATGGTGATGCACACGCCGAGCACCGCCGCCACGATACCCAAACCGGGCAGCGCATCCGCCATGGTGGACAGCGCCTGGATGGGCTGGGAGGACTCGTGCTGGTGAACTTCCAGATCGATCTCCATCATGGAATCGATTTCCATCACATCCACGCCGCCGGTCACGGCCATGCGCAAGGTGTCGCACAAGAATGCGACCGCATGATGGTCTTTCAGAAAGTCGGGGTGCTTGGAGAAGATCTGGCTCTTTTCGGGCTTGTCGATATCCTCTTCCAGTTTGGCGGTACCCGATTTGCGGGCGTAGTTGTACAACTCGTAGATCATTTTGAGATGATCGAGATAGAAAGCCTCGGTGAACCTGCTGCCGCCGAAAACGCTTTTTATGCCATTGCTCATGGCGATCAGTATCGGAAGGGGATTGGCGATCAGTACCGTGCCCAATGCCGCACCGCCGATGATGAGTAACTCGGCCGGCTGCATGAGCACTTTCAAGTTGCCGTGCTCCATCAGGTAACCGCCAACGATCGCGCCGAATACGGCCAGAATGCCGATGATTGCGAACATTAGAAAGCTCTATCAGTAGGACATATCGGCGCTCGCGGGGCGGAGCTTTAGGTGGGCCGTCGGGCGGACGGGGCAGCGCGGGTGCGCGTCGGATATGGGGGGACGGAATCGCGCCGCGACCGCCCATTGTCCTGCTGGCTGAGCCGCGAAACGGAGCAAACCTTTTTCAGTCACAAGCATTGGTTGCTGAAAACACGCTGTTTACCATCTTCCGCCCACAGCCGTGTTCTATGCTGGTGGCGGTACACAGATGTCGCCACGACGCACGTACCTCTCACTGTCGAACGCCGCCTCCCTCAACCAAGTCCGTGCAACCAGCCCCCTGTCCTTCGCTCAAACGTCCGTAGGGAACGAACCAACTAACTCATTGAAAACAAAAGATCGGCCAATTCGAACAAAGCCACCTTGGAACCCATCCCTACGCAAAAGTCCTGGCGAAATACCGATTTCCGCGGTGAGGAGGGGCGAGCGGCGCGAGTCTAACCGCGGCCGATTTGAGAGAATGGATTTGGTTGTTGCGCCCGAGGCCGAATCGAATATCACGGAAGCCTACCTCTGGCATGAGGCTCGCAGGGCCGGACTGGGTGAAGAGTTCTTGAGTTCGGTCGATGCGCCGGGGGCCTGTCCCACGAATCCTGCCGACCCCAGCGCCAGAGGCCTGCTCGGATGAGCGCGACCCGCATCAGCGCCATCGTCCCGCTCTGGAACGGCGAACAACTCCTCGAATCCCTGCTCGATTCGCTTGCCTGCCAGACCGTGCCCCCAGCCGAAATCCTGGTGGTGGATAATAGCTCGGCCGACGGCGGTCCGGCGCTGGCGCAACGCCGCGGCGCACGCGTCATTCCGATGGGATATAACGCCGGCTTTGCCGCCGCCGTCAATCGCGGCATCGCGGAGGTCTCGACTGAGTTCACGGCGGTGCTGAATACCGACGTCACGCTCGATCCCGATTATTTCGAAAAGCTGGCCGCGCGCGGCGCCTGGTTCGCCACCGGAAGGATTCTCAAACAACAGGATCCCGCCCGCCTTGACGCCACTTTCGATTTGCTCTCCCGCGCGGCTACGTCCTGGCGCGCCGGAAACGGGCTACCGTACGATTCCGCCTTCCAACAAGCCCGCGCCATTTCGTCCGCGCCCTGGACCGCAGCTCTGTTTCGCACTGAAATTTTCAGCCGCGTGGGAATGCTGGATACCAGTTTCGAGTCCTACCTGGAAGACGTGGATTTCGGCCTGCGCGCGGCGGCCCTCGGTCTCACAGGCGAATATGTGCCCGAGGCTGTGGCGTATCACGTGGGTAGTGCATCGCTGGGGCGCTGGCACCACGCCGTGGTGCGCCGCATCGCCCGCAACCAGGTGTTCCTGCTGGCGCGGCACTATCCGCGGCGCCTGCTGCTGCGCTGGCTTTGGCCGATTCTGGCCGGCCAATCGCTCTGGGGCCTGGTGGCGCTGCGGCATGGAGCCGGCCTGGCCTGGTGCCGGGGAAAGCTCGAAGGATTGTGGCGTTTCCGCGCGCTACGTGCCCGCTCCCAGCCACTCCCGCCGCAAGTCCTCGGGGACGTCATCCGGCCTCAGGAACGGCTGTTGCGCCTCCTGCAGCCCGCCGCCGGCCGCGACCTGTATTGGCGCCTGTACTTCCTGCTCACAGGCAGTGGGGCGGAATGACTCATGCGCGACGTAGGAATTGTAGTCGTCACCTATAATTCGGAGCAGGAAATCGGGCCGTGTCTCGACGCCGCCCTAGCCACCGGCGCCCAAATCGTGGTGGTGGACAACGCCTCCCGGGACGGCACCGTGGCCGAGGCCAACCGCCGCGGCGTAACAGTGCTGGCCAATCCGCAAAATCGAGGATTCGCCGCCGCTGCAAATCAAGGCTTTGCCGCTCTGAATACCCCCTATGTGCTCCTGCTGAATCCGGATGCCGTGATCCTCAGCGGCCTGGATCGCTTGCGCGCAGCCTGCCAACCGCCGCATGCCGCCGCCGGCGGTTGTCTGCTGGACGCACGTGGAAAACCACAGATCGGCTTCATGGCCCGCTCGCTCCCCACCCCTGCCGCCCTGATTCTGGAAGCTCTCGTGCTAAACAAAATCTGGCCGCGAAATCCGGTGAATCGCCGCTACCGTGGCCTGGATCTCCCGTATGACCGGGAGTGTGCCGTGGAACAGCCGGCGGGCGCTTTTCTCATGCTCCGGCGCGCGGTCTGGCAGGAGTTGGGTGGTTTTGACGAAAGCTTTTGGCCTCTATGGTTTGAAGACGTCGACTTGTGCCGGCGAATGGCCGCCGCCGGTTTCCTTTCGTACTACGTGCCCGAGGCTTTGGCAAAGCATTCGGGCGGCCATTCGCTCTCTCGCTTATCAGTGGAGATGCGGCACTTTTATTGGTATCGTAGTTTGTTACACTACTCTGCCAAGCACTTTCGGGCGCTCCCTTTCCGCGCCGTCTGTGCGGCAGTTGTGGCCGGCTCGATTTTGCGCGCCGTCGCGGAATCCTTGGCGGGCCGAGGCTGGAAGGCGTTCGGGGATTACGGCCGGGTGGTATCGCTCGCCGGCCGGTTTTTGCTGTTCGGCTGGCGGGGGTGAACGGGGTCGTTCTGAAGTGGCGGGTCCCATCCGATGGACCGTTCTGAATTAGAGTGTCGCCGGGCAGTTCAGTTTCTCAAATATTCGTGAGTGTGGGGTGCATGGCGCGTCAAGACTTCGTCACGGTTACGATCGTTACCTACAATAGCGGCCGCTTCATCAAGCGTTGTCTGGAGTCGATACTGGCTCAGCGATATCCGAATAAGGAAGTCGTGGTCATCGACAATGCCTCCACCGACGGCACCATCGACATCCTCGAGCAGTTCGAAGATCGCTGCCGGGTGTACTACAACGAGGAAAATATCGGCTTCGCCTCCGCCCAGAACCAGGCCATCGGCCTGAGCACGGGCGACTGGGTACTCACCCTGAACCCGGATGTTCTGCTGTTGCCCAACTTCATCCAGGCCCTGGTGGATGCCGGCAATTTCGACCCCAAGATCGGCACCGTGTGCGGCAAGCTGCTCACCATGACCTCGCATTTCGAGATC
>JBKQVG010000074.1:0-6904 GCA_052325345.1 Bryobacteraceae bacterium
AACAGCCTGACAGACGACAAAAAACGATCGTCTGTCCCACCCGGTTTTCCGCACCGATTCCCCGTCGGTTGGGTCAGAGAATTTTCCCCAATGCCTGAAAAATGCCCGGCGACATCAGGAGTTCGGAATCTCGGCTCACCAGGCTTGACAGCCCGCGCCACGGCACGGCAGGATGCCCACAGCCGGCGCTACAATCTTCCATGCCATGAAGCATCTCCCGCGCCGCGAGTTCGTCAAGTCTCTCGCGTCGGCTCCGCTCGTTTTTGCCGCCGGCCGCTACGCCCGGGCCCAGGCCCGTTACACCGCCGATTGGAATTCGCTGGACCGGCGGCCCACCCCTTCCTGGTATACCGAAGCGAAGTTCGGCGTCTTTATTCACTGGGGCGTGTACGCCGTTCCGTCTTACGCCCCGCCAAGAGTGAAGGGCGAAACCCCGTATGCCGAATGGTATTGGCACTCCCTGACCGAAGGCAAAAAAGCCAAGGCGCCGGGTGACGACGGCTACCATACCTGGCAATTCCATCGGCGCGTCTATGGCGCCGACTTTCGGTACCAGGATTTTGCCCCGTTATTCCGCGCCGAGCTGTTCGATCCCTACCACTGGGCCGACGCCATCGCCCGCTCCGGAGCGCGCTACGTGGCGCTCACTTCCAAGCACCATGAAGGCTTCACGTTGTGGCGCAGCGCGGAAGCCAACCGAAGCTGGGGACGCCCCTGGAACGCCGTCGATATCGGCCCCCGCCGCGATCTGCTGGCGGAACTGACCGAAGCCGGCCGCAGCCGCGGTCTCCACATGGGCATTTACTATTCGCTCTACGAATGGTACAACCCGCTGTGGCTCGCCGACCGCGCGCGCTACGTCACCGAGCACATGATGCCGCAGTTCAAAGACGTGGTCAGCCACGCGCGCCCCGATCTCATTTTTTCAGACGGCGAATGGGACCTTACCAGCGACGAATGGCACGCGCCCGAGCTGCTGGCCTGGCTCTTCAACGAATCGCCCGCGCGCGAGCTCGTGGTGATGAACGATCGCTGGGGAAAGGATACCCGTCAAAAGCACGGCGGGTACTTCACCACCGAGTACACTTCCGGCATGTCGCAAAGCGCGCACCCGTGGGAGGAGAACCGCGGCATGGGCTATTCCTACGGTTACAACCGCGTCGAAACGCTGGGGGACTACCGCAGCAGCCGCGAGCTGCTGCTGATGCTGCTCGACATCGTCAGCCGCGGCGGCAACCTGCTGCTCGATATCGGGCCCACCGCCGATGGCCGCATTCCCGTAATCATGGAGGAACGCCTGGTTCAGATCGGCGATTGGCTGCGGCCCAACGGCGCGGCCATCTACGGCGCCCGGCCCTGGAAGCGCTCGCGCCAATGGAGCGCCGGCCAGGTGCCCAAACTGGAAGAAAAAGAATTCATGTCAGACTACCCCATCGGCGACCTGGTGGATACCCCTCGCCGCGGTTTCGCCCGCGTGGACGCGTTCTTCACCGCCAAGGGAAATACGGTGTACGCCATCCTGCCGCGCAAGCCGGTGGACGAGGTTGTGCTGACCGGCCTGACGCCGCGCGCGGAGATGAGCGCTACGCTATCGGACACCGGGCAGAAGCTGGCCTGGACGCGGCGCGGCGACGGCATCGCGCTGCGCGTCCCGGATTCGGTGGCCGCGTCGCTTCCGCCCGCCGAAGCCTACGTGATCGAAATGGCCGGCGCGGAGTAGCAACCCGGCCGAGCCGCGGCCAAAAGGAGCGGTGCCGGCGCGCTCACTTTCGCACAATTTGAGCATGATCCTCGGTAATGAAGGCGGGGCCCTGCGCCGCATCCACGGCACTTTTGTGCATCGTCAGCACTGCATTCCTAAGGCGCATGCCTTTCGTGGCTGTAATCTTGACGTCCTCAAAGGTCAGGTTGGAAATCGGGCTCTCGGGAAGCCCAAGAATATAGCCGGCATCCTGTCCTCCCGCGGCCCTCACGCGTTCCAGAAGGATATCGTGGAAACGCGGAGTCGTCGCGCTCATGGGTTCCGGCGTGTCCACTTTGGGCACGGACGGATAGTACGCGGTGATCGCGATCGCCGGAGTAACGCCGGTCATATCGATATCCCGGTAGACAATATCGCTCACTTCGCCGCCAAAACCCCTGCCGGTCTTGATCCGCAGACCGTTGGACGTGCCGTTCAAGTGCAAATGCTCCATGAGGACATGATGAACTCCGCCGCCGGTATCGGAGCCGATCGACGCCCCATGACCGTGCAGCAGCGTGCAATTGGATACCGTGATCTCCGAACATGAAAAATCCCGGCCGGGCTGCTCCGGCCGGCTGGATACCACGATGATGTTGTCGCTGCCCGTATCGACGGTGCAGTCCTCGATGCGGACGCGGTGCGAGGAATACGCCACGATTCCGTCCGTGTTGGGCGAGTCCGGGGGCGCGAGCGCGCGCACTCGCCGAATGGTGACATCGCTCGAGAGATAGGCGACCAGCGTCTTCGACGGGGAATCCTTCAGGGTTACGCCTTCCACCGTGACGTGGTTACACTCCCGGAACTGGACCAGCCATGGACGCGGCAGATCCTGGTGCGCGGCGCTGCGCTCGTGAAAGGCGCGCCACCAGACTTCGCCGGAGCCGTCGATCACCCCTTCTCCGCGAATCCCCACGTCCGACTGGCCGGTAGCGCTCACCAGCGAGGCGGGGCGTTTCTCGGCTTTTCCCTGGTAATAGATTTCACCGGCGTTGGGGTAAGCGGAAAAATCGGTGCCGGCTACCAGCACCGAGCCGTTGGCCAGTTCGAGTGTGACATGGCTTCTGAGCGAAATCGGCGTCAGTCGATAGGTCCCAGCGGGGACCAGCACCGTGCCGCCGTCTTTGGCGCAGGCGTCGATAGCAGCTTGAAACGCCGCGGTATCCATGGCCCGGCCATCTCCCCTGGCGCCAAAAGACCGGACCTCGCAGACGCGGGCCGGCGAAGCTGAAAAAGCGCAATTCACAAAAAGGAGTATGAGTGGAATCGATTTCAAGAAGCGCCTCCGGGGTGCGATTCAGATTACGGCTTGGTGGCGATCGGTACCGGAAAAGGAACGAACTTTCCCTCGCACGAGTACGGCGCGCCGTTGCCGGCCGTGCCTGAGACTGTGACGTCCTCCCCATGCGGCCGGAAGTTCACCGGCCCCGGTCCCAGGATAACATCGGCGTGCACGGCATTCACCACGGTTTTCGCGGGCTCGTCGAGCACTACATTATCGAACTGAATCCCCAACCGGTGCGCCGCGTCGTACCCGTCGAGGGTGATCTTGCCCGCATCCAGCACGCGCACGTTCTTCAGACGAATGTCGGTGAAGTGCGGGAATTTGTCGCTGGTCTTGTTGAAGTTGGCGCTGTAATTGGAGTCCATCACGATCGGGTTTTTGGTTTTGCGCATGCATACGCCGTCGTACTCGATATCGTGCACCGCGCCGCCCAAAGTATTGTTGGACTTGATGCGGAGACCGTTATCCGCGCCGTCGATCGAGAGATCGCTCACGCGGATGGCGCTGGCGCCGCCGTCCGTGTTGCTTCCGATCGACATTCCGTGGCCGCCGTAGAAATGATTGTGAGCGATGGTCATGTTCGACGTGGGAGCCCCGGCCGGCGCCTTCACCGAAATGTGGTCGTCTCCGGTATTGATGTAACAGTGAGTGATGGTGATGTTCCGTGAATTCGCCGGAGCGATGCCATCCGTATTCCTGGCCGTGACCGGTGCGTTAATGATGATTCCCCAGACTGTCAAACCATTGCCATCGGCGTAATAGAGGTCGAAATTCGGCGAGTTGCGCAACTGAATGCGATACAGCGTGAAGTTGTCGCAATGCGACAGCGAAAGCAGCCTCGGGCAGTTCTGATTTCCTCCTGGATAGCCTTCATGAGAGCGGGACGCGGCGCCCACCCGGGCTCTTTCCGCCAGATCCCACCAACTGATGTTGCCGCCCGCCATCGGATATCCGCCGCGCCCATCGATCGTGCCTTCGCCCATGACGCCGGCTCCGTCCACCCCCTCGCCGTTGAGCAGCGCCTTACAAAAATTGAGAAGCGGGCCGCCCTCTTCCGTGATGGTGCCGCAGACCCCCGGCCGGGAATCGTAATCGCGGGGATTGCGGGAGGCGAACAGCGTCGCGCCGCGCCCAACCACTAACGTTACCCCTCTCCGTAGCTGCAGGGGTCCGGAAAGAAAAGCGTCCCGCTCGCCCGCTTTCCTAAGCTCCACCGCCCGCCCCGGAGTGCAGCCATCGAGCGCGGCCTGAATGCGCCGCGTATCCGGGCGCGCCTCATCGGCCTCGGCGAGGGTGGTTCCCCGAGAAACCAGTTGCGCGTCCAGCACGGCGCACGGCTTCGCAATCCGCGGCTCGGAAACCCGGCGGCTGTCCTGAGCCCACAAACTGGCTGCGGCAAGCGTGGAAAGAAGTAGCACGGCTGTGGATGTTCTCATCGCGATTAACCTCTGGGTTTATCCCGAGCGCCGGCGCCGCGACAGACGGCGCCGGCCGGTAAGCGAGTGGCAGGGCGCGCGCTCAGAAACTATATTTCAGCGCGAACTGCAGGATGCGCGGATCGCCCGCGGCCTGGATCTTGCCGAAGGTGCTCAGGCTGAGGGTGGCGGGCGGATTCGAGAATCGCACGCCATTTAGTACGTTGAAGAACTCAAACCGCAATTCCAGCCGGTGCGATTCATGGATCTGGAAAGTGCGGCTGAGCGCGGCGTCGATATCGAACGCGCCGGGGCCCTCCAGCGAATCGCGTCCGGCGTTGCCAAAGGTGCCCGCCGCGTTCTGGCTGAAGGCGGCGGCGCTGATCCATTGGAGCGTATTCAGGTTGCGGATGTAAGGGTTGCCCAAGACGTTGGGACGATCGAGACCGACGCCGGTGAGCGAATTATCCAGGCCGCTCAGCGGGGAAAACCAGAATCCGCTGTGGTAGGAAACGATGGGAGAAAGCTGCCAGCCGCCCAGCACGGCCTCCTCCCAGTGGGTCCGGAACGATGGCGCGGCCGCCACCACGGATGCGTTGAAGTTTTGGCGCAGGTCGAAGTTGCAGTTGCCGAAATCCTGGCGCAGGCTGTTCGGGTTCTCGAATACCCCGGTGGTCGAGCTGCCCCCGATGTCGCCGGCGTAATCCGCGTCGGAGATGCAGTGAGAATAGGTGTAGTTGGCCATCACCGTGTAATTGTGGCTGAAATGGCGTTTGGCGGTGAAGATGACGGCCTGGTAGGAGGCATCGCCGTCGGGGAAGGCCTGGACCATGGAACCGTAATACTGACCCTGCGCGGGATTCTCCAGGTAGAGCACGCGCCGCTGTTGCGTGTTCTTGGTGGTGGAACAGGCAGCGCCGTTACAGGTTCCCGGAATGTAAACGGACGGGTTGAGCGCCAGGCCGGCATAAATGTGCCGACTGGAATTGGCCATGTAGGTGGCCGACACCACCCACTCGCCGATCTGGCGCGAATAGCTCAGATTCCACTGCTGCATGGTAGTGGGCTTCATGTTCAGGGGCAGCGTGATATAGGTTCCGGAGAGTGGGAAAGGCTGGTTACGGGTGGGCGGCGAGGGAACGGGGAAGGGGTTGCCGCCCGCGATGCCGGCGTACGGGTTGCTGAGGCCGCCGGGAAGGCTGGTAAGGGTGACCGTGCTGCCCCAGGGCGCGTCGCTGTTGAAACCGGTAGTGAATTGCAGGCCGGCGAAATCGTAGAACATGCCATAGCCGGCGCGAATCGTCTGCCGGCCGTCGCCCTTCGGATCCCAGACGATGCCAAGTCGCGGCGCGAGCGTCGAGTAGCGCTTGTTGGTATAGCCACGCGGTATGCCGGGGTCGCCAACGAAGAACAGACCGGCGGGCGAATTGGCGTACTGGCTCGATGTCTGACCGGCGGCGAAGGCGGCGGGGCTGAAATAACCGCCGCGGTTGTACACATCGGCGGCGGGCAGGTATGGCTCCCAGCGTACCCCGAAATTCACATTAAAATGCGCGTTGACGTGGAAGCTATCCTGCGCGTACGTGCCGATATAGTCCTGCCGGTAGTTGCCGCGGCCGATGTTTCCCTGCGTGAGCGAACTGGGCTGGCCGAGCATGAGATCCACCAGTGAGTCGCCGGAAAACTGTCCATTGAAAGTGAAAGAGCCATTGCCGTTAAACACGTTGAAGCTGTTGAGCAGGGTGTGAATCCATTCGCCCCCGAAAGCGATGTGGTGGCGCCCGCGAATCAGGTCGAAGTCGTCGGCCAGTTGCACCGAGGCGCGGTTGAAGGCGGCGGGAGCGCAAGAGCCGCAGCCGACGGCGAAGTAGCCGCTGGCGCTGAGGTTCATGAAACCCGGCACCACCTGGTACATATTAATGCCGAGGCTGTTGGGATCGGTCAGGCCGGACGATGGCCCGCGCCCGATCTGGGTGCGGCTCCAGGTGGCATGAGCGGAGTTGATGGCATTGGCGGAGAAAGAGTAGTTGTCGCCGACCACGGCCGATTCGCTGCGGTCGATGGCTGCCGGCAGCGTACTCAAGAGCTGGTCGCCGTTCAGGGTGGGAGCGGGAGCGTTGTATTTGGTAATGAAGTAGCGGCCGAAGATGCTGTGACTCGAGCTGATGTTCCAGTCGAACCGTCCGATTTCCTGGTTTTCGGCCGATGGGTTGGGAATGCCATAGACGGTCCGCCCGCAGGGGTTGCTCGATACCGGCACGCCTTTCAGCAGGTTCAGGGCCGCGGGGTTGAAGCTTGAAACGGGGACTTGGGCGTTGGGGAACGGAACACCGGTCGAGGGGTTGGTGATGGTGCGCGCCTTGCCGCTGCTCTGGCAGGCGGCGGATTCGAGCGCGCTGAAATCGCCGTTGAGAACCGCCTGGGTGGGAACGAAGCTGATCGTATTGGGCGGCGTGGTGCGGG
>JBKQVG010000075.1:0-16120 GCA_052325345.1 Bryobacteraceae bacterium
CTCTCAAATCACGCCGGAGTAGCCCGCCGACCGACCTACTCTGTGGTGAAGACCTTTGGGTACCCTTCACTGATTCTGAACGACTTAGCTCCGGCAAAAGCCTCGAAGTGCGAAAGTCGGGCTAGGAATGCGGATCTCGATACGGTCTTCTACACGCAAGGCGCCGGGATGGGAGTGACCTTGAAAAAACGCTGATCCAGGCCGGACTCGCCAGATGGACCGCGGGTAGCGGACGGCGTTGAGAGTGATCGGTAGCTACTGCCGGGTCACAGTGTCGCCACGAATCCTTCTGCGTCGAAATTCGCAGGAAGCGGTCGGCGTGGTAGCTCTTGGACGTTGGTCGCGTTCACTACGCCTTCCGAAGCATAGCGACTCGACCTTTGTACGAGTAGGCGACCGTGCAGGCGCTAGCGAATTGGAAAACGCTGCGCCCCCGGCCTGCTAGTTTTGCAGATGACTGACCGAAGTCCGCAGGCCGTCAGTCAGTAGCCGGCGGGCTTCACGAATCCGTCGGTCAGTTGAGATGCATGCTTCGCAAAAGCGATTAGCTCAGGCTCGCTCCAATAAGGGCCAACGATCTGGACACCCAAGGGTAGCCCCTCTTGGCCAAGCCCGAGCGGGATGTTCATGGCCGGATGACCAGAGGCGTTGAAGCAGGCCATGAAGGGCCATACATAATCGATGTATATCATTTCCGTGCCCCCGTAGCGGAGTTTGTTTCCGACCTTTGTTCTCGGGTACGCCGGGCCAAATCCGCTCGGGCAAATCAGGAAATCGTAGTCCTTGAAGAAGTATTCCCACCTGGATATCGCAATGCTCCTGCGCAGCAGCATTTCTCCGTAGTGGTTGGCGGACATTCGAAAGGCCTTGTCAAAATCCTGTCGATGCTTCTTCAAGCCCTTGCCTATTGTCGATTTCAATTCCATTTTCAGAAAAGGCCGGACGAACCAAGGGAGAACTGCTCTTTGACGCTCACCGGCACACCGTGCAAAGGCCCTAGGAGTCTCCCCTGTTGGGCCTGCTGGTCGCGTTCGGCGGCAACCGCGAGGGCCTCCCCCTCAAACAAGTTCACGAACGCGTTCAGGTCACCGTTGCGCTCCTTGATGCGGGTTACATGCTCTTTCACGATGTCAACGCTGGTGACCTGCCCGTCGCGGATCAATTTAGCCAGCTCGTGGGCCGATCGGTAAATGTACTGCGGCATGGGGTCGACTCTTTCAGCTTGATTCTTTCGTGGCGCAGTCTCCAGACTGATCATTCGAGTTTGCCAAAAACCAGCGACCCAGGCAATCAGAACCTTAATGCTTGGTACTCGGATGGGTAACGAGGAGTCGTGCTGTACTCATGCCGGATGACGCGCCATCCGTACAGAATATCGCACTTTGGGTTCGCACTCTTGCAAAGTTGCTGTCCGTGACGCTTCAGCAGCAGGTAACCTCGGGCCTGCTGAAGTACTCCTACCACAAAGCCGCTTGACGCCGCATCGTGGCGCCCAAATCTCGGTTCTGAATCTCTCCCGCCGGGCCGACGCTACCGGTGTGCCCGCCCTCCGATTTCGTCAACGCTGATACCGGGTTCCTGGCCGGCGAGGACCATCCTGGTCGAGCAGCGCATTTCCCAAGCCCCACGATTTCAGACCAATAGCTGTTTGAAGGTCAAAATATCGGGCGAGCTACGAGCTGCGAAGACACCGCAAGTGGTTGATACGTCAACACTTGTATCAAGACAGATTTCTTGACCATATGCCTTCGGCCACGCCCGGCCAAGCGATTGCCGATGCGAAACCAACACGAGGTACAGTCGGCCTACGCTGCGAAGGGGTCCCGGCGATCCTTTAGAGGAAACGAGACGCGGGCTCCGCCGAACTGCGAGCGATAGATGCCGGCAATCATCTCGATGGTCCAGCGTCCGTCGTAGCCTGTGCAAACCGGTTCCCGGTCGTGGTTGATTGCGTCGAGGAAATCGCGAGCCATCGCCCCGCTGGCCCGGTCGGTATCGCCTACGGTATCGGGCCCTTCGGGTCCCAGCGGTTCCCACTGTGCGCCCAGCGGCATGGGTGATCGACGAACCCACGACTCACCCGAGCGGGACGTGCCCACATTAATGAAAATCGACCCCTTGGTACCGACAATGGTGAGACCGCAACGATCGCCCGGCGGGAACGGTTCGGCCAAACGACTGTCAAAATGACCATGAACGGCGTTGTCGAATAAGAAAGTAGCCGAGATCTGATCGCCACCGATAATTCCGACGTGTTCGGCGCCCTGGCGGCCATCCTGTGGCGTTATGTCGCGGCCCCGCTGAGTGACGTGGGCGAAGACCCATCGCGGATCGCCCGCAAAGACTCGCATCAGGTCGAGACTATGGGTGCCCAGGACCGCAAGATCTTCACCGCCGGCCCTAACGTCTTCTTTTCCACGCGCGCGAAGCTCGACGATTTGGCCGATTTCGCCATTGTGAATCATGCCGCGGACCTGAAGGATAGTTTTGGAAGCACGAGCCTGATGCCCCGTCATCACTTTGATGCCGCGCCGCGTTGCCAAGGCCATCATCTCATCGGCATCGGGAAGACTGGGGGCAAAAGGTTTTTCCACAATAATATGTGCGCCGACTTCGATAGCCGCGCGGAACATCGCCAGGCGCTCATCCGCCCAGCGGCAAGCGATACTGACAATATTCGGGCGCTCGCGCGCGACCATCTGTCGATAATCTGAGTAGGCACGCAGCGCCTTGCTGCGTTGTTGGGCTTTGGCCCGGCCGGCGTCATCCGGATCCGACACGGCCACCACCTGGACACCCGGCACGCCATTCCAAGCGAGGTCCCAAGCATGGCCGAAATTGCCGTGTCCCGTGTAACCGATAATGCCGACGGTGCGCGGCTTCGCTTGCTGGGAGCGGGCGACCCCGAGCAGGCTCAATCCCAAATACAGAGACTTTCGACGTGTCATGACGACCGGTCCTTCATGGCGTTTCTGCCTTGCAATCGAAGTGTTCCGCCAAAACGCTTCGCTAAACCTGCCGAAATCCTATCACCCGCACTTCGGCGAGTCAATCTGCGCCAAACATACAGGCGCAGACAGGCAGAACTCTAAATAGCTCGAGAGCCTGGATAAGTTCTTCAATTTCAGATCTCAGGCCGTGAGAGGCCTGCTTAACCGATCTGGGGAATTCCAGTCCCGGCAACCGGGAGATTCCGGGATCGTTAAGCACCCGCCTCATGCGCCTCATGGTAACCATTGACACCAAATTGCATCCATGATACTGTTTTCCCGAAACGATTAGCGAAGAGCTAGGATCCATGGCGGGCCCAAGAGGAGCGAAGGACGCCAGTTGGGCGCGGTCCGGAGTAGGAGCCGCGGGTCCAACGCAGAAACTCCAAGTCGATGTTGGTCGGCGATTAGGCCGGGACCGTAGCGGAAAGGGCAGCCCTTGCCAGCCAGTGCCCAGTCCAAAGACATTCCCTGGTCTGTCTCAGTTATACCAACAAGTTTTGTTCTTTCGTTGCTGGAGGTAGCGTTTCGATGGGACTACGTAGGATTCTTCCCAGTGTGGTTTTAGCAGCCTCAGCCCTGTGGTGCCAGGAATTTCGTGGAACCATCAGCGGCACCATCACGGATTCGAGCAAAGCCGTGATAACAAATGCCAAGATCTTGGTCACCGAAACTCATACGGGCACCAAGATTGCCGTGGTATCGGATTCGTCGGGGGCCTATAATGCGCCCTTTCTTCTGCCGGGCGACTATGACATCTCGGCACAAGCTGCGGGATTCAAGGAGTTTGTCCGAAGGGCGGTGCATGTAGGTGCCGGCGACCACCCGGTAGTCGATATTCAAATGCAGATTGGCCAAGCCTCGCAGGCAATCGAAGTCACGGCGAATTCGGAACAACTGAACACGGAGAATGCCACCACGGGGCAGACTGTCACTACCAAAGAAGTGGCAGAGCTGCCTCTCAACGGAAGAACTCCCATTACGCTGGCTGCATTGTCTCTCGGGGTCATGGCCACAGGGCAGCCGGGACTGATCCATCCGTTCGACGCAGGCGGTGCGGTCGGATGGAGTGTAGGCGGGGCTCATGCGCAAGCCAGCGAGTTGCTCATGAACGGCGCACCTAATGGCACATGGGATGGACGCCAAGCCTACAGCCCACCGCAGGACGCGGTGCTGGAAGTCGAAGTAAGAGTCTTCGACAGCGACGCGGCTTTCGGCCACACCGGCGGCGGCACGCTGAACCAGATTCTGAAGTCCGGAACCAATGGCTTTCATGGATCGGCTTACGAGTTTGTCCAGCCTTTCAACCTGGACGCTAACGATTTCTTCCTGAATAGAAATGGAAAGCCCCGCCAGTCTACACACCTCAACCAATACGGGCTTACCGCGGGCGGTCCGATCCTGATTCCCAAGGTAGTAGACAGCCGCAACCGCGTGTTCTGGTTCTTCGCCTGGGACAATATGAAAGACAGCTCGCCGATAAGCGCTACGCTGACCGTTCCTACCCCGGGGAGCGACAGGGCGACTTTTCCCAGGTGCTGGCAGCCGACGGCGCGCAATCGCAACTCTACGACCCCTACAGTGCGGTGAACGGCACCGCTATCACGCGGACCCCTTACCCCGGTAATATCCTTCCGGCGAGCGAGTTGAGTCCGATTGCGCTCAAATACCTGAATTATTACCCACCCGCCAATTCGGTTGCCCTGAGGCCGGACGGATTCGATAACTTCACCAACCGATCCGCCGCCATAGACAATTACAACAATGAATTAGGCCGAATGGATTTCAATATCAGCGCTGCCAACCGGTTGTCCTTCATCGTTTCTCACGGCTACTACGACAACTTCAAGAATAACTATTTCGAGGATATCGCCACGGGCACCACTGACATCCGGAACAGTTCCGGGGTTACCCTCGACGACGTACACATGCTGAACGCCACAAACGTGGTCAATGTGCGGTTCGGTTTTGACCGGTTGAATGAATACCACAACCAGCCAAGCGCCGGGTTCGACGCGACCACGCTGGGGTTTCCCTCCTACATGACAACGCAGTCCTACGCGCGGTCGCTGCCCATCGCGACTTTCAGTACTTTCGGCACCCTCGACGTCGCTACGTACAACACGATTCCCTCTCAACTCACCCAATTATTCGGCGATTTAGTCAGCAGCAAGGGCAAACATACGCTGAAGTTTGGCGGCGACGGCCGGCAAACCCGGCTCAACAACTTTCTCGCCAACAACGCCGCCGGCACCTTTTCATTCGCCGGAAACAGTTGGGTGAGGCAGTCGAGCACATCTTCAGCCACGGTGGCGCAAGGACAGGACCTGGCATCGTTCCTGCTGGGTTTGCCGTATAGCGGTTCGTTCGACCAGAATACGTCGGGTTTCTGGTATTCGTATTACCTGGGGGTATTTGCCCAGGACGATTGGAGAGTCTCGCGGACTTTGACCGTGAACCTGGGAGTGCGATTCGATCACGACGCCCCATACAATGAGAAGTACGGCCGCGGAGTCGACGGTTTTAACACGACTGCAACCAATCCCCTGGCGGCGGCGGCAATGGCGGCCTATGCCAAGAGTCCCATTAGTCAGCTTCCGGTGAGTGCTTTCAACGTATTGGGAGGGTTGATGTACCCCGGAGCGGGACAGACCCAAATCTATGCGAGCAATTCGCATTTGGTGAGCCCGCGGGTGGGCTTTGCCTGGGCGCCCGATCGCTTCCACGGAAAGACGGCGATCCGCGGCGGTTTCGGGGTGTTCGTTGCGCCGCTGGAACCCCTCCAAATGAACAACGACAACTCCTACTCCTCCACCCCCGTCGTCAACCAGGAGGGCTTCAGCCAGACCACGCAGATGATCGTGACGAATAACAACTATCTGTCCCCGGCCACCACGTTGAGCAATCCGTTCCCCAACGGATTTCAGAAGGCGCCCGGATCTTCGCTGGGGATGTTGACCTTCGCCGGGCAGGCGATCGCGTTTTTCGATCCGCAGACCCGCAACCCCTACACGACGCGCTGGAATTTCGGGATTCAACAGGCGCTTTCCTCGAACTTAGCGCTGGAAGTGGCTTATATCGGCGACCATGCGGTGCACACGTCCGTCTTCGCTACCCAGCTCAATGGCCTGCCGCGCCAGTACCTGAGCACCCTGCCGACTCGCGACCCGAACCAGACTTACCTGAGTGGAACAGCCGCCAATCCCTTTTCGGGATTGCAAACCAGCCAGAACACCGCCAGCACCACGGCGGCACAAGTGTTGGCGCCCTACCCTGAGTTTCCGATTGGTAACAGCGCCAGCGGATTCTCCGGCAGCGGCGGCGTTCTGGAGCAGAACATGCCCATCGGCAGCGCCTCTTTCAACAGCCTAAACGTGCGGCTGCAGAAACGTTTTTCACAAGGTCTGTCACTCACCTTCAACTACATTTATTCCAAGATGATTGAAGCCGACTCATGGCTGAATGCCGAGAATGTTTCGACTTCCCTCGAAAGGCGGGTTTCACCGAGTGACCGTCCGCAACGCGTCACGGTTTCACTCAGTTACGAACTTCCGTTCGGGAGGAACAAATACTTCCACCTGCAATCCCGCTGGCTTAACGCGGTGGTCGGCGGATGGTTTTTCAATACCAACGTGCAACGCCAGAGTGGTGCGCCCATTGTCTGGAACAACGCCAGCACTTCGAGTCCCGGCGACTATGTCTACCTGGGTGGACCGCTCGATCTCAACAGCCGGCAGGTCAACGGACCGGCCTTCAACACAGCCGTATTCGACACCAAGAGCGCCGACGCTTTCAATTACCATCTGCGCACCTTCTCGACCACATTTGGCAATGTCCGCGCGGACGGCGTCAACCAGGTCGACGCTTCCATGCTGAAGCATTTCAACGTGTCGGAGAAAACCTACTTCGAGTTCCGTTTCGAAGCTTACAACGCCTTCAACCATCCCGTCTTTTCCGCGCCGGATATCACCGCCAGCGACTCCGGGTTCGGAACGATTACATCGGTGGCCAATAAACCCAGGAGCATTCAACTGGGAGCCCGCTACGTATTCTAAACCAAGGAGAATTATGTCTAACACGACTTCCCGCAGGTTTTTTCTCGGCGCCGTAACGGCCGCGGCCGCAACGCGCGTTTGGGGCGCAAACGACAAAATCAACATGGCCATCATAGGATTAGGCGGTCGCGGTTCGAGTCATGTGAACATATACGCGGGGCTGCCGGACGCCCGTGTCGCGGGTCTCTGCGACATCGACCAGAGCGCCCGGGAGAGGGCCCAGGCAAACCTCCAGAGGATCACCAGCGGCGAGAAGGCCAAGGAATTCGAGGACATGCGCGCCGCGTTTGCCGATCCCGCGATCGACGCCGTCTCGATCGCCACGCCCAACCACTGGCACGCACTGGCGACCATATGGGCGTGTCAGGCGGGCAAGGACGTCTATAGCGAGAAACCGGCCGCCTACAACGTCCACGAAGGTCTGCGCATGGTGCAGGTGGCCAATGAAACCAAGCGCATCGTGCAGATCGGCTCGCAGCACCGCAGCATGCCATACAAGATCAGGGCGATCGAGGCCCTGCGAGGCGGGCTCATCGGCAAGATCTACCTGGCCAAGGGGCTGTGCTTCAAGCGCCGCGCGTCGATCGGACACAAAGCGGACAGCCCGGTGCCGCCCGGCGTTAACTGGGACTTATTCCTGGGGCCCGCGCCGCTGCGTCCCTTCAACGCATTGCGTTTCAAGTACAACTGGCATTGGTTTTGGGACACCGGGAACGGCGATATCGGCAACCAGGGGGTGCATCAGATGGGCATCTGCCGGTGGGGACTGGGCGACCCGGAGGCGCCCAAGAGCGCCTTTGCCGCTGGCGGCAAGTACGCTTACGACGACGATCAGGAGACCCCCAACACGCTGCTCGCCAGTTACGATTATGGCGGGCGCGAGATCGTGTTCGAGGTGCGCGGGATACCTACCGGCGGCGAAGGCGTGCCGGGTGGACGCGGTGGACGCGGTGGACGTGGTGCGGCTGCCGGCGCCCCTGACGGCCCTCCTCCACCCCCTCCTTCTCCCATCGCCAGCGTCAACCCTGCCAGCATTCCGATCAACGTCGCTGTCGGCAACCTGTTTTACGGAAGCGAGGGTTGGGCGGCGATGGATGACGCGGGATTCCAGGCGTACAAGGGCGAGAGCAGCGAACTGGTCATGGAAGAACATGCCGAGCCCAGGCGAGGTCCGGGAAGCGACGGCACGAACCTGCACATGGCAAACTTCCTGGCGGCATGCCGCTCGCGGAACGTCAAGGACCTTCGGGCCCCGATTTCCAACGAGCGCTTGAACGCCGATCTGTGTCACCTGGCCAACATCAGCTACCGCACCGGGCACAAGCTCAACCTGGGGCCGGGCCCGCGCTTCATCGGCGATCAGGAAGCCGACAAGTTGCTGACGCGGCAGTCCTACCGCAAACCCTACGTAATCCCAGAGAAGGCGTGAACAAAATGAAACGCGGGCTGCTGGTTCTTTCGTCCGCTGCCTGGCTGGCTTTCTGCGCCGCCGCGCAAGTTAAGATCACCCCCGGCTCCGATAAGATCGAAATCGAGATCGGCGGCAAGCCTTACAGCACTTTCTACATGACCGGTGAGGACGTCACCAAACCGTATCTCTGGCCGGTGCGCGCCGCGACTGGCACCTATGTAACTCGCGCCTGGCCCATGGAAAAGGTGGCCGAAGAAGAGAAGGCGCAGAAGGACCATGCCCACCAGCGCGGCATCTGGTTCGCGCACGACAGCGTCAATGGCATCGACTTCTGGAACAACGAGGCGAGCTACACCGAGCCTCCCAAACGCGGCAAGATCGTGTTGAAGAAGGTGGGCCAAACCAAGAGTGCCAGCGACCACGGGTCCTTGGCGGCCACATTCGACTGGACCGACCGGCAGGGGAACGTGGTGCTCACCGAAGATCGCGTCATGACCTTGTATGCCGACCCGAAGCTGCGTATCATCGACGTTGACATCACGCTGACTGCCGTCCAAACGGTGGTCTGGGGCGACACCAAGGATGGCGCGTTTGGCATCCGGCTCCGCCCCGTGCTGGATGAGCAGGGCGGTACCGGGAAGATAGTGAATGCCGAGGGACTTACCGGCGAGAAGCAGCTTTGGGGCAAGCCCTCCAACTGGTGCGATTACTCGGGGACCATCGGCGATGAAAAGGTCGGGGTGGCGATTCTCGACCACCCGGAGAACCCGCGCCATCCGGTCCGCTGGCACGCGCGCGGATACGGCTTATTTGCCGCCAACCCGTTCGGCGTGTCGGCCTTCACGAACGACCGGTCGCAGAACGGCTCGCAGACGACCGCTCCCGGTAAATCGCTCCGGTACCGCTACCGGGTGATCGTCCACTCAGGCGATGTTCAATCGGCCGGCATTGCGGCGCTGTACGCCAGCTACGCTTCCGGGAAGTAATCAAGCGAACAATGGGCGAGAGGTTTGCCGCCTTCCACTTTACACTTTGTTAAGGAGACGAGACCGTGGACTTTTCAAGAAGGGAATTAGCTGCTTTGCTGCCGGCCATGACAGCGGCCATAGCTGCCGCCCAGCAGCAGGGAGGCGAGAAGAAAGCCGACTCCGGGCCGCCGGCGGTTTTGCCGTCCAAGGCCTATGAGTTTAACGACCTGCCCGAACACGTCAATGGCGCGAAAACGTCGAAGGGGCGGGCGTTCTTCAGCGGCATCACGACGAGAGGGCAACAGCTCAGCTTGCATATATCTGAACTCGCACCCGGTCAAGCGCCACATCTTCCCCACCAGCACATCAACGAAGAGATTATCATGCTCTGCGAAGGGACACTGGAAGTGGAGATTCACGCCAAAGTCGGAGAGTTTGGCCATGGAGAAAAGTCGAGGGTAGGGCCGGGGTCGGTGATATATTTCGCGTCCAACGATCCGCATGGCACGCGCAACGTTGGGCAAACGTGGGCAAAATACTTCGTCATCGCAGTAGGGAACCACACATGAGCTCAACACGCGCGCATAAAGTTCGCTTCCTAAACGATGGCAAGGGAACGCGATCTTGCATGTTCACCGTGAAGCTCTTGTGCAGCACCGCCCCGCGCAAAACCGTACGTTCATAGCGCCGGCACTCTCGTGGACCGCGCGGCCCCGTGCGGCTCCGCGAGAAGGCCAACACAGGCGCGCCCGGGCGCCGCGCCTGGACACCGCGCGCCATCGACGCGGCGGGCGCGGCGAAGGGTGAAGAAACGGCGCGCGCCGGCGCGGCGCCGCGGGAAGGCTGCCGCGGATCGTTGAGCTCCCGCGCGCCGCAGCGTCCGTCGGCCCTCGACGGTGAATCGCGCTCACCGCGAACTCCGGCCTCCCGTCGCGTCCATCCGTGCCGCGGACCCGCGTGGCGTCGTGTGGCGCCGCCGGGCGCGCCGGATGAGGCTGTCGATGATCCGGTGCGGCGTGTCCACGGGTGGGCGCAGCGCGGACCAGTGCAGCGCCCGCATGGAAACCGGCATGGCTTCCGCCAGTTGGGCCATCCGCTTGACGTCGTCGGCGCGGTAGAGCAGTTTTCAGGCGAGAAGCGGCGGGCAATAGCTCGCCAACGATGACGCATCAGATCAACACCGCCCAGAGGACGAGGATCAGAGGGCGACTAACCCCATGAGAGGCACGTGTGCATCCCACTCCAGCGTCATCATTGTCAACCCTGGTTGTCCGTTCGTCGCCTGGCCTCATACGATTTCCGGCTCCAGAATCGGCCTGCGGGATTCGCCGCCGCCCTCTTCGGCACCGCCGTGCTCCATTTCCTCGACAGCCTGCTCGAACTCAGGGCCGCCCTCTTCGCCGAGATCCGTACCCATGCGCCGCGGGAACCGGGCCATACCCTTGGGGTCGTTTTCGTCCACGCCAGCCAGCGCGGCGTCATCCGCCAACCGCTCCATGCGGGCCTCTTCGCCGCGCCAGCGCGAAGCGGGACACCAAGCGCGTGTCAGATGCCCCCCGACACAAACCGGGCAACGCTCGGCTCCCTCCCCCATCCGCCGCACCCACACGCTCACCCGGCGGCGACACCCCTCACAGCGATATTCGTGTTCGAGAACAGCGCCACGCGCATCTTCTTTCAGGGCAGGACCTCGCGCAATCCGGACGAGGTGAACAGTTTCAACTCCAGCGTTCCCGCCAAAGGCGGCATGTGCAGTTGTCATATGTCGGTCCTGCCCAGTGTCCCGGAGGATGTGGCAAAGAAGATTGTGCTGAGTCTGTCGCCGGTCCAGGACAAAACCTAGAAGACGGCCGGCAATCGGTAATTGACCGGGACCGACGAGAGCGCCCAGTAGGCGCAGAAGTGTTCCACCTTGTCGTTGACGTACAGCGGGCCGATGGCCACCATTACCGGAGATGCCGCAGGCGGCAGCGAGCCGATCGCCACGCGGCTCCGCGGAGTACTCTGGCCCGCCCCGGCGCCGCCTCGGCCGTGGCTCCGGTTTGCCAGCAGCACAAGTCCTCTCACGCGTCCGGTCACGGCCGTTCGTCCTTTTCCACGCGCAGCTTCTCCAGCCAGAACCAACCCAGGCGCCACCAACCAACTGGCCGATTTTCCGGCTCTTGCCGAACGTTGGACCAACTATCGAAAGTTCCAGGTCGATTCGAAAATCATCTCGACGCAGTAGGTCGTCACCAACGCCAGGAGTCACGCAGGCGGTGCAGTTCGCGAACATCATCGTTTAACCGTTCGCGGGCACGCCGATCGAGCGCGTCGACGTGGGTGATGTGTTCGATCTCGCCGATGGCCGCATCCAGCCTGCGGCGATCCAGGCGGTTCTGGTCGAGATCCCGGCGAACGGTGCTGAGGTTGCGCTCGGCCGCTTCGTAATGGCCCCGGTCGGCCGACGCCCACACATCATGATGCGCGATGTGGTGCAGATCTTCCTGCGTTTGTTCGATGATGCGATGGGCGCGACCCCAATCGCGGTTCTGCGCCTGGGCTGGAATCCAACCGGAGAGAAGCAAGCCGGCCAAAGCTAAATATGGTAGGGTGTGGCTTCGCATAAGTATCTTAAAGTTATCACAAGCCGCCAACTTTTGATCCCCCGAAGTGCAGGGTTTTCCCTGGAGCCGTCTTCTCGCTCCGTCAAGCGCCAATTGAGCCAGCCAGGGGAATCGGCTCTGAGCGAGAATTCGACGAAGTGCCAATTGGCGGGGGTTTGAGGATTTCCGATTTTCGGCTGACACTGGCGGTCGCGGCGACTCCGGTCGTCGGTGGCGAACTGCCCGGCAGGGCCATCGAGGCCGGGGCTTGTCAGGCTGAGGCCGTCTTTCTCCAGGCGTCGACAGCACCCTGGCCGGGCCGGAAAGTCGTTCATTCTATGAAGGTTGAGAACCCCGCCTACTAAGGAAGAACTTCTTCGCAGGCCCCGGACTCCGGGTTGTAGGTAGGACGGTGGAGGTGGCCGCAAACAGAGCTGCCGCTGAACCACGCACAGTACACGCCGTCCTCGGGATTGATAGTGCTGATTCCGTAATTCGTGTTGAGCACGTTCGCCCCAGTCACGGTCCAGCCGGTGAAATCCCCGGTCTCGAAGCCGCCATTGACGATCAGGCCGGCATGGGCCGCGCCGCAGGCCAGAAGAAGAACCACGACACTCATGAGCGTCCCGCGCATAACTATCCTCCTTTCCCGAAGGCTTTCCACCCGGGTTGCGGACAGCCCTGCCCGGGACATCCGCGGTGATTGAGATTTATCCGGAATTTCCATTTGGGACTTCCAGGTCCCATTCAGTATACGCCGAACCGCCATCCCTTGGTCCTGCGAACTGCATTCTTCCTCCGGGAGCCGTTCATCGCCCTCCCGCCACCCGGTCGCTACCGCCAGGGCACCGATCCGCCGTACCATGCTCCCGAACAGTCGCCTCGTCAGGTGGCTTTCGGCCAGCATCAGCCAGTAGTACCGCGCATGCTTGAAGGGGGCGTGCGGACACACCTCCGGCGAGGAGGGTCACAACGGAAGGAAAATCAAATTGGCTGGATCGGCTCGCGCAGGAGGGAATTGCGCGGCTCAAAGAATGGCGATCAGTGTGCGAAAGCCGAAGAAGGCCGCTCGGAAGAAGGCGGCAATAGCAAAGGCGGCATAGTCAGCCGCCTTCGTCGGTATTCCCTGGTCAGTGTATTCCGAATTGAATTGGCCCCAGAAAAGCCATATTCTCTTGCCCGTGGATGTCGAGAAGGTGTTGGCGGAGTTGCGGGAAGAATTGGCACGTCTGGAAGCTGCCATCTTGAGGTTGAAACGTCTCCCATTCGCCAGCCCGGAAGAAACGTTGGGCAGTGTTCCACGCCCAGAAAGCCAAAGCCGGCTCGCTGCGTGGAACAAAGTAACGGCTCAGACCAAAGATGAGACCCAAAAAACCAACAGCGCTTTCCAGGAAGAGTCAGCACCGCCACCGCCTGGACGGCGGCCAAGATGCCTGACCACCTTGCGCTCCAATGCTAAGCGACGTTAAGTCGCGCCGATTCCACTGGTAATTCTAATGCCGGATGCAGTTCTTGTACACCACACCCCAACCGTGTGGGTGTCCACTGTAACTTTAGTTAAATCGCGCCAATTCCAACCGCAATTCTCATGCCGGATGGAATTTGTGCGACTATTACCGGTTAGATTACGCCCCCTTTTTCTAGTACATTTTCGCAAAAAGGCCTATTGCTACCAGGGATCATCCGAGGTACTGTTCGAAAGGGCGGCATCCCGGCGTCGACAGACCGCGAGGGCAGTGCCCCTCGCTGTTGCGAACTCGGGTGCACCCAGCGGCCCTGAGAAGTCGTTTGGAGGACTACCCAGGATGTACCTGCATCCAGAGAGAGTCGCCGACTCCTCAGAGCCGCTTTCTTAGTATCGCATTACCAGAACATTTCGCGGGCACCTCAGGGATTGTGTGCGATCCGGCGTGCAGACACACCTCCGGCACGGTGGGTCACAACAGAGGACTCAGATGATAACTGGGATCAACCGCGCAGCCGTGTGTGGCGGATGTTCAGGAGCGATGGCACGGTTCCGGCTTCTGGCCGAACACGCATTCCAGGGCGTGCCGGCTGGCGGCGTCGTAGAGCGGCGTATATTCAGCCGCCTTCCCATCTTGCCGAACTTACTGGCGGCTGACGGAAGACGTGCCGCTAAAGGTACCGGCCGCAGCCAGACCGATGATCGTTCCACCGAGGGCCACGCCGCCAACGATGCCAATCGTTGCACCAGTGGAAAGTCCGCCGCCTCTGCCCGCGCCACCGACGCCGCCTGAACCTCCACCGCCACGAACGCAGTGGATGGCGGCGACTTGCACTACTTCTGAAGATCCCGCCGGGGGGCGTCGCATCGGGAATGATAGAGCCGGTGATCGTGACATTCTTACCCACATCCTTGCCGAGATCGGTTCCCACCAGTTCAACCGTGACACCTGTGGTGGCGTCGGTCAGGAAGTAGTTCCCGTTCTTGAATATCAGAACACCGGTCATCGTGACCGAGGTCGAAGAGCCTGCCTGCGCATCGAACGCGAGATCCAAACCCGGACGCAGGCTGGCAACCAGCGCACCGGAGGAGTTGCGCACTTCGGCCGAGCCGAGAAGCGCCCCTACCGCTACGTGCGACGGGCCGGTGATTTCCACCTGGAGCACGGAATTCTTGGCCGAGGGCGAGATCCGCAGGGTCTCCGCTTCGATTACCTCGCTATCGACTTCCTTCACTACGCCGGCCCCCTTCTCCAGCACCAGCCGGTCATGATAGACCTTGGCGCGATTGGAGCGCGAAGTCCGGTCCAATCTGGTGTATCGCGATTTCACGCGCGTGGGAGCGTCCAAAGCGCCCGATTCCAAAACCATGGGCCGCTGGGGACTGGCGCTGGGGCCGGATGCGGTCGAGAAGATCCATGAACGAGTGGTGGAGATTGCGCAAGAAAATCAGGTGGTGAAGGGGCGCAAGATGCGCCTGGATACGACGGTGGTGGAGACTAACATCCACTATCCGACGGACAGCAATCTGCTGGGCGATGGCGTGCGTGTTCTGATCCGCGCGATGAAGCGAATCGCAGAAATCGCTGGGCAGCAGGGCGCCAAACTGCGCGATCGGAGCCGCAGCGTGAAGTTTCGCATTTTGAAAATTGGCCGCATCGCACGCACCAGGGGCGGGCCGAATCGGGAACGCTTGCAGCAGGGATACGAGAAGCTCCTGTCCACAGTAGGACGCGTGGTCGGTCAGGCCAAGCGGTTTTCCGGCGAGATTGTGCAAGGCGTGAAACGATCCGCGGACGTGATGCAGCAGGCCGCCCTCGAAGGGCTGCGGAAAGAACTGGACACCTTTATGCCGAGAGTGCAGCAAGTAATGCGGCAAGCCAAACAGCGGATCTTCGGCGGCGACACCCATGTTGCCGAGAAGCTGGTGAGTATCTTCGAGCCCACCACCGAAATCATTCGCAAGGGCAAGGCGAGTAAGCCCACCGAGTTTGGCAAGATGGTCAAAATCCAAGAAGCCGAGAATCAGATCATCACCGACTATGCCGTCTATGAAAAGCGGCCCAGTGACTCAGAGCTGGTGATCCCGGCCCTTGAGGCGCATGAGAAAAAGCTGGGCTGCACGCCCCGGCTGGTAGCGGGCGATGCGGCATTCTACTCCGCCTCGAATGAAGCCGCGGCGCACGAGAGGGGAGTGAAGCGGGTGTGCATCCCGAATCGCTCCACCAAAAGCGCCGAGCGGAAGCGTGAACAAAAGAAGCGCTGGTTCAAGCAAGGCCAGCAATGGCACACCGGCTGCGAGGGCCGCATCAGTGTGTTGAAGCGGCGACACGGCCTTCGACGGTGCATCTACCGAGGCGATGCCGGCATGAAGCGTGGGTCGGACTTGGCGTGATCGCTGACAATCTTCACCACCTTGGAAAGGTGTTAGCTGAACGCAAAAACTGATTTTTTGAAATAACCGAAAATCAATTACTTGACTGCCCGGCGGGACGACCGTCGGGCAATTTGCTATTTTTGACGCCTCCTCAGCAGAATCTGTGGGTTGATTCTGGTTCCGGGAGTCGTCCCAAGTTGTGATACAGGGCAATTTCCATCGCGTTATAGGTGCGGAAGCCGTAGGAACGTCTGGTGACCACTCGGATTT
>JBKQVG010000076.1:0-2804 GCA_052325345.1 Bryobacteraceae bacterium
CACATCCAGCCGCAACCGGCCGTCCGGTCCCCAGGGCTCCGTCAAAGTCTTCCAAGTGACACAAAATAATTGCGAGCGAATTGGTGCTGGCTATTTTGCGTCGACTCTGCTAGCCTGCAGGCATGAACAGCGCCGGGTCGAGGCCCCGCCTGGTGGTGCGCCCGATACGACAGGAGGAGCGGACGGCTTGGCGCGCGTTGATGCAGCGGCATCACTACTTGGGGTTTGAACATCCGATCGGGGAGTCGCTCTGCTACCTTGCCAGCCGGGGCGAGCAGTGGGTGGCCCTGCTGGGTTGGGGATCGGCGGCCTTGAAATGCGGGGTGCGCGACCGCTGGATTGGGTGGGAGCGCGCGCTGCAATGGCGGCGGTTACCTTTCCTCGCCAACAATGTGCGCTTCTTGATATTGCCGGCTTGCCGCGAAGCGAATCTGGCCTCGCGCATTTTAGCCTTGAATCTGCGCCGCCTGAGCCAGGACTGGGAGTTTTACCACGGCCATCCTATCCTCCTGGCGGAGACCTTTGTGGACCTCGCGCGTTTTCGCGGCACCTGCTATCGGGCGGCAGGCTGGCAGTTGTTGGGGCAGACGCGCGGCTTCGCCAAACGCAATCGTCATTACTGGCATCACGGTCAGCCCAAACTGGTGTTCGTCCGCCCTCTGGTCGCGGATGCGGTGGCGCGTTTAGTGGCGCCGTTCCCTCCGTCCCACACTTCCACTCAGGAGTCACCGATGCTCGATGTCAATGCCCTACCGCTGCAAGGAGAAGGCGGATTGATCGACTTGCTGCAAACGATCGTGGACCCGCGCAAGCCGCGCGGGGTGCGCCATCCGGTGGTCACCGTGGTGGGCATCGCGGTGTGCGCGGCGTTGTCGGGAGCGCGCAGTTTCTGTGCCCTGGGCGAATGGGCGCAGGGACTCACCCGCGAGGCGCTGGAGCGACTGGGCTCGCAGCGCCACACGCCGCCTTCCGAGCCGACCATTCGCCGCGTCTTGCAAGGGCTCGATGCCAATCGGCTGGATGCGCAAATCGGCCAGTGGGTAGCCCGGCAGCAGTTGCGGCCCGGAGTAGCGGTAGCGGTCGATGGCAAGACCCTGCGCCGCGGTCATGATGCTGGCCAAGCCGCTCCTCACCTGCTGAGTGCGATTCTGCACCAGGAAGCCGTGGTGGTCGCCCAGATGGACGTGGAAGAGAAAACCAACGAGATCCCCAAGCTGCCTGCCTTGCTCGCTCCCCTGCCGCTGGAGGGCACGGTGGTCACCGCCGATGCCTTGCACACGCAGAAGGAGACGGCCCGCTACTTGGTGGAAAAGAAGCAGGCCGACTACCTGTTCATCGCCAAAGACAACCAGCCGACGCTGCGCCAAGACATTGCCGATCTGCATCTGGAAGCTATTCCCCCCTCAGCACACCACGATCGATAAAGGGCATGGCCGCGTGGAAGTCCGCTCCATCTGGACCAGTACGGACTTGTGCGGTTACCTGGACTTCCCCTATGCCGCGCAGGTCTTCACCATCCGCCGCGAGGTCACCCAGATGGTTTCGCAGAAATCCCGAAGCGAAACCGTGCAGGGCCTCAGCAGCCTGCCCGCCGCACGCGCTACGCCCGCCGGCTTACTGGAGTTGAGCCGCGGCCATTGGACCATCGAGAATCGCCTGCATTGGGTGCGCGACGTAACCTTCGATGAGGACCGCTGCCGCATCCGCACCGGCGCCGGCGCCCAAGTGATGGCCTCGCTTCGCAACTTGGCCATCTCGCTGCTCCGCCTCGCCGGCGCCCGCTATATCGCTCCGGCCCTCCGCCATTGTGCCCGCTCCGATCAACAGACGCTTAGGCTCGTAGGTGTGCGACTTTGACGGACCCCTGGTCCGGTCCCACCTCGCCTTTAGTCTTCACGACCTGCATAGGACGCTCTCCCCGCGCGCACAAACGGACACGCGCCTGGATTGAGTGTACCACGAGGCCACCGGAATTTTCGATTCTCGAGTAAGGCGGTAAGTCGAACGTTCCTCGGTAAGTTCTACTTCACCCGCCAGGTACGGACAGGAAAATCGCACTCTGTAGCCCCCCCAAGGCCCCGGCATGGCGGCGAACTGCTCTCGCCAAAAGGCCCTCGTAGCGGCCAGTTTACCTCGCCAAAATGGCGGAGTAAAGCCGCCGTTTCATGAACCGCGCTACCGCGTCAACTATTTACCCGGTGACCACGAGGGCTTGGTTCACCTTTGCCGGTTTAACTGACCGCTGACTACTGACGACTGACAACTGCTTTTCCGATGTGGGCAACCAACGAAACGGGTGTGTTGTTCCCTGTCGAACGGATCGCGGAAACTTGCCGGTCGCGAGGCGTGCTGTATCATTGCGACGCGGTGCAGGCAGCGGGCAAGGTGGAGATTGATGTGCGAAAGATTCCGGCGGACTACCTGTCGCTGACCGGCCATAAGTTTCATGCGCCGAAAGGGGTTGGCGCGCGGAACTTGTCCCGATAGAATCGGGACGTCCGGCGCAAATCGCCATTCTCGCCAATGGTCCACGGCGGGCATCAAGAGCGCAACCGGCGAGGTGGCACGGAAAGCGTCCCGCTGATTGTGGGCATGGGGAAAGCCGCCGAACTCGCCCGCAAAGACTTGCCGGACTATGAGAAGAAGGTGCGCCCGCGGAGGGACGAACTAGAGGAAGGTATCCTAACTTCGATTCCCGATACCGAATTGAACGGCCACAAAGCGCAGCGCCTCGCCAACACGACCGACATCACTTTCCACGGCATCGAATCCGAAGCACTGTTAATACTACTGGACAAGGAAGG
>JBKQVG010000077.1:0-11899 GCA_052325345.1 Bryobacteraceae bacterium
CCCGCACCACGCCGCCCAATACGATCAGCTTCGTTCCCACCCAGGCGGTTCTCAACGGCGATTTCAGCGCGCTCGAATCCGCCGCCTGCCAGAGCAGCGGCAAGGCGCGCACCATCACCAACCCCTCCACCGGTACCCCGTTCCCCAACGCCCAAGTCCCCCTTTCGAGCTTCAACCCCGGCGCCCTGACACTGCTGAAAAGCGTGCCAGTATCGAGCGACCCATGCGGGCGGACGGTCTACGGCATTCCTAACCCGAATAGCGAAAATCAGGAGATCTTCCGGTTCGACTGGAGCGCCAGCTCGAAAAACAACGTCTTCGGCCGCCTTTTCGTCACCAAGTACAACGCGCCCGCCCCTACCCTGAACGGCGACCTGCTTTTGAGTACCCAGCCGTCAGCCACCGACCGCAGCGAATCGGCCATCGTCGGCGACACCTACTCTTTCTCCGCCAATGCCATCAACTCCGCCCATGTCACTTGGGAACGCACCGACATCGGACGCGCGGAATCGTCCGGCGTCCCCAGTCCCAACAGCCTCGGCGTCAATATGTATGAGGCGACGCCGGATTTCCTCTACCTCAGCTTGACCGGTTACTTCTCGGTCGGCTGCGGCTCTTGCGCTCCCGCCGCCTTTAACCGCGCCTCCGCGTCAGTGGCCGACGACTTCGACCTGATCCGCGGGCGCCATCACATCGCCTTCGGCGGCGAATGGATGCACGTCATGCTCACGGGCGTCAACCTCTCGAACGCCGACGGCGCCTTCACCTTCAATGGACAGTTCTCGGGCGACGGGCTGGTGGATCTGATGCTCGGCCAGCTCAGTAGCTTCACGGATAGCAACATCCTCTTAGGCGACTACCGGCAGGACTATGTCGGCGCCTACGCTCAGGACAGCTTCCGCATTAACTCGCACTTCAATCTGACTTACGGCGTGCGCTGGGAGCCGTTCCTGCCCGCCACCGAGACCCACAATCACGGCGATAATTTCAACCCCGCCGCTTTCGTCGCCGGTCAGAAATCGAGCCAGTACGTCAATTCGCCCGCCGGCCTGTTCTTCGTTGGCGACCCCGGCATACCGCGCGGCTATACCAATCGCAACTTCGGCAATTTTGCGCCCCGTCTTGGAATCGTCTGGGACCCGAAGGGCGATGGACGGCAGACAATTCGCGCCGGCTACGGCATGTTCTACGATTTACCCCCCATCTATTTCACTACCGGCTTCAACGGCGGGGCGCCATGGGGCAGCACGGTCAGCCTGACCAGCCCGGCCGGCGGCTTCAGCAACCCATGGACCGGCGTTGCCGGCGGCAATCCCTTCCCGCTGCCAACACCGCCAAGCAGCAACCAGGCCTTTCCGGTCGGGGGGAACTATATCACGCTCCCCAGGGACTTGAAGCCCACGAACATGCAGCAGTGGAATCTCAGCTACTCGCGCCAGCTCGGGAAGGACTGGATGGTGTCGGCCACCTACCTGGGCAATGTCAGCCGGCACGTCTGGGGCGCCCAAGCGATCGATCCGGCCGTCTACATCCCCGGCACCTGTGGCGGCTCTCCCTGTTCCTCCACCAAAAACACCAATCAGCGGCGCGCGCTCTACCTAGAGAATCCCGCCCAGGGACAGTACTACGCGAATGTCGCCCTGGCCAACGATGGCGGCAACGCCTCATACCAGGGCATCATCTTCACCGCCAAACGCCGTTTCAGCGGCCATTACACCGCGATGGTCAACTACACCTACTCGCACTGCATCTCCGACTCGGATTTCAGCGCCGAGATCGGCAGCAGCGCGGCGGCCACCTTTGAAAACCCGAACAGCCTGCGCCAGGATTTCGGCAACTGCAACTTCGACCTGCGCCAAAACTTCAACGCCTCCGTGGTGGCATCGGCGCCATCTTTCCGCACCCGCTGGGAGCAGGCCGCGCTATCCGGCTGGCAGCTTTCGCCCATCGTTTCCTACCACAGCGGATTCTGGTTCTCCCCGCTCAGCGGCCTCGATAATTCGCTCACCGGCGTCTCTCTCGACCGTCCCAACGTCTCCGGCGATCCTTACATCCGCAACGTCAACACCCTCCAGTGGCTCAACGCCTCCGCCTTCAGCCAGAACGCGGCCGGCACCTTTGGCGACGCCGGACGCGATTCGCTGGCCGGCCCCGGCGCGTTCGATATCGACACCGCGCTCAGCCGCAATTTCCAGATCCGCGAAGCGAACCGGCTGGAATTGCGCTTTGAATTCTTCAACGTGCTGAATGGCGTGCGATTCTCGAATCCGCCCGCCACCCTCAGCCTGAGCACTTTCGGGAAAATCCAGGCCGCCGGCGATCCGCGCATTCTTCAGTTCGCATTGAAATACAGCTTCTGAACAGCCGCCGGCAACGATGCGCGGCCGTCCGCCGCGCATCAATTCCGGCCGCTTTTCCCGTTTTCCCCGCCTTGGGGCGACTGCCAGAAGTCCCTAACCAACTCCTTGGTGGCCTTTCCGGCACTGTCGAGCACGTTGTCTTGCAGCACGATGCTCTTCAATTCGCCCGGTCCAGTGGAGAGAAACGTCCCCGTTCCCGCAAACGCTCTGCTGTTGCGCACGATCGCTCCGGCGCACCGGTCCAGCCGAATCACCGGCTCTCCTTTAACCGGGTTGCGCGAAGAGACGTGGTCCAGTTCCAACTCCCGCGAATCACGAATTCGGAAGGCCGCCCCGGTTTCGGCGTTCATTTGCACGTTGCGCAATTCCAGATCGGTGGTGTTATAGGCTTTCAGCCCCGCTGTGCCCTGCGCGACGACGTTGCTGATGCGCAGGCCGGAGATCGGCATCTCGGCAAGTCCGGCGATGTCGATGGTTACCGGCGAGTCGAACTTGTTCCCGCTGGTGCTGATCGGGTTCCAATCGTAGTTGGTGACGCCCCGGGAATGGTTGATGGTGACACCGTCGATCGCGATATTGCGAAAGATGGGCGTCCGCTTGGAAACCGGCTCCTCGGGAGCGCCGCTTTCCCCTTGCATCGTGTAGTACTCGGAAACGCTGATGGCCTTGCCGACGTCGTCCATCGTCATGTTTTGGATCCGCACGTCTTCGACCGTGCCGCCGCGGCCGCGCTCGCTCTTGATGTTGATGCCCATCTGGGTCCCCTGGCAGATGATATTGCTCGCAACCACGTTGCGGATGCTGCCGGAGGTCTCACTGCCCAAGACAATCCCGCCCGAACCCCGGTGGATGACGCAGTTCGTAATGGAAACGTTCTCCGTTGGCCGGTTGACCCGCAGGCCGTCGGCATCCTTCCCGGCCTTGAGCGTAATCGCGTCGTCGCCATTGTCCAGATAAGAATCCGAGATCCGGACATTGCGGCTGGAATCGATATAGATGCCTCCCGTGAACATTCCAGGAAAAGTCTCCAGGCTGACATTGCGGATGACAATGTTGTCCGAGTACAACACGTGAATGGTCCAGAACGACGCCCCCAGAACCCGCACGTTCTCAATGAGAACGTGCGTGCTGTTCACGGCCCGGATTAAGTCTGGCCGCAGCAGCGCCGCCGCCTGGAGATAAACCGATTCGGGTTGTGGCGTCTTCCGTTGCAACTCCGCCAGCAACCGGTTCCAGGCCGGACCGAAGGCCGATCCGACGCCGGATTCGGATTTCGGTATGGGGCCGCCCGAAAGCCTGGTCCACGCCGCATTATCCGTGGTGATGACGCCGTGGCCCGTAATGGTTATGTTCTCCAGGTGGTCGCCGCCAATCAGCGGCACGGGTTGCAGGCATTCGATGCCCTGCACGCGCCCTTTGGCATAAGGCAGCCGTGTAACCGCGAATCGCAACGTAGCCCCGGCGCCTATATTCAGAACCAGGTTGCTCACCATTTCGATGGGCCCGCTCACGTAGGTGCCGGCGGGGAAATAGACTGTACCTCCGCCCGCCGCTTTGGCCGCCTGAATCGCCGCCCGGATAGCTTCGGTAGCGGAAGCCGAGCCGTCATTTCGGGCGCCGTACTCCACCACGTTGAAGGTCGGACCGGCGGCCCAGGCTTGGGCGCATGCGAGCAGAGTAATCACCGGCAGCAGCCGGTTCTGGATTAGTATCGACATGAGATCTCCGGAAATTCCAGCTCAAACGCAAATCTTAGCAGATTACTTAATCGTTTCAATGATTGAGTGAGTCCGGACGTAAGCACGCCGCTCTGTTATACGCCATATGCTGTTGTAAACAAGACGCTTACTACCGCAACAGCCAAAAACCAGGGAACCCTGGGTCGCGGCCGGCATGGTCGTTTCGGATTTTACTTGACTAGCAGCGCCGCTTGCGGCTACACTAACGCAGAAATCGAATTCAGATCGGCCCGTTTGGGCTGAGGCTGGTTCGCGCCTTGCTTCGGGCGGTTGCCGCTGGTGGAAAGACCCTGTAGACGAAATCGACCAATGCCAGAGCCTGCTCAGGCCCAGAGCCCGGCTCCGACGTGGGGCGAGAATCGCTCCTATGTCGGCATCGGCAGCGCGCTGCACGCCGCGTGCGTTCTCGCGTCGCGACGACCCGGTTTTCGGCTCAAAAACGAGGACAGGCGCCTGAAAATGTACTCATCCACGATAGATAGAGAGGTTTCAGAATGCGTCATATTCTTTTCTGCTTGCTATTCCTGGTTGGAGTGACAGCAGCTTCCGCCCAAGTAGGCGGCAGCGGATCGATCACAGGCACGGTCACCGACCCCTCGGGAGCGGTCGTAGCCGGCGCCACAGTCACCGCAACCAATGTTGCCACCGCGGTCCAAACCACACGACAGACCACCGACGCCGGGTTCTTCGTGCTTTCCCCGCTGCCGGCGGGCGAGTACAAGGTAACGGTCCAAGCCAACGGATTTCAAACCCTCAGCCAGGAGCACGTGGTGGTGGACGCCCTGGCGACCGTCGGGTTGAACCCCAAACTGCAGGTAGGCGCGAGCACCCAATCCGTCACGGTCGAAGCGGCGCCTCCCCTTCTAAGGACCGATGACGCCACTCTCGGCGCGTCCATGGAAAACGCAATCTATGACTCTCTCCCGCTGGCCATGAACGGGGTTGCCAGGGATCCCACCCAATTTGTCAGTTTGGCCGCCGGCGTCAGTTCCTACACCACACAGGTCGCCGGCCCGTCATACGGCTCCTTCAATGGCGGGCAGCAGTATCAAAACGAAGTCTATCTGGGAGGTCTCCCCATGACCAGTGCCGGGACGCAAGGCGATACCCGCAACCTTGCTCTGGGCATCTCCGTCGAGGCGGTGGACCAGTTTCAGGTGGAGACCAATAATGCCAAGGCTATGTACGAAGGCCAGGGCGTGGAGAACTTCGTTCTGAAATCGGGAACCGACCACTTCCACGGCGCCGCGTACGAGTACTTCCGCAACACCGACATGGACGCCCGAGGTTTCTTCCCCTCGCTTCGGCCCGTCGAACACCAAAACGAATTCGGCGCCAGCCTGGGCGGCCCGATCAAGAAGGACAAGATTTTCTTCTTCGGCAACTACAACGGGTATCGGTTCGTCTCGACCTCGGTTCCCGCGTTGCAGTCAATACCGACCGCGCAAGAACAGACCGGCAACTTCAGCGCTCTCCCCGCCGCCATCTACGATCCCGCCACGACTGCGTGCAACGCGTCGGGAGTGTGTACGCGCGCGCCGTTCGCCGGTAACATCATCCCCTCCAGCCGGATTTCCAAGGTTTCGCAGTCCCTGGCATCCTACATGCCCACCCCGACCAACAGCAATATTCAGAACAACTACCTCACCGAGTTGCCGGAGACGGTGAGCATCAACAACACCACCAATACAGTGGACGTCAACCTTTCGGACAAGAACCGGTTTTCCGCCATGTATAGCACCGGCAAGTACACCACCAACTTCACCGGCAGTCTTGCCTCCGGGACGGACTCGCTTCCGCTGCCTTATACCGACGGTCGCTTTGTGGTGGAGTATCCAACCACTTCCCAGTTACATGACACTTATGTTATAAGTCCGAATCTGCTCAACCAGGTCAGTGTTTCGTTTGCACGAATCTATATTCCGCTGCAGGACGACACCGCCGCCGGCGACTATCCTCAGAAGGCCGGCCTTACGGGCCTCCCGCCGGGCCTGGCGAGTACAGCCCTGCCGACCCTCACCTTCGCGGGTACTAACGCTCCCATCGGCTGGCGCGGAAGCACAGCCACACCTACCATTGAAGCAGTCAACACTGAGGTCCTGCAGGACAACGTTCAATGGACCAAGGGCCGTCATTTCCTGACGTTCGGCTTTCAGTTCGAAGCACTGGGGGATAACTATACCAACCCCGCCACCGGCACGCTGGCGAGTTTCGCGTTCAGCAACAATGAGACGGCAACCTACTCGGCGACCGGTAGCATCTCAAGCAACACCGGCAACTCGTGGGCCAGCTACCTGCTTGGCGCCGTGGACAGCAGCGCCGTGACGCAGAACGGCGTCGCCGAAACCGGCGGCCGTTACAAAGACTACGCAGCTTACATTCAGGATGACTTCAAGGTCAGCTCGAAGCTGACCTTGAACCTGGGTCTTCGCTGGAACGTCTGGGGGCCTTTTCATGAAGTTGATAATCGCCTATCCTTCTTCAATCCCCTGCTACCCAACCCGGCTGCGGGCGGACACCTCGGCGCCCTTGAATTCGCCGGCAACGGCCCCGATAGCTGTAACTGCTCGATTCCCATCAAGACCCACTACCTTAACCCCGGACCGCGCTTCGGGGCCGCCTATCGTCTCGACGACAAGACCGTGATGCGGGGCGGTTTCGCGCTCACCTACGTCCACGCCGGCGGAGTGGGAGGGCGCGTCGACGGGCGCCAGGGGCTCAGCCAGCTCGGCTTCGACACCAGCGCTGCTTTTTCCAGCCCCGGAAGCGGCGCACCCGCGTTCTATTGGGACAGCGGCTACCCGGCTTACCAGGCTCCGCCCTTCATCAATCCAAGTTACGGAACCGGCTTCATCACCTCCAATCCCACCGGCGCCCAGACGGTAAACTACGCCGACCCCCAATTGGGCGCCAAGCCGCCCTATTATGAGAACTGGAACTTAGGCATCCAGCGTTCGCTTAGCGGAGCCATGACGCTCGGAGTCACCTATACGGCCAGCGTGGGTCATTTCCTGCCGGGGGCGGGCTATGCCGGTCCCATGACCAACCAGATCCCGCTGCAATATCTTTCGCTGGGTTCCACCCTAACGGCCACCGCGAACCCCACCACCATCGCGGCGGCACAGGCCGCCTTCCCGGGTGTCGGCCTGCCTTTCCCGAACTTTGTCGGTACTATCGGCCAGATGCTCCGCCCCTATCCCCAATACGGCGCCATCGCCGATCCGTGGGCGAATGTCGGGAATTCGAATTACAACGCTTTGCAGGTTGTCTTCAACCGCCGGCTTGAGCATGGCCTCACCTTTATGCTGGGATATACCTTCAGCAAGGAGATAGACGATGTATCCGGCTCGACTTCTTCCAGCAGCGCCGATCTTTCCTCGCGGAATCCCTTCAACAACGCCCTCGAAAGGGCCCCGGGAGTGATCGATCATGCTCAGGTGTTCTCCGCCACTCTGGTCTATAAGTTACCGTTTGGCAAGGGCCACATGTTGGGCGGCGGGAACGCCGTGGTAAGCCATCTGGTGAGTAATTGGCAGGTTTCCGGAATCTTCACTTACACTTCCGGGTCACCATTGACCATCACCGCCAATGGCTGCACTTCGGGCGGAATTCTGGGCACCTGCTATCCCAATTATAACCCGTCCTTCAGCGGACCAGTGCGGATCAACGGTGACTACGGCAGCGGGAGCGTTCTGGGGTCCACGCCAACGGTCTATCTCGCCAAGTCGGCATTTGTCGACCCTCCGCCATTTACCGTGGGCAACGTTCCGCGCTCGGCGGCCTATGGCCTCCTTGCCCCGCACCTCGCGAATGAAGATGTCAGTCTCCGCAGAGAGTTTCTGATCCACGAGAAGGTGACGTTCGCCCTCCAGGCGGACGCGTTTAACATCACCAACGCCGTCTACTTCACTGCCCCCGGCGCCAACATCGATTCGGCGAGTTTTGGCACCTTGACATCGCAAAACAACTTGCCGAGAAAGATCCAGCTCAGCGGCAGGATTACGTTTTAATGGCCCACTCTCGGTGAGGACAAACGATGAACCCTAGCCGCCGCGAGGCCGTGCGGGCCGGCGCCGGCCTCGCGGCCGCGACCGCTCTCGGACATTTGTTTTCCAAACCGCTCCGCGCGGCCCAGAATGGCGGACGGGGGCGCATTTTCGACGTTCTCAAGTACGGCGCCAGGGGAGACGGCGTTACCCCCGACACCGCCGCCATCCAGCGCGCCATCGACGATGCCTCGGCCGCCGGCAAGGGAGCGCAAGTCCTGGTTCGCGGTGGCCGCCGTTACCTCGTCGGATCGCTCCAATTGCGGGGTGGCATCGATTTCCACCTGGCGGACGACGCGGAGCTGCTGGTGAGTTCCAATCGTGCCGATTACGTCGGTTCCGCCGTCGCCCCGTACAACGGCCAGTTCAGCACCTTGATTACGGCCGTCCAGGCACACGGGTTACGCATTTCCGGCACGGGGCGGATCAATGGCCGCTCCGCCGAGTTCATGGATCATTACGACAAACAGGACGGGTGGTGGCGGCCGAAAGACTGGCGGCCGAGGATCTTCGTGCTGGCGTCGTCGAAGGATGTCGAAGTCCGTGACATCACGATCGAGGATACTCCCGAGTGGGCGCTCCACCTGCTCGGCTGCGACGGCGTCCTCGTCGAGGGCCTCGCCATCCGCAATAATATGGAGATTCCCAACTCCGATGGTATCGATCCCGACCACTGCCGCGACGTCGAAATCCGCAAGTGCAACATCGTGTGCGGCGACGACGCGATCTCGGTGAAGACCACGGTGCAGAAAAAGGACTACGGCGTCTGCGCCAGCGTTCGCGTGGCCGACTGCGTGCTCGAGACCCAGGACTCCGGGCTGAAGATCGGCACGCACTGCCATCAGGACATTTACAAAATCCTGTTCGAACGCTGCCAAATCAAAACGAGTTCGCGGGGCATCGCGATCCAGATGCGCGACGAAGGCGATGTCTCCGATATCGAATTCCGCGACATTACATTGGTCTCCCGATACTACTCAAATCCCTGGTGGGGCCGGGGCGAGGCTATTTCGCTCACCGCCCACCCGCGCACGCCCGCCATGAAAATGGGAACCCTCCGCGACATTCGCGTGCGGAACGTCACCGCCAGGGCCGAAAACAGCGTGCGCGTGAGCGGCTCGAAGGAATGCCGGATTCGCGACGTGACGCTCAACAACGTCGCAGTCACTCTCGACCGCTGGACGTCCTTCCCGGGCGGCGTGTTCGACAACCGTCCAACCGAGGGAAGTTACGCGGCAATCGAACCGCACGGCACCCCGGGTTTCTTCATTCGCAGCGCCGACAACGTCGTCCTGAATCGTTGCAGCGTCGCGTGGGGTCCGAACCGGCCGGAATACTTCACCAACGCTTTGGAAACCGAAGATGTCACCGGCTTGCGGGTCACCGGGTTCGTGGGGGAAGCGGCGCATCCGGAGCGCGATCCCGCCGTCCTCTTCCATAATCCCGTTGTGGAGGATGTCGCCCCACCCGGGACGAAAGGCCGCAGTTTCCGGAGCGCCGACCTGGTGCATAATCCCGGTGCACGCTAGACCCGCCTGGCCTCCCGCTCGAAAGAAGTTCTGGTTCGCACCCCAGGGATCGCGGTAAAACAAAAAAGAGGAGTATGATGCGACGCAGAACATTTCTCTCGACTTCGGCGGTTACCGGCTTGGGGCTGGCGGCGCGCGGCGTGGCCGCCGGGCAGGACTCGCCCCCGGACCAGTCCGGTCATGTCTCCCTTGGCTGGCTGGACGGGGCGCCGCCGCTAGCGGAAAGCGGAATTAGTTGGGGTGTGCCGTGGGCGCGCGGTTCGGTGCGTAGGGATCAGTCTTTCACCCTGACCGATGCCGATGGCAAGGCGCTTCCCTTGCAGTCCTGGCCGCTGGCCTACTGGCCCGACGGCTCGTTGAAATGGAGCGGTTTCGCGACCGTGTCCGCCGCCGGCGCCGCTGGACCTTTTCGCGTTGCGCCGGGACCCTCCGCGGCCGCGCCGGGCGGCACGCCCGTAACGGTGCGGGAAAGTGCCGACGCCATCGAAGTCGACACGGGCGCGTTGCGCTGCCGCCTTCCGCGCCAGGGCGCCGCGCTGATTGACTCGATGGCCCTGGAAGGCCTCGTGGTGGCGCGCCAGGGGCGGCTGGTCTGCACCCTGGAGGACCATTCCGATCCGGATCTCGTCCGCCTCGAGCATTTTGCAAGTTCCATCGCGAAGGTCACCGTCGAGCAGGCCGGCCCGGTCCGCGCCGTAGTGAGGATCGAAGGCACGCACAACTCGGAGAAGGGCGATCGGGAATGGCTGCCGTTCACCGTCCGCCTCTACTTCTACGGCGGCCAGGCGGCGGTGCGCATGGTGCACAGCATCGTATTCGACGGCGACCAGGAGAAGGACTTCATCCGCGGCCTGGGCGTGGTCTTCGCCGTGCCCATGCGCGAGCAGATTCCCAACCGCCACGTGCGCTTTTCAGCGGAAGGCGAGGGGCTGTGGTCCGAGCCGCTCGAGCCGTTAACTGGCGCCCGTGCCCTGCCCCTGCCCGGCGCTACCGGCCAAGCGCCCGGTCCCGAAGGGCGTATGGGCGGAGAGCTCTATGCGCTGCAGCTTGCCGGCCAGCGCGTTCCCAACAGGGAGCAGTTCAATCCGCAGGGGCAGTTCCTGCTCGATAACTGGGCCGTGTGGGATTCCTACAAGCTGGTACAGCTCTCCGCCGACGGTTTCCAGATTCAGAAACGCACCAATCCGCAAAGTTGCTGGCTTTTCGCCGGCGCCGGGAAACGCGCCTCCGGTCTGGTTTTCGCGGGCGACGTAAGCGGCGGCTTGGCGGTGGCCGTAAAGAACTTTTGGCAGTCGCACCCGGCCTCGCTCGAAGTACGGAACGCCACCGGGGACGCCGCCGGCCTGCATGTGTGGCTCTGGTCCCCCGACGCGCAAGCCATGGACCTGCGTCATTACGACACCAGGAATCACACCCTGGCGGCCAGCTACGAGGACGTACAGCCGGGCTTCAGCACCGCCAACGGTGTCGGCCGCACCAGCGAGCTGACGCTGTACCCCAGCGCCGGCGTCCCCGCCAAAGAGGACACCACCAGGCAGGCCCGCATGAACGCCCAGCCGCCCCTCCTGGTGTGCCCGCCCGAACACTATCACTCGGTTTCGGCTTTCGGCGTATGGAGCCTGCCGGACCGCTCCACCCCGTTGAAGCGCGCCGTGGAAGATCGGCTCGCCGCCGCCCTGGACCTTTATCGTAAGGAGGTCGAACAGCGCCACTGGTATGGATTCTGGGACTACGGCGACGTGATGCACGCTTACGATTCGGCGCGCCACACCTGGCGCTACGATATCGGCGGCTACGCCTGGGACAACACCGAGCTGGGCACCGACATGTGGCTCTGGTACAGCTTCCTGCGCACCGGGCGCGCCGATATCTTCCGCATGGCGGAAGCCATGACTCGCCACACCAGCGAGGTGGACACGTATCATTCGGGCCGGTTCGCGGGGTTGGGCTCGCGCCATAACGTGCGCCACTGGGGCTGCGGCGCCAAGGAGGCGCGCATCAGCCAGGCCGCCTTCCGCCGCTTTTTCTACTACCTCACCACCGACGAGCGCACCGGCGACATCATGCGCGCCGTCGTCGATGTGGACCGCAAGATCGTCGAGTTCGACCCGATGCGCCTGGCCTCGCCGCGGACCGGCCCGATTCCGTATCCCGGCCGCATGCGCGGCGGCCCGGACTGGCTGACGTGCGCCGGCAACTGGATGACCGAGTGGGAGCGCACCGGC
>JBKQVG010000078.1:0-21874 GCA_052325345.1 Bryobacteraceae bacterium
TCGGGCCCGATGAGTTCCACGACGGCTATCCGTGGTCGCCTGATCCCGGTGTGGCCGACAACGCCTTCACGAACGTCATGACTTCATGGTTGCTGTGGCGCGCCGGGGAGTTGGCTGGGCTCCTCGAGTCGGAGCATCGACGGGAGGTGCTCGCCCGGCTCGGTATCGACCAGCGAGAGATCGCTCAGTATGCAGTCGCCAAAATTCCCCAGAGATAGCCGATCGAGTCGCGCCGCAATTCGCGCTCGTGCTTTCAGATCCTCCAGGTGCACCAGCCAGTCGCCAACCACGTCAATTCCGCCCCGGTTGACGTAGCGACGAATCTCGATCACAACCATGATTGTAACTTATAAATCACAACGGCGCAACCTCGCTGCGCCAAGCATGACCGCCGCCACGCTGGCACCTGGGCGCCGCTGATCGGGGTCCGCAACGATCAGACCCCCAGTTCCTTGATGAGCGCGCCGGCAAAAGGCGCTTCCCCTTGTCCCTGTCGGCGGCGCGCACGCCTTCACGGTTGCGGAGTTGGGCACGCTCACTTCGAACGGCAATGCCTTTCTTGGCGGCCACGCGGACCAGCAACATGCGAACCGCATCGGACACCGAGATGCCCATCCCGGCCAGCGTCTTCGCGGCCCGCTGTTTGGTCTTCTCATCCACGCGCACGTGAACCATTCGCACAGGACATCAGCACGTTCCAACCCAACCCCGGCGCTGCAGGCAACGCGAGTCGTGCATCGACGGCCGCCCAGGCCGAACTTGCCCGCCAAGTCGAAGTCGTTCCGTTATTACAAGGTGGAGCAGGTGATAGCGATCGGGCATGCGTTGGTGGTAGTCTATTGGGGTTCCACGGTAAGCATATGCTCTGCAAGGCTTGCGGCCAGCCGTTGCCGGTGGATTCGGCATTCTGCAATCGGTGCGGGACCCGGACGTCAGATCCAGGCAACCTGGCACCGACCGACCCGATGCTACCTATGCGAACGCCCAGCGGGAAAGTGGGTTCGACCGCGGGTAGTAGCACGCCTCGGTCATTTTTTCGATCTGGCCCCAAAGCCTGGCTCGGGGTGCTGGCGCTTGTCGCGGTGGTCATGTGGTTAATTCACCTGAGCACTGGGAATCAGGCGCAGCCAACGGCGCAAGACGTGACGAAGTCGGCTGACGATGCCAGGCCGAAGGACCTCGCGGGATGGGAGAACACCCGATGGAGTATGACGGAGAAGGAGGTGCGTGCCGCCGTCAGCGCTCCGTTGGACCGACCTCACTCGCAAGGAGACCAACCTAGCGGAAACAAATGGTATATGCCATTCCTGATCCGCAATGCCGAAATCGAAGAATTTCATTGCGAGGCCAGATTCTTCTTTGATAAACGGTCGAAAAAGCTCGATACCGTATATCTCCAGCTTCGCGAAGACACCGATACATCCTCGACCGATGCCGCACACCAGAAGAGCATTTTCGAGCGAATGATCGCCGTGGCTACGAAGCGTTACGGGAAACCCACTGCGGCAAAGGATCGATCCAGCAGCGGCGTCCACAATGAAGAGACCATCTGGACCTTCCCGAGCTCGGTTCTGGCAGTGCAGTACTTCGGCGTCGATGGCTCCCCAGCCGTGTTCTCGTTCCAGTATCAGTCTCCGGATGCTGCTCGATACTCGGAACGCTCCATGGAACCAGCTTCAGAAGGCACAACCGCGTCGGGAAGGCCCAGTACGCCGCCTCCGAGCTTTCGTGTTTTTCGCTCGAAGCTGGATGAAGGTACGTCCGTCGTTGTACCCACCAACACTACAGACGACCAGGTTAAAAGTTTGCTCTGGCTCTTTCGCGAGAAGGTTCGATCCCACCATTATAGGGAAATCGGCCTAACGCACCCGACATCGAAGCAGTGGGAAAAGGAAGGGTATCTTTCAGGCACCATATCCGTGTACCGCGGGGAAAAGTGCGCGGGTGAGGATTTCAGCGACTACAACGGACCGTGTGTCGGTCCTGGAGTCGAGAGTCACGAGGCGGCTGCATACCAATGGGGGCTTCTGGTTGATGGCGTATTCAATTCGGATGCGGACTCTGGAACAATTTACTTAGTGAATGAGTTTAACGACAGGAAGCTGACGGAGATCTTCAACTACAAGGATCATTGGCAGTTGCCAGCGCCACTGCAAGCTGAAGTGGATACTGAAAAGAACGTTGCCCAGGAGAAGGGCAAGCTGGACCAGTTCTCTCGAAAACTATTTGCGGAACAACTGCAGAGTAGGTTGAGGGCAAGCGGCTTTGACATCACGGTCCGGGCTAGTGATGAGCAATCCGAGGAATTAGCCTTGGATTCCGATATATTTAAGGACACGGCCACTCGCGTAGAATTTCTAGGCGGTGTCTTACCGCAATGGCGGCGCGATCTCTGCTCGGCTGGCTTTCGGCAGCTTCGATTGGTCCGGGGAGGTTTCCTTTCCACCGGAGATGCCTATTCTATTGGTTGCAAATGAGAGCCTGTCGAGCAATCGATATGCCCGGGGCGCGGCGAGGGCAAGTTATACGTGGCGATTGTCAAACAGAGAAGGGTGGTAAGTCCGTCTTGATGCAGGAATCTCGGCTTGATCTGACACTCATTCCGGCCGTAGACGATGCGCCTCTCCACAGCCGAGAGTATCAGCAGGAGCTCCGCGAGTTCATCGAGTCTCTGCAAGGAAGGGGCTTCAAGGTTTCCGTCACGATCGAACGGATCGAGGCTGCGGCTGGTGGAAGCCCACCCACCTACTTGGGTGATTTTGCAGTCATTTTCAAAACCGGCGCCGGTGCTCTCGTGGCGGTGATCGTTGCTTGGCTACATTCAAGACGCGGACGCAAGGTACGATTGAAAACCGCAGACTTCGACGCATCGGCGCAGACAGTTGAGGAAGTACAGCAGCTTGTGAAACTGGCAGCCATGAAGCCGCGCAAGAAGTCGGCGGCTCCTCAGAAATCGCTGACGAAGACGCCGAAGAAGGCGGCAACCAAAGCCCGTGGTAGAAGGACGTAAACTTGAGCGGCGCTTTCGAACCGGAGAACCGCCGGGTCCGTTGGCGCCGACTATCCTTGTCAAGCTCAACCGAGCGTTCGACGTTTTCGGACATCACGTCATGTTACTGAGATTAGACATAAGGCGCGTCAAGCCAGCGACTGACAGGCTTTTTCATAGCGCAGAAACTCACACCGCGCGGTCGAGGTTCTTCCTCCTCAGCAGGCCGCGAGCGGAAGGTGATGCAAAGGCGTGCGGATTCCCCTGGTCCGGATCTGCAGGGCAGGCGAGTTGATTGGCGAGGCTGTTACGCGCACCATAGGTCGGCCCATTCCACCGATACGCTGCTGCCCCGTGCGGCGCTTCCGAACTGACCTCTCCCTGGCGCTCCAAGCGTTTCAGCGTGCTATGAATCGCGGCCAGAAGGTGGGGATTTCCTGCCAAATCCGGGCTGCGCTTGGCGACACGGTCACGCACCTCCGCAGCGGTCAGCCTGCGGCTCGATGCATCATATACGGCGTCCCGCACGGCAGCGGTTAGATTCGGAGAACCAGCCGGCAAGCGTTGAAGCACTTGGTTCAGGCGTTGGTGCCTCATGGAATCGTTCTTATGCAGCATCTTCGCTAATGCGAACATCGTGTCACGGAGCTGGAGAATTCTCAGGTCAAGCTCGTCGCGATTTCCAAGCCTCCTCTCCAGTTCGCGCGCTGCATCATCAAAGGCTTTGTTGTAGCTTGTTGTTTTCACTCAACCTCCTTAACTATCATCTTAACTAAAGTTAACATAAAAGGTCAACCTGCGCGATGATACGCGGGCCGTTCTCGGGCGCTTTTGAATGGTGGCCGGCTGCGTGTGGTGGAAACGGGGACCGTCCCCCGGCTTCCCCGGCGAAAGTCCTTGCACGCCCCGGTGAAAGGCGGTAGAAGTGAAGTGTTCCGAACTAGGCCGGGATTGTAAGAGGAGTGCCGATATCGGTAGGCGAGGAGCACATGCATGCGCTGCCCTAAATGCGGACTGGAGAACCCCCCGAGTGCCATGCTCTGCGATTGCGGCCATACGTTCGTTCCGTTTACCGATGGACCAACGGCCGTTCCCGATCCAGAATGTTCCGCCGGTGGACGATTCAAGCACGAGAAGCATGGCGACGGGAAGTCCTTGGTAATCGCTGGCTATATTTGTGGATTTGCCGCGCTGGTGTTCTTGCCGCCTGCATTCGGCCTCGCAGCATTCGTACTAGGAATTCTGAACCTCACGAAAGGAAGGGTTGGCCACGGCGTAGCACACATCGTGATTGCGGTCACCTGCGGCATCGCCGGCATGTATATCGGAGCATATATCTGGCAGCGAAACGTGCTTCATCTGAGTTCCGGAGGCGCGGTTTCCTCCTCCCAGCCAGCGGTCGCGTATGAAGCGCGAGGTACTGCCGGGCGGGTATCACTCACCTACACCAATGCTTCGGGTGGCATGGAACAGCAGACCGTTACGCTTCCGTGGAACAAGGACTTTGGAGTTCCGCGCGGCACGATGCTGTACCTTTCGGCGCAGAATGAAAATGAACGCGGGACCGTGACTGCGAGGATCTATGTCAATGGCGACGTATTGCAGGAAGCGGAGTCGTCGACCCCATACGGTATTGCCTCAGTCAGTGGAACCGTCAATCCAGATGACACCGTGTTTGACCAGATGACACCGGCTCAACACCTTTCGGAGGCGAAGAGCCTGGAACTGAGCAATATTAGAAAGGCCGCTCACCACCTGGATGCGATTCCGCCTTCCGCGGCCGAATACCCTGAGGCCCGGGCCTTGGTGTCTCAATTCGGTGATGCGTACATGCGCTCCGTTCAAGCCGACACCAGGAAGAGCGTGGCGGGCATGCTGGAAGAAAAGCTCCAGAAAACTGGCTATCAAGTAACCGTCTCTGAGGAACAGGGGGAATTGGTTGTGGCCGGAACCTCGCTGAGTGATGCTGCTGCACGAGGAAGGATCTTGAGCTTCATTCGCAGCGACCTGCGCGGCAATCTTTGCAGTATGGGTTACCGAACAGTGCGCATGGGGAACCGCAGTATCGCCCTCAACTGCGACTCTCGGCCGGCTAGGGGCGTACAATGAAATCATCATGTCCGGATCCGAGAGTAGGCTTGTATCATTTCAGGAGTTTGTTAAGGACTGGGCTGTCCGGAACGGCTCCGTTGGCAAGTGCTATGCCGCGCCAGCGAATACTATTGATCACAAGATTGTGGTTGGTGCTGCCGGACTTCCTGACTGGCTCGAATTTCCTGGCGGTTCAGATCCGGTATCCAAGTCCGACCGAGAGAAGATTGCGGCGTGGCTTAGCACGAGGGTCATCAGGGACTGAGGCAGACATTCTCCCCTTGCCTTCCAACGCGAAGCGATCAATTCATTCGGGGTGCTTATGCACTTCGAATTCGGCAAGCCCTTCCACCATAAGAACATCGACCAATGCCGAGTGATCGGCCGTATTGGAGGCCGCCGGAGCGCCTGCAACCGCCGCCAGCGTCGACTGGCCCAACCGCCCACGCCGACTTCGATCAGCCCGGCACCGAAGCGCGAAACGGCGCACGAGGCTTCGCTGCTCTTGGATGCGAAGTTTCCCTGGCTGGAGAAATCCTGGGTTCAGCCCGTGCGGCGGCCAACGGCGTAAGGTTTGGCCCGCACCGCGCCACGGGGCGCGCCAGGACCGCTCTCGAAGGTGCCGACGGCAAACCGGTGCCACCGACGGGCGACGCGCGGCACAGTTGCGCGAAACTGGGCCATTCGCCAAACCGCCTGAAACCGACAAGTCTCCTGTTGGGTTTTTGAGTATCAGGGACCGGGCGCCCCCAGCGTTGGGATACCAGCCTGCCGCCAGCATGACGGCCGCCTCCGGAATTCACTGCGGAATTTCCGCAGTGGATGTGACGTACTGGCTGACGGGCTGTTGGTAGCCGAGTGCTTCCAACATCGAGCCGCCGCGCATTGGCATCCACCTGTCGAGAATGTCCTGGGCGCGATCCCGGCGAACAACTCCTCTGTCACGCAACTCCAACGCCAGCATCTTCGTGGCGAGCCAGTGCCGCTCCAGGATGCCATCGGTTCTGATCCACAGCGTACGCAGGTAGCGCAACCATCCCACCGTTCCTACCGCAAGCTGAGCGTATACGGTTGCCTTGCGGAAGTCGGGCAGTAGCTTGTCGAAGTCTTCAAAGCTCGGATGATCGGGCGCTCCGCCCAGCAGGATGGCCGGGGAATGCTCGGCGATGCCCCGGCAGCCGTTCTCGGTCTTCTCGACGGCGGCACCGTTCTGGTGATGGCCGACGGCGACAGCAACCACGGTATGGGCGGCTTCGTGGATACAGATCAGTTCGTCCCAATCCATCTGGCGTTTCCAGCCGTCGCGGTCCGGCCGGCGGGCGCGGGCCACCGCGCAGTGGCCCGCCAGGGTGATCATGATATGCGGCACGACATACGACTCGCGCCACTCCTCTGAAATCGCCGTCAAGACTGCACCTCTTCGTTCGGCTGCTCGGCTCCCCAGCGCCGACCGTAGTCATGGCCGAGATACTGATCGACCCGGAGACCGCCACCGACGGGAGCAGGATCGGTCATCGGCGGGGCGGCCGGCGGCTCCGGCGCCCGAGCCACAACTTTGACGATCCTGGGGGCAGGCTGCATGCTGACCGGCACGCGGAAGATGGCCTGGGCCATGTCGGGGCCGAGATCCTTCTGAGTGTAAATCGAGATGCCGGCCGACGGCGCCAGGGCGGCCACCTGGCAGTACGAATCGCGATAGTCGATAACACCATCGCGCCAGTTCACGCGAAAGGAGCGGGGCAGATTACCGGAGCGGCCTTCCGGATCGCAGGCCGCAGCCCATGCGAAGACCTCCTGCGCGGAGGGGCCATCACTCTCATGGCGCAGCACTATTTCCACAAGCGGGATTGCCGAGGTGACATCGTCCAACTGCGCGCCGCCGTTTCGCGGAACACTGGCCGTCTCCAACTGGACCGCCTTATCCTCGCACCCGAATGCCCGCGTGCCCAACGTGCTGGATTTGGGCGTTGACGCCGGGATGAACTCGACGCCTTCCAGTTGTTTGAGCGCGTCGACGTGCTTCTTGGTTTTGGCCGTGATGCGGTCCTGTTCAGCGCGGGCCTCATCGGCGCGCCTGCGCCAAGCTGCGGCTTCGGCGGCAATCTTGCCCTTGATGGCATCCAGGCGCCGCACGCGGCAGGCGCGGATCGACGCCTCAATCGCGGCGACACTGGATTTTGCGCGGACGATCTGCTCCACTGCCGCGCTGGCGGATTCACCATCCTGCCCATCCAGGAGGGCGTCACCCGCAGTCAATTCGGCGGCCGACACTCTGGCGACAGCCTCGCTGTGATCGGCAACCAGCTTCACTTCTTTGGCGGCATACCGTTCGATCTCAGCTGCCGCTTGTTCTACGTTTGCAAACATATGTTCCTTCTCCTTCGTCTTGGATTTGAACTGCATAGAACTTGTGTTCACCGGCGCTCCCGGAACCAATGGCGTCGCGGTATCCAACGCGCCTCACCGCGAGGCGAATTCTCGTTAATCCATGAGCGGCGCTGCTCGTCGCGATAGAACGCATCGTCAGCGGAATCGTAACAGGAGCCATCCGGACGGCGAGGCGGTCCCCATTGCGATGCGTCATTCACATCCGAATTCTCAGCCGGTGCAACAGCGGGCCTGGGCGAATGAACCGGGCAGCATCGCCGGCAGAAAAGCGCCTTGTGGAAGGTCCCACCCGCTTTGTGCGCCTCCAGCACCATGGCCCCGCACTTTGAGCACTCGTTGGCGATGGCATTTTGTGACGTGTGGCAACCGAGGCTCATTGGGCCACCGCCTTCTCCGCGACACCCGAAGCTTCGATGGCTTTCGACAGCTTCTGCAGCAGGACCATCCCATCCCGGCGGATGAGATCGTAAATCTGTTTTTCGTCCGTCATCGGCACCAGCAGCGCCGCCAGCCGCTCTGCCTGGGTGAGTACGTGGTCGCGGGCCAGCGTACTGAAGTTGGTGATGTACGTGTTCACTTCCGTGCGTTCGAACAGTTCGCCGGCCTGCTTCCGCTCCAGGCGTTCGGCGCGCTTGGCGTCTGCCAGGGCTCGCTTTGCCTTGGCGACCAGCAGGACCTTGGCAGGATCGGCGCCGATCGCGGACGCGGGGCCGGGCAGCGGTGCAACGGACTGGCGCGGAGGGGAGGCTGCCGGCGGCGATGCTGCCGGGGGCTTTCGTGTCGTGCCCCATCCAGAGTGCCCGCGGTCCACATGCTGGTCGATCCACCGGCAGCAGGCGTCAAAGTCGACGAGGCCGGACGGCAACACCGGCATGCCCTGCCGAACCAGTTGGCTGACACGCCCCTTGCTGACATCCAGCCGGCGCGCCAGTTCGGACTTGGAAACTTCAATCACGATTCCCTCCTGTTTAGCGGGTTAAGTTGAGTGGTGAAAATGAGGTCTGAGTAAACTGCGGCATATCGCCGCCCAACTGGATGTTGTTGCCGGTGGCGATCCAGGCACACCGGACGGGGAAGTTGACCGTTTCCGATTTGCCCAGGACGCGATCACCATGGGTGGTCTCGGTCAGCGCCTTGCAGAAATCCCCGTTATCCAGCCGGTAGCTGACGTTGTCGATCACTACGACCGGGGACCCCTCGCGCAAGACCGAGGTCAGGACCTTCCGCCATTCCTCCGCATCGCGCGCCGCCGAGAACATGGGCGCCTCGCGGCCGATGGTGATGATGGACACCACCTCCGACAACAATGACTTGCCCGTGCCCTGCGTAGTGGCGTCAAACAGCGCCAAGGGCGTCGGACCCTTCGTGGCGGGCCGCACCACGGGCGTGAGCATCGCGGCGATGGCGTTCGTTCGGCTGGCTACGTCTACAAAGGGAAAATCAGAAATGACGTCGTGCACCATCTCCGCGGCCACGTCGATGTGATCGGCGGTAGGATGATCAGGCAGGGCTGGCATGTTCAGGCCGTCCTGCTGCGCGTAGAAGAGGCAGCTCTGCACGTCGTAGCCGGGTTCCGTGATTACGGTGCCGTTTTCGCGGAGCGCCGGTGCTTCGATGATGCCCTGGAGAGCGGGGAACTCCCATTCCATGGGTGGCAGCGCCAGGATGTCTTTCACCATGTCCATCGGCGGCGCGCAGTTGGTGAATCCCTCCGTGGTGACTTCGTAAAAGTCGGCGGCGCGCGTCAGACGGTTTCTGAGAATGCGGTCGGTGGCTTCGGTAATGATGTGACGGCCGTTCTCCTCTTTGTGAACGCAAACCGGTTTTCCCGCCCGGACGAAAATGGATGGCGGATTGTTGAATGCCCGCAATGCCGCGAGGCTATCGCGCGTTACGTCGCGTAGCTGACGGTCATTTGCCTGGATGTTGGGCAGATCGGAACGACTCCGGTGGCCACCGTCAGCGCCTCCGTCCTTTCCGCGCTTGGAACGTTTCGGGATGCCCAGCACCACGGGGCTGGCGATCTCTCCACGGTGGTTGCATTCAGCGCAGTAGCGGCCGCATCCCAGGTCGCCACCGATGAACGCACAGGTGGCCGGTCCCGCCGCGCCCATGGCCTGTTTCAATTTCTCGGTGGTTTCGGCCTCCGTGTACTTCGGATACGGGCGGCTGAGCTCGTGGGCGAGATGGATTCCGTCTTTGCACCGGCCCACGATGGAGAGCATCCGATACCACTCCGGCTCCGGAAGCGAAGCTGCATCATCTTTGCAGTGGCGAATCCACGGGCATCCGGCCAGTACCCGCAGAAATTCAGCGGTGGGCTGCTCGGGCGCCGGGCCCTGCACGTGCGCCTTCAATTCCGGGTCGGCTTCAACGTTGAGGAAGTCTTCGAAGTCCGACGGGGTGTAACGGCGCCCATCACCGATGACTTCGTAGCGAACCAGAACCGGCTCGGCCTGCTTCCTGTTGTACGTGCCTGGCAGCCGCAGCAGGCGGCAGAGATCGGCGGTGCCATCCATGGCCCACCCGCGGTCCAGCGCGACGTTCTGGAGATATTTCTGGAACGCTTTCGAGAGCGTCTTCGCCTTCTTACGCTCCTTGTCGGAATCGAAATCCCAACATTCCTTGAACAACCAATAGGGCTGAATTCCGCCGCCGGTGTAAACGATCACTGTGGGCTTAAAAGGGACCGTCCGCACGATGCCCATGGCGTCCTCGATGGTGGGCGGCAGGGCCAGTGCGACGTGGTTGGGACCGGCCACGTCGATATCCGCCCAGAATCCGGGCAGCGAGATCACGCCCACTTCTTTGCCACGGCCTTTCTCCGGGCGCGCCCCTTGCAGGCCGATCGCGGTGTACACGTTGACATGGTCGCGGAGCTGCATGGCGGTGAACGCAGCGTCGGAGTGCCAGCCGGGCCGGTCCAGGTGCGCAAAGTGCGACACGTTGCTCGGCTTGCAGAAGATGGCGAGGACGCCCCGTTCCTGCCCATTGAATACGCTGCGCAGGAAACCGCTGGCGGTGCGGAAATCCGGCTGGGCGGCGATGTCGATGGAAATCGCGGATTCCACGAGGGCGTCGGTGTCACCCATCGTGCGCCTCAATCCTTCTTGGTAGCGGCTTGGCCGGCGGATTCCAGCCACTTCATGAACGCGTGCCGCGGAATCAGAATGCGGTGCCCAAGCTTGAGGTGCGGAACCTCCTTCCGGCTAATCGCAGCGTACCAGGCGCCGCGGCTGATTTTGTCCTTCCCCACTATTTCGTGGGCTTCATCGGCGGTCAGTGTGGCGCCTTTTTCGTCCATGTGGTCTCCGTCAGTCTTGACAGGTGCCGTCCATTCCAGCCATAATGCCAATGTGGCATGTCAAGTTGTCCAGCCAGCACGTCATCAGTTCAATTCTATAACCAGACATGATGTCCGGTCAAGCTGTCCGATGGAGGATCTATGAAGAAAGCGAAAAAGACGAAGGACCCGCTGTGCGACGCGGTGCGCAAGCTGCGAACCGCTCTCGGAGAATCTCAGCAGGCGTTTGCGTACCGGATGAAAACCGCCATCCGAACCATCGCCCGCTACGAGGCGAGCACGCCGCCCAAAGGGAAGGCCCTGGCGGAACTCTTCTGGGTGGCCGCCGATACCGGAAACGCGGAACTGGCCAACGTGTTCCGGGGCGCCCTCGTCGGAGAGATTGGTGTCGTCGGTAAGTTCACGCAACTCGGCGCACTCGCCTCGCACACTGTTCCCGGCATCCACGCGGATCTTGCCGTGATGCTGAACGACTTCAAAAATGGCAGCGACGCTCCCGAGGTCAAAATCGCCAAGGCGATTGAAAGGTTGGAGAGCATCGTGCCCGAGATGGACAAGTTGAACCTCTACCTGCCGAAGCCGACCGCCAAGGAGGCGGAATGAACGGCTCGATTTTCAAGCGCCGGCTTCCTTCGGGCACGATCACTTGGGTGTACAAGTTCGATGTCGGCCGCGACCCGGACGGGAAGCGGCTCTACAGTTTTAAGTCGGGATTTGAAACGAAGGGCGGCGCGTCGGAGGCGATGCGCAAGGCGATCATCGAATTCGAGAAGACCCACGGCAAGATCACGAAGCACCGCGGAATCCTCGGCACCATCACCTGGGGCTATGAGTTCGGTGACGGAAAGAAGGCTGGGTTCGCGGATCGAACCACAGCCGAGGCCGATCTGGCGAAAGAGATAGAGCGCCGCGCCGCCGCCGAGCAGGTGCCCGCAGAGGTCGATCCGACCTTCGCCGAATACGTTGGCTATTGGCTCGACAAGCACGCCAGCCGCACGCTGGCACCCAAGACTCTGGAGCGCTACCGCGAGTTCGCCGCGTATCTGGTTCGGCATCTCGGCAAGACGCCGTTAAATGAACTCACCACGGCCCAGATCCAGCGCATGGTTCACGACCTCGAGGACCACGGCGGGATGGTGACGGAAGCGCACCCGAACGGGCGGCCGTTAGCGCCCAAGACGGTGCGCCACCTTGCCACGATGCTGTACACCTCGCTGGCGGAAGCCGATCGGCTTGGCATCCTGAAGATCCAGCACCCGATGCGGAACAAGCGCGTGAAGCTCCCGAAGCTGCCGAAACGGGAGCCCGCAGTCGTCGACAAGGAAAAGCTGAAGCTCCTATTTGACCGCGCGCAGACCACCAGATTGTACCCGTTTATCGTCCTGGCGACCGCTACTGGTTGTCGGCGCGGCGAACTGCTGGCGTTGCAATGGCCGGATCTGGACATGACCACAGGCGAACTGAACGTATCCAAATCGCTGGAGCAGACCAAAGCGGGACTGCGGGTCAAGAGCACCAAGTCGGAGAAGCCGCGCCACTTTGTAGTGCCGGAGTCGGTGCTGCCCGTGCTGGCCGATCACCGCGAAGAACAGGATGAGGATAAGCGGTTGTTCGGTCCCGAATATCAGGATCACAACCTGATTTTTTGCCAGCCGAACGGGGCCTACTACTCGCCGGATCGCCTTGGCGCCCGCGTGAAGGAACTGATGGGCAAAGTTGGACTCGACGGCGTCAGCTTGCATTCGCTCAGGCACACGAACGCCACGGAATTACTGCGCAACGGAGTTCCGTTGGCGGAAGTCAGCCGCCGCCTTGGCCACGCAGATCAGAACATCACGTTGGCGATCTACAGCCACGCGGTGCCTGCGGACAGCCGTGCGGCCGCGAAAATCTGGGACGACGCACTGGGGGACGTGATCGAGGTCGGGAAAAAAGCTGGAGCCGTGCGGATGGTTGCACATGGTTGCACGGAAGGCCCGGAAACAAGAGCTTTGGCTGGAAACAAAAGAGGTTAGATGGCGGGGACGACGGGGCTCGAACCCGCGACCTCCGACGTGACAGGCCGGCGTTCTAACCAACTGAACTACGTCCCCGCATGCTCACGCTGACATTTCCGATGCTAGCATGATCCGCGCGCCGAATCCAAATCGGCGCCTCAGTAGTAACATCCGTGAACGTCGAATCCCGGCAGGTCCGCTTCCGCCTGCGCCTGCAGATCGCTGCGCAAGCGGTCCAGAATCTCCACCGCCTTCTCGAATTCAAAAGCCGACTGGTTGTTGGGGCCGTACACGCTTACCACCAGGCCACACAGTTCGCGCATCCGCGCGTTCACGGCCCACAGCTCTCGACCCAGTTCGTAATGCTCGTCCCGGGTCAGCGGCAGAGAGTTCTCCGAAGCCATCCAAGGTTGTCCCGAAACTGATGGGGTGCGCTGGAATGCATTTCCGGTTTGGCGGGACGTTGTATCGCGATCCGAAGCCCGGCCGGGCCTTCCGATCCCGACGGCCAGTCTACCATATATCCCCCCGGCCAATTCATTTGGCGGCCCTTAACTGCAGGTCGATGGTCACGTCCAGGCGGGAATCGAAGGTGCTGATGGTGTGCCGGTCGCTGGCCGCCCCATGGTATTCGGCGCGCAGCCCATAATCCACGTCCGCGTTGAGATCGCGGAAGTAGTAGCTGCCGTCCGCCCGGGATATGAAGGAGCGCACCTGCATGGTCCGCTTGTTTTCGAGCTGCACGACGGCGCCGGCCTGGGGCGAGCCATCCGGCGCATGGACCACTCCCTGCACGTTGCGGGTCGCCTGGCCCCCCTTCTTATTCTGCTGGGCCGGCGCGGAGTTGGAAAATGCCCCGGCGCAGGCCAGCACGGCCAGCAGCGCCATCCAGCCGAGCGCGCCCGTCGCCCTTCTCGCGCCCGGCCGGAAACGGGTGGGCACGTTCATCCTACTTCCAGTCCTCGTCGGCATCTTCGTCCTCTTCGTCCTCCTCGAGGTAATCGTCGTCTTCCTCCTCGTCCTCCTCCAGGTCTTCGGCCGACTCCAGCTCGAGCGGTTCCACGCTCACCACCTTCAAGTCCGCCCCGCACTCGTCACAACTGACGGTGTCGCCTTCGTCCACGTCTTCTTCATCGAGATCGATTGCGCCGTCGCATACCGGGCACGTCACCATGATGAAAAGCCTCCCAAATTACTACTGATAAGCGATAGTTTCCGGGTTTGGCAAGCCTGTTGCCCGACCTTCATGGGATTTTCAAATGCCGCCTTCCCCCTTGTGCCATTGTAATCAACCCGCCCGTTCGCGGCGGCCGGGGTTCATTATAATGAGAGTATTCATGCACCAGAAACGCAACGAGCGGGTGGTGGACCTGGATCCACTGGAAACCGCGGAGTGGCTCGAATCGCTGGATCAGGTCGTCGACGAGGAAGGTCCGGACCGGGCCGCCTATTTGCTGGAACAGCTCCGGCAGCACGCGCTCGCAAACAGCGTGGAACTCGCCACTCGATTGAACACTCCCTACGTCAATACCATCCGTCCCGAACAGGAGGCGCCGTACCCGGGCGATCGCGCCATGGAACGGCGCATCAAGAGCCTGATTCGCTGGAACGCCATGGCCATGGTGGTGCGCCAGAATAAGTACGATAGCGGCATCGGCGGCCACATCTCCACCTACGCTTCCCTCGCCACCCTGCTTGAGGTCGGTTTCAACCATTTCTTCCACGCCCGCTACGGCGACCAGCCCGGCGACCTGGTGTATTTTCAGGGCCACGCCTCGCCCGGCGTTTACGCGCGGGCCTTCCTCGAAGGGCGCCTGAGCGAGGAGCATCTCAAGAACTTCCGCCACGAACTGCGCGATTCCCCCGGCCTTTCCTCCTATCCGCACCCCTGGCTGATGCCCGATTTCTGGCGATTTCCCACCGTCTCCATGGGCCTCGGGCCGATCAACGCCATTTATCAGGCGCGCTTCATGCGGTATCTGGAAAACCGCGGCCTTATCCAGCCTACTCCGCGCAAGATCTGGGCGTTTTTGGGCGATGGCGAAACCGACGAACCCGAATCCCTGGGCTCCCTCACGCTGGCATCCCGCGAAAAGCTCGACAACCTGGTCTTCGTGATCAACTGCAACCTGCAGCGGCTGGACGGCCCGGTGCGCGGCAACGGCAAGGTAATTCAGGAACTGGAAGGCGCCTTCCGCGGGGCGGGCTGGAACGTGATCAAGCTGATCTGGGGCGGCGAATGGGACGAATTGCTGGCGCGCGACACCACCGGCCTGTTGGTGCAGCGGATGGCCGAAGTGGTGGATGGCGAATTCCAGACTTACATCACCAAGGACGGCGCGTGGCTGCGCCAACACTTTTTCGGCAAATACCCCGAGCTGCTCGACCTGGTCTCGCATCTCAGCGACGACCAGCTCTACCGCCTCAAGCGCGGCGGACACGATCCGCGCAAGGTCTATAACGCCTACAAGGCGGCGGTGGAAACCACCGGCCGCCCCGCCGTCGTTTTGGCCCACACCGTCAAAGGCTACGGGTTGGGCGAGGCCGGCGAAGGCCGTAACATCACCCACCAGCAGAAAAAACTCAACGAGCAGGAGCTCGAGCGCTTCAAGTCGCGTTTTGAGATCCCCATTCCGGACGAAGCCGCGCGGCACGCGTCATTTTACAAGCCGCCCGCCGACAGTCCCGAAATGGCCTACTTGCACGAGCGCAGGCGGCAACTGGGCGGCTATATGCCAAACCGGAAGGTGGATGTTCCCGCGGTGACGCCGCCGCCGGTCGAATACTTTGCCGAATCGCTGGAAGGCTCTTCCGGCCGCGAAGTCTCCAGCACCATGGCGTTCGTGCGCGTGCTCACGCTGCTGCTGAAACATCCCGAGCTCGGCAAGCGCGTGGCGCCCATCATCCCCGACGAAGCCCGCACCTTCGGCATGGAATCGCTGTTCCGCCAGTTCGGAATCTACGCCAGCCAGGGCCAGCTCTATCGGCCCCACGACGCCGAAATGTTTCTGTACTACAAGGAATCGAAGGACGGCCAGATTCTCGAAGAAGGCATCACCGAAGCCGGTTCCATGGCCTCTTTCACCGCCGCCGGCACGGCCTACGTCAACTACGGCGCGGACATGATTCCGTTCTTCATTTACTATTCCATGTTCGGATTTCAGCGCGTGGGCGACCTGATTTGGGCATTTGGCGACGCCCGCGGCAAGGGCTTCCTCTGCGGCGGCACCGCCGGACGCACCACCCTCTCCGGCGAAGGGCTGCAGCACCAGGACGGCCACAGCCTGCTCCTGGCCAGCACGGTTCCCACCTGCGCCGCCTACGATCCGGCCTTTGCCTACGAAATCGCCATCATCGTGCAGGACGGCATCCGCCGCATGTATCGGGACCGCGAGGACCTGTTCTACTACCTTACCCTCTACAACGAAAACTACCCCATGCCGCCCATGCCCGAAGGCTTGAACCCCGAAGGCGTGCTCAAGGGCATCTATCGTTATCGTTCCGGCGAAAAAGGCAAGGCCAAAGTGCAATTGTTCGGCAGCGGCCCGATCCTCAACGAAGCCCTCCGCGCGCAGCAGATTCTAGCCGAAACGTACAACCTGGCCGCCGATGTCTGGAGCGTAACCAGCTACAACGAGCTGCGCCGCGAAGCCCTGCAAGTGGAGCGCTGGAACCGTTTGCACCCCGACCAGCCGGAGCGGGTTTCCTACCTGCTTACCGCCTTGAAGGATGCCGCCGGTCCCATCGTGGCGGCCACCGATTACATGAAGGCGGTGGCGGACCAGATCGCGCCATGGCTTCCGGGACGGATGGAAACGCTGGGAACCGACGGATTCGGCCGCAGCGACAACCGCGAGTACTTGCGGAAACATTTCGAGATTAACGCCGAGTCGATCGTGACCGCGGCGTTGTCGCGGCTGGCGCGCGACGGCAAGTTCGACGCCAAGAAAGCTAAGGCTGCCTTTGCCGAGCTTGGTGTCGACACCGAACGCATCGATCCCGCCCGCGCCTGAATCGACGCGCGCCGGCCAGCGCATCGCCCTGGCCGGCATGGCGGTGAGCGGCGCGCTGGCGGTAGCGAAGATCCTCGCCGGCCTGGCCGGCCATTCCACCGCCGTCGTCGCCGACGGCGTGGAGTCCTGCACCGACCTGCTCACTTCGTCCCTGCTTCTGGCCGGCCTCGCGCTGGGCGCCAAACCCGCCGACGAGAACCACCCTTACGGCCACGGCCGCGTGGAAATCCTGAGCGGCTTGCTGATCGGTTTGGGCCTGGCCGTCCTGGGCGCGCTCATCTCGTATTCTTCCGTCGAACGCCTGGGGCGCCCGCACCCGTTCTTGCATCCCTACGTAGTGTGGCCGCTGGTGGCTTCGCTCGCCGCCAAACCGGCGATGGCCTTCTGGAAGTTCCGCTACGGCCGTAGGATCCAGAGCGCCGCCCTGGTCGCCGACGCCTGGCACGACGCCACCGATTCCACCTCCGCGGCGGCGGCCCTCATCGCCGTGGGCCTGGCCCTCTACGACCCCCGCCGCTTCGTCGCCGCCGATTGCTACGGCGGCCTGGTTGTCGGGCTCCTGGTCATCGCCGCCGGCGCCCGCGTCGCCTACCAGACCGCCATGCAGTTGATGGATACCATGCCCGACGACCGGCTGATGGATAAGATCCGCCAGGCCGCCGCCCAGGTGAACGGCGTCCGCGGCGTGGAAAAGTGTTACGCTCGCAAAACCGGCCTCCGCTACCACGTCGACCTGCACCTCGAAGTCGACCCGGAGATGACCGTGCGGCAATCCCACGAAATCGCCCACCAGGCCCGCCTCCACATCCTGAAGTCGCTCGATTGGGTCGCCGATGTGCTCGTCCACGTCGAGCCCGCTCCATAGACGGACGCGCAGTCGCGCCCTTGTTCGAAATCGCCCCGAAATAGGCCGCGGCTACGGAGGAGGCGGGTTGCATTTCAGATTCGGTTGACCTATATTTGATCCGGGCCGCAGTGGTGTTGTACGGCCCATGGAGGGCAAAACAATGAGCCTTCTCTCGTTCCTGCTGCTCCTGGCCGCCGCCCTTTTCCTCGCACTTTTCACAGATAGAATCTTCCGCCACGCGCGGCGCCGCTCCGGCCGCTGGAAATCCGTCGAACGCGGCGCCGGGAGGGTCCACCAACGCCTGGCGGAAGGCCGAGCCCGTCTGGAGCGGATCGCAGCCGAGCGCGACGGTCGAAACGATCCGGACTTCGGCAGGACCAGCGAAGATAGAATCGTCTGGCGTGAACTGCTCGAGTTGGAATTACAGGATGTCGATGAAGAGGTTAACCGCATCCGTGAGACCGCGGACCGGACTGCGAGCTGGCGCCCAAAAGGGTCCACGGAGGCGCACGGGAGGTCCTCATGAACGCAATCACTGCTGAGTCTCTCAATGTGAGCGGCGAAGAGTTTACACTCCTGGCCGAATTGCTGGAATCGGAACGGGCGGAACTGTTGATTGAGATCCGCCACACCCATCATCGCGTCTTTCGCGACCAATTGCGTCACCGGCTGGCGGTGGTGGAAGGCTTGCTGGAACGCTGCCACGCCGCCTGAACCGCCGCCCCTTTGGGGCGCATGAAGAGGAGGACCGCGCCTGTCCGGAGGCCGGCTTAAGGGGCGCCGGTGTGGTAAATTCACCTGAATATGAGAGTATTCGCCCTCTGCCTGCTGTTGGCGCTCGCAGCCTTCGCCCAAAAAATCCAGATCGAGTTCGATCAGGCCGTCAATTTCTCGAAATTCAAGACCTTTGCCATCCGGGACGGCCGTGTGAACAGCAAGAATCCAGCCCTCAACAGCGAGCTGGTCCGCAAGCAACTGAATGCCGACATCCAAAAGGGCCTGGAAGCCAAAGGGCTCACTTTTGTAACCTCCGGGCCTTCCGATCTCAATATTCGCTACACCATGGGAACGGTGCGCAAGGCGGAAGTTCAGACTTATCCCGCGGGCTGGCGCGGGTGGGGCACGCGCGTGGTGCGGGTGCCTTATACCGAGGGCACGCTGGTCATCGATCTGCGCGACCCCGCCACTCGCTCGCTGGTTTGGCGCGCCATCGCGTCCCAGAACAAGAGCGACGCGTCCAAAATCGAGGGCAAGCTGGACGATATGGTCAAGAAGTCGTTCGACAAGTATCCCCCCAAACCGAAATAGGGCGCCGTCCGCGGAAAACCTCCCGCATGGCACGGGCTCATTCTTCCACGCGCAGACTGCTTTTCATGCTGAATGCCGCGCCGGATCTCGTCGTGCCGCTGAGTGGCGGGCGCTCGCCGCATTCATGGGAACCCTTGCCTGGATGGCCGCTCGCCGTCCAATCCCATGGCGACGCAAAGGGACGCGATATCGCCGATTCGTTCGTCGAGCGCCGCCGGAACAACTTCGCAAGCGGCGGCAGCGTGCGATAAACCCTCGCGCCGCATCACTTCGCGTGCCGGCGCCAGCAACGCATCTCCCAGTCGCAACGCCAGACCGCCAATCACGATTCGCTGCGGATTGAGCACGTCCACCAGGATTGCCAGCGTCTCGCCAAGCCTTTTGCCCGCGGTGCGGATGATGCGCGCCGCCAGGGCATCGCCAGCGTTTGCGGCCATGGCCACGTCTCGCGCGGTGAGCGGCTTGCCGCCGCGGAGACATTCGGCCAACAAAGTCTTATTGCCTTTCCCGCCGGCGTCTCGGACCAGGCGCTCAGCCATCTGCGCAATGCCTCCGCCGCTCGCCCAACCTTCAACCGAACCGGCCTTATGATACCCGACCGGCCCTTTCTGAGACAGCCGCACGTGCCCGATTTCGCCGGCTGAATCCGTGGCGCCATGGTACAGACTCCCGTTGGCGACGATTCCCGCGCCCAAGCCCGTTCCCATGGTAAGGAAGACCATATGGTCCAGGCCCCGGCCCGCGCCGAAGCGATGCTCCGCCACGGCGCCGGCATTGGCATCGTTCTCCAATCTGCAGGGACAAGCGAACTCATGGCTGAGGATAGCCGTAATTGGAACATCGACCCACGTCGAAAGGTTCGGCGGCGCTTGAATTACCCCGGCGATCCGATCGAGCGGACTCCCGCAGCTCACTCCGATTGCGGCGAGGGCCGTCCGGGTGGCGCCGCATGATGCCAACATCTCGCCAATGGCTTGTTTGATCCAAGCCAGCACGCGGTCCGGGCCATCGGCGGGCAAAGTGGAAACCTCGCGCCGGCACAGCACTTCAGGGGGCTGGGCCGAGAGCACGACGGCGGTCTTCGTCCCTCCGATGTCCACGCCGGCCCAAAGCTGAGTCATGATGTCATTCCTCGAGCGCACTCACTTCCCGGAACTGTCCAGTTGAAAGATGGAAGCGAAGCGTTTTAATTTCGGAGGCGCGAAATTCGCCGGACCATCGGCGCTTGGCGAAGGGAAGATCGATCGAAGCCCTCGTGGCGCGCCCGGCCGTCTCGTAGCACCGGATGATCAGATCGTTCCCCTCCTCTTGTCTCTTGACCACGGACACAATGATGTTGGGAGCGTCCACGGAGAGAAAGGAATCCGCCTCCGGACGGCTGCCAGGGTGAATACCCTGATAAATGATCGGCACGGGAGTGGTAAACTCTTCGGCCGTACGCGGCAGCCCGGCTTCCTGCCAGGAGCCCCGATGAGGCGCCAGCAGCATGCGAAAGGTTTGCAGCCCCTGGTCCTGCCATTCGTGATCGGCATTGGGATCGAGAACGTGCGGGTTGTGATGCGCGTAGGGCGCTCCCCGTACGATGGAAACGCGCATGTCGTTGCCGGAAACGCTGTATCCATATTTGGCGTCATTAATCACCGCCAGGCCGTAAAGGCTGTCGGCCAGATCGAGCCAGCGCTGTCCGGGTTCCTCATCGCCGCTGGTGTCGCGAACGATGGCGCCGTACGCAATTTCGTACGTGGGCCGAGGGGCGGCGACATCGACCGGGAACGAAAGCTTCAGCATTTTGCGCTGTTCGTGCCAATCGAGCGCCACGCGCGCCTCCACGGTTCGGCTGCCGGCGTAGAGCAGCCAGTCCGTCACCATCGTCGATCGGCCCCAGCTAGACCGCACCCGCACGCTCGCGCGCAGCGGGCCATTCTCCAACACGCGGATCGTGGCGTTCCCAAATACTCCGACTTGTTTGTCGTAGGCACGCACGCCATGGCTCCAGGTATCGCTTGGGTCGTCCATGACGAGCCCTCGCGCGCCGGATTGGCCGCCCGCAAAGACTTCTTTATGGTTGTCCTTGTCAAACAACCCGATCGTGCCGTTCGAACCGAATGTCACCGACAGATGTTCGTTTTCGAGGCGATTGTCCTCCGCGCGAACCGGCGGCTCTACCGCCGGACCGGCCGTCTTGCGGATCCGGATCTGGCGATACCCAAAAGCGGGGAGATCGGCGCGGGCGATCAGGCGCCGCCGGCCATTCACCTCGGTCGTCGCCGGCGCCCACTGAAACGCCAGCGGATTGCCGCCGTCATCCTCTACACGGGCGGGAACGTCGCTCTTCCATGCCAAATCGTATTCCAGATTCGTCCGCACTGGCCACGCGTGCGGGTTGAAGACCACCAGGTAATCCGAATCGGGGTCTTTGGCGGGAATCTGCCAGGCAAGTTTCTGAGCCGCCTGGTACATTGCCCGCGCGGCGATATCCAGCGCGTAATGATATCCATCGGGCGCGGCGTGTTCGTAATGCTCCGGAAGCGCCGTCCCCGCCAGGCTGTCGTGAAACTGCAGGAACAGCACCCGCTCCCAAGCGGTCGCGAAATCGCGGGCCGGGTAACTGGCGCCCCATGCCAGAGCGCCGATCGACGCAATTTTTTCCGCCGTCTGGAGCGCGATTTCGGCCCTCCGGTTCAGTTTCTTAATCGCCGATTCGGCCGTGTAGCAGCCCACCGAATGGTGTTGCAGATCGCCCGTATAGACCGGCAGCCCGGCCAGGTGGGATTCCCGGATCTCGGCGAAATACCGCTCCGGCGTGCTGTAAACCAGCGTGGGAGCTGCGCGCTCGCCCTCGATCTGTTCGATCGAGCGGATGTTTTCCCGGGTGGCGCCGCCGCCATGATCGCCAACGCCGTAGAAAACCATCAGGCACTTCGAGGGATCGGGGTA
>JBKQVG010000079.1:0-26014 GCA_052325345.1 Bryobacteraceae bacterium
TATTTTCCTGTTCGAGAAGACGGGCATCGCCGAGAACGGCAGGGTCACGGGGCGCTTCCGCGCCACCGGCATCCGGCCCAAGTTCTACGACCGGCTGAAGGCCAGCGGCATCTTGCTCCCCACGCAAATGTTCCAAACCGTGGTGGAGATCAACTAGCGGGAACGGATGGAGCGGAATTAACGGAGATTCGAGTATGCCGGTCGGGATCCTGGTCGCCTTCGTCGTCATCTTCGCGCTCGTGATGCTGGCCGTCAGCGCCGGGTCGAAGTTTCTCGACGGACGGCGCAAGAAACAGATGGTGGACATGCTGCACACCGCCGCCGGGGAGACGGTGGTCACGGTCACCAACCTGCTCAGGGAAATCGAGCCCGATAAGCCGACCGGTTTGAAGGGCCTGTTGCAGCGCTTCCAGTTCGGCCGCCACGCGCAGGAGCAGATCCAGCAGGCGGGCATGAACTGGTCGTCGGCGCGGCTGGTGGCGGCTATGGGTTTGGCGGCCATTCCCGGACTGGGGGTGGGCGCGCTGCTTCCCTTCCTGTTGAACGGCCCGACCACGGCCATCGTGCTGGCGGTCGTCTTTGCGCTGACGCCATACCTCTACGTGAGGCACCGCCGCAAGAAGCGCCTGGATAAACTGGAAGAGCAGATGCCGGAGGCGCTCGACTTCCTGTCGCGCTCGATGCGCGCGGGGCACGCCTTTTCGATCAGCCTGGAAATGATCGGCGAGGACATGGCGGATCCGCTGGGGCAGGAATTCCGCACCTTGTTCAACGAGCAGAACCTGGGCGCGCCGCTCGATATCGCCTTGCGCAATTTCGGGCAGCGGGTGCCGTTGCTGGACGCCCGCTTCTTCATTTCCTCGGTGCTGCTGCAGAAACAGACGGGCGGCAATTTGAGTGAAATCCTGTCGCGGCTTTCTTACGTGATTCGGGAGCGCTTCCGGCTGAAGGGACAGGTCAAGGCCGCCAGCGCGCACGGCCGTCTGACGGCCACCATTCTGACCCTGCTGCCGGTGGCCACCATGTTGGGCCTGCTGATCGTGGCGCCCGGCTACCTGCAGGGCATGGCCGAAGACAAGGACGGGAAGTGGATGATCGGCGGGGCGGTGGTGGCGCAGATCCTGGGCAATTACTTCATCAAGCGGATCATCAACATCAAGGTTTGAAATGGAACATCCTTTACTGCTGTCCATAATCCTGTTTTTAATGGTGATGTCCCTGCTGAGCTGGGTCGGATACCGGATCTACTATAAGCCCGGAAAATTCATGCGCCAGTTGGGCGCCCCGGTGATTTCCGACGCGCAGCACGCGGCCCTGACCAGCGCCGAGGAGCCGGCGACGAGTTCGGTGGTCACCTTTCTTCACGGTCTGGGTTCCAAGATTCCCTCGTCGGAAGCCGAGGTCGCCACCCTGCGCGCCGACCTGATTCGCGCCGGATTCCGGTCGGAGTCGGCGGCGCCGGTGTACTACGGAATCCGCATCATGTCCACGCTGGCGCTGCTGCTGGGAGCGCTGGCCCTGGAATCGCGCATGCCTGCCAATCCGATGATGAAGGTGGCGCTGATGGTTTCCGGTTGCGCCGCCGGCTGGATCATGCCGCGCTTTTTTCTGGAAAAACGGGTGAAGAAACGGCAGGAGATCATTCGCCTGTCGATGCCGGACGCGCTGGACCTGCTGGTGGTTTCGATCGAAGCCGGTCTCGGGCTCGACCAGGCCATCCAGCACGTGGCCAAGGAACTGCAGCTCACCCACCCCGAGTTGAGCGAGGACCTGACCCTGATTACGCTCGAAATGCGGGCCGGCAAGCGGCGCTCCGATGCGCTCAAGAATTTCGCCGAGCGCACCGGCGAAGACGAAGTACGCAAGCTGGTGGCCATTCTGATTCAAAACGACCGCTTTGGAACCAGCATGGGCGAATCGCTGAGAACCCATTCGGACTTTCTGCGCACGCGCCGGCGCCAGGAGGCGGAAGAGCGTGCCGGCAAGGTCGGCGTCAAGCTGGTTTTTCCGATTTTCTTTTTCATCCTGCCGTCAATGTTGATCGTGGCGGCCGGACCCGGGCTCCTGCAGATCTTCAAGAATCTGTTCCCCATGATGCAGCAGATTCATTGAGCCCGGTGTAGAGGGACGGGGCCACGGGGCCCCAGCCGGGTTGTAACCGGCCATGCCGCGTGAGTAACGGTTTCGACTTTGGACGAATTCATAACTCTAAGGACAAGGAGGCAAAAGACAATGGACAACACAGTGATGCAAGCTGTCATCTGGCTGGTAGCCGGCGGAGCCATGTATCTGTTCCTTCGCCGTCGGCGCTCGCGCCGGACGCGGTAAGGCCCGGGGAAGGAGTGAACTCGGCATGCAGGGAGTTAGAAGTCAGAAGCCAGAAGCCAGAACGGGCCCAGCCACCGGGGCTCCGTCGGCCGGCTTCTGCCTTCTACCTTCTGGCTTCTTTCTTCTTTTTCTATGTCCCCCGACGTTCTAGCTGGCAAACAGAATCCCGACGGCGGATGGCCTTATAGGCGCGGATCCTCCTGGACCGAGCCCAGCGCCTATGCGATTGTGGCCATGCTGGCGGCGGGCGAGAAGGTACGCGCCCGTAGAGGCGTGGCTTGGTTAAAGGGATTGGAGCGGCCGGACGGCGGTTGGTGTCCGTACCGCGGGGTGGAGGAGAGCACCTGGGTGACGGCCCTGGCGGCACTGCTGCCGGAGGAAGAACTTGGCGCGCTGGCGCATGCCCGCGCGATTGGCTGGCTGATAGACGCCAGCGGCGCCGAGAGCAGCCGTGCCGCACGCCTGAGACGCTGGTTGATGGGATATGCGGCGGACCCGGACCTGGAGTTCGCGGGTTGGCCCTGGCTGGAGGGGTCGGCTGCCTGGGTGGGCCCAACCACGGTGGCGATCCTGGCGCTGGACAGGGAAAACCACCTCCCCGAAGCCCGGCAGAGGGTGGCGGAAGGGCGCCGCTTTCTGATGAAGCGCCGGTGCTCGGCGGGCGGATGGAACTATGGCGCGCCGCACGCCCTCGGTTATCCAGCCAAGGAGTACCCGGAAACCACCGGCATGGCGCTGGCCGCGTTGCGCGGCGAGCCGGCCCCGGAGATGGAGCGGTCGATCGGCCTGGCACGGGTGTTTCTCGACCAATCCCGTTCGGCCGACGCGCTGAACTGGCTGCGCCTGGGCCTGGCCGCACAGGGCGCATTGCCCGCGGGATATCGGCCGCCGGAGGATATCGTCTACCGCACGGTTCCGGAAATTGCGCTCGACCTGCTGATTTCGGCTGGTCCGGCCGGATATTCGCTGCTTTTGGGCGAGGACGGAAGTCAGAAGCCGGGAGCCCGGAGCCGGAATGGTGGAAGATCCCCGGTGGAGCAGGCGGCTGAGCGCACCGCCACGGGAGCGGAATCTCCGCCACGCCTTGCCTGACCAACGAACACGATGAAGCACCCACTCACCCGCCGAGAATGGATCGCCGCCGCCGGCGCGGCTGCTTCGGCCGCCGGTTGCGCGCGCCCGCGGGCGGCACGCGCCGCCGCGGTATCCATCCTGCGCGCGCCCGCCTACGACCAGACGCTGTACGACGCCGTGCGGCGGGTTCTCGCCCTCCACCGGCTCGACGTACGCGGACGCCGCGTGGTGATCAAGCCCAACCTGGTGGAATTCGAACCGGAGAGCACCATCAACACCAGCCCGCTCCTGGTCCATGCCGCCTTCGAGGGGTTCCGCGCTTTGGGGGCGGCCAGCGTGCGCATCGCCGAGGGGCCGGGACACCGGCGCAATACTCTCGACCTGGCCGATGCGGCCGGCTATTTCCGGCTGGTGCCGGACTTTGAAGACCGGTTCACGGACCTCAACCTGGACGACGTTTCTCCGGTTCGCTTGGCCCACCCGTTTTCCCGCCTGACCCGGCTCTATCTTCCCAACACGCTGCTCGGCGCCGACCTGGTGGTCTCCCTGGCCAAGATGAAAACGCACCATTGGGTGGCCGCCACGCTTTCCATGAAGAACCTGTTCGGCACCGTGCCCGGTGGGGTGTATGGCTGGCCCAAGAACGTGCTGCACTGGGCGGGTATCAATGAATCGATCGCCGACCTGCACTCGGCTTATCCACGCCAGTTCGCCCTGGTGGATGGCATTGTGGGCATGGAAGGAAACGGCCCGATTCAGGGCGCCGCCAAACCGGCAGGGGTACTGGTGGCTGGCCGCGATCCGGTAGCGGTGGATGCCACCTGCTGCCGCATCATGAAGATCGATCCGCTGCGGATCGCGTATCTGCAAATGGCGGCACAGAGCGGGGCCGCATTGGCGGAAGCGAACATTCGCCAGATCGGCGAAGATGTCGCGCGGGTCGCCACCCCGTTTGAACTGATTCCCGAGTTCCGCGCGCTGCGCCTGGAAAACCGGTGATGGGGGGATCGGTGAAAATGGAAGGATGTCCGCCAAGCCAACCCGCCGCCGCCCGCCGCCGGCCGTTGCCCGACCGGAAACGGCGTCCACACCCCAGGAGGCCCGATGGTGGTACGCAGTAGCTTCCGTCCTGCTACTGGTTCCCTGTTATTGGCAGCCTCGCCTCGAGGCGGGCGACCTGGGCAGCCACATCTACAATTGCTGGCTGGCGGAGTGGATCGCGCGGCAGCACCCGCCCGGTCTGGAGGTGGTTCATCCCGCCACCAACGTCTTGTTCGACTGGCTGCTGACCGGGTGGTACCGGCTGGCCGGCGCGTCCGCCGCCCAGCACCTGGCGGTTTCGCTGGCGGTATTGGTATTTGCCTGGGGGGCTTTCGCCTTCATCTCGGTGCTGTCGGAACGCCGCGCGTGGAAGGCCCTGCCGGTGGTCGCCATGCTGGCTTACGGCTGGGTCTACCACATGGGCCTGTTCAACTTCTATCTCAGCCTGGGCCTGTGCCTGTGGGCGCTGGCTTTGGGCTGGAGTTTCCGCGCCAGGCCCCTGTGGGGCGCCGCCGGCTTGCTGGCGCTGGCCTGCCTGGCGCATGCGCTGGCGGTGGCCTGGGCGCTGGAGTTGCTGGCGTTTCGCTGGCTGACGCTGCGGGTATGGCCGCAATACCCGGCGCGGGTGCTCGGCGGCGCGCTGGCAGCCATCGTGGCGCTCCACTTCGCGGCTTTCATCCTGCTGCCTTCCGTTTGGACGATGGATCAACTGCAACTGGCCGGCGGCGCCGACCAACTGGAAGTCTTCGACAGCAAGTACAAGCCCCTGGTGCTGGCCCTGGCGGCGATCTGGGCCCTGGACCTGGTCAACCTGGTGCAGTCGTCCGGCCTCCGCGCGGTGTGGCGCAGACTGCCCGTCGAAGTGGCTTTGATTTCCGCCGCGACCGTGTTTCTGCTACCCGGCAAGATGCAGTTCCCCGGCTACCAGCATCGCCTAGTGTACATTCCCGAAAGGCTTTCTCTGGCCACGGCGGTGTCGATCTGCGCCATGTTGGCCGGGGCGCCGCCGCGCCGCTGGTTGCGGCTCGGGCGGGGAGTGCTGGCGGCGATCTTCTTCGTGTTCCTGTTCCACGACGAACTGGCGCTCAACCGGCTCGAAGAGCGGGTCGACAAACTCGTCGATCGTTTGCCCGCCGGACGGCGGGTGATTATGGGGGTGGACGATCCCGCCCTGCGTACCGCGGCGGTGGCGCACATGATCGACCGCGCCTGCCTGGGCCACTGCTTCAGCTACGCCAACTACGAGCCTTCCACCTGGCAGTTCCGGGTCCGCGCCACCGGGCCCAATCCATACGTGGCCTGGACTTACGAAGATTCCTGGAGTATGCAAACCGGCCTTTATGTAGTGCGCCCAGCCGACCTGCCCTTGTACCAGGTGACGATGGACGCGGAGGGAAAACTGGGCTTGCGCGAGCTGCCCGCGGGTGAACCATGCGGCATTACTTATTGGAAAACGTTACCGGACCTGTTCTCGGACATTTGAAATCATGGCGGGAAAGAGTGCGCGGGCGGCTGCTGTTCGATGCCGCGCTCGTGGCCGCGCTGGCGCTGTCGGCCTCCTGGCTGGCGTCAGGGCTGCACCCTGGAAATCCCTGCCGGGATTTGGAAGGCGGAAGTCAGAAGGTGGAAGGTGGAAGGTAGAAGCGGGAAGGGAAGCCCGCGCCGCCGGCTTCTGGCCTTCTGTCTTCTAACTTCTGTCTTCTAACTGCTTAACATTGGCGCTCCGCGCCCGCCTACCTGGCCAGAATCACCGCCAGGTTCCACACCACCAGCGCCCCGTACCAATAGCTCACCCAGCGGATCAAATGCAAACGCTTTTGATAGACGCACACTCCCCCGAGGGCCAGCGCCAGCACCTTGGAGGACAGCACGCCCGCCGCCGGACCGCCGTGCATCAGCAGGCGGATGAAGGGGCTGGCTTCGACGGCGCCCACCTTGAACCCTACCAGGGTCGTCAGCAGATCCAGCAACTGCAGATAGAGGAAAACTTGAGTCAGAGCCATGAATTTAAGTTCCGAGGCCTGCGCCATCAACCCAAATTGTAGTCGCAAACGACCGCAAATCTTCCTTTATTTCGTACGGTTTGTACCGCTCGGGCCACCGGGTTGTGGTACTTCGCACCATATTTCGGGACCCGGGCCCGGCGAGCGCCGGGGAACTCTTCCAGCGAAATGGGGCGCGTATAATCAAAGGCATGTCATTGCGTCCCCTGCACGATCATGTATTGGTGACTCGCCTGGAAGAAGGCGAGGAGACCCGCGGCGGTATCGTCATCCCCGATAGCGCCAAGGAAAAGCCCCAGCAGGCCGAAGTGAAAGCCGTGGGCAACGGCAAGCTGCTGAAAAACGGCGAGCGCGCGGCCGTCGAAGTCAAGGCGGGCGACCGCATCCTCTTCGGCAAGTATTCGGGCTCGGAGATCAAAATCGACGGCGCGGAGTACCTCATCCTGCGCGAAGACGAGATTCTCGGGGTGCTGGAATAGGCTGTGCTACCCTATACTTTTCAAAACCCAAACTTCAGGAGTTGTTTCATGTCTTTTGCTACGCTGCTCAGGCCTCTGGTGGTTTGTTCGGCCTTGATGGCAACCAGCCAGATGGCTTCGGCGCAGGTGAAGGTGGCGGTGGTCAATCTGCAGAAAGCGGTCTTCGACACCGCCGAGATCAAAAAGGCAAACGAGGAGATGCAGCTCCGCTACAAACCGCGCTCGGACAAACTGCAGCAACTTCAGGACCAGATGCAGCGTATCGCCCAGCAGTTGCAAGCCGGCGGCGATAAATTGACGCAACAGGCCCAGCTCGATTTGCAGACCCAGGGGCAGACGCTCCAGCGCCAGGCGCAGCGTCTGCAGGAGGAATTGCAGCAGGACGTCCAGGCCGACCGCAACGAGATTCTCAGCAAGAGCTCGCAGAAAATGAGCGACGTCATCAAGAAGCTGGCCGAGGAGAAGGGCGTGGACCTGGTGGTGGATTCGGCCACCACGCTGTACTTCAAGCCCACCATGGAGCTCACCGCCGAAGCCACTGCCGCTTACGATAAGGCGTATCCTGTAAAATAGGGAAAAAAGTGGCTGGTTACCTGGATCACTACGGCGCGGGCGAGGAACGCCGCGCGAAGATCATCAAGATCGTATTGTTCTCGGTGTTGGGTCTGATCGTGATCGGCGGTCCGCTGGTGTTCAATTTTTACGATTGGCGCCAGGAACACGAGGTCAACCGCTTCTTCAAATTGCTGGCGGCCAAAGACTATACAGGCGCCTACGCCCTGTGGGGCTGCACCGCGGCCAAGCCCTGCAGCGGCTATTCCATGGCGGCGTTCCTGCAGGATTGGGGACCGGCACGCGACGTCTCCCACCCCAAAATCACGCGCAGCCGCTCCTGCGGCTCTGGAGTGATCGTCACCGTCGACTTCGGCAACAACCAGCAGGAGCACTTCTGGGTGCAGCGGGACGATCTGACCATCGGTTTTTCGCCATACCCCGGGTGTCCCTCCGGAAACGGCCTGCCGGTGAAATAGGCGGACGAAACTCGATGGACGAACGCGTCTACTACAGCGAATCCCAAACCACCAAGCCGGCGCAGCTTCACTGCCCCTACTGCCGCACGACCGAGAGCTACGACCTGCGCTGGGTGGTGCGCAAGAAAAAGGATCGCCTCCCACCCGGCGCCGACGAACGCGATCGCGCCAAATTTCAGAAGGCCCAAAGCTACATGGTGCTGCTGGACGACAAAGTCGCCTGCAAGAATCTCCGCTGCCGCAAGCGTTTCGATATCTCCGGCGTGAAGAGCATGGCCTTTATATGAGGAGCTTTCTGCGATCGGCAATCAGCTTTCAGCAAGCTGACGGCTCTCCATTGACTGTACGCCCTCGCAAATGTTCGGCATCCGTCGGGTCCGAATCGCGGCCGCCGATGGCCGTGGAGTAGGCCTTTGGCCTGCATGCGCCCGGACCGAAGCGCAGGCCAAAAGGCCTACTCCACGTCATCGGTGGCTGCATTGCCCCGCGCCCAGTCAGTGGACCTTTGGACAGCGCCTCGGCGCGGTCGGAGGCTGACCGCTGACGGCTTCTTCAAAACGGCAGAATCTCTTCCCGCTGCGGATCGAAATCCAGGCGCCGCTTCTGCGCGTAGGCGATGTTTCCCAGGTGCGATGCCTGCGCCGACCGGTGGCCGATCAGCACGTCCCCGTTGGGCAGTTTGCGGGAGCGCACGCACTCGAGGAAATTGGCTACGTGGTCGGTGTCCAGGGTGGAAGCGCCGCGGCCCTTCACCACCGTGGGCTCCGCCCCTTTCTTGGCCGGGTGGAACTCGTAGTGCTCGCGGTCGATCAGCAACCGCCCTTCGGTGCCGGCGAATTCGACTGCCGCGCCCTTGATGCCGGGCGCCAGCGTGGCCTCGAAGGTGGCCGTAAATTCAGCGGGGTAGGCCAGCAGCACATTGATGGTATCGGGCGCCGTGCGTCCGTCTTTATAGTTGTATACGCCGCCTATCGCCACCGCCGCGGTGGGAATATCCTGCCCGGTGAACATGTGCACCACGTCGATCCAGTGGGTGAACAGATCGGTGACCTGGCCGCCGCCGAAATCCAGGTACGCGCGCCAGTTCCAATACTGCTGCGGGTCCCAATCGCGCCATTTCAGCCGGCCCAGGTAGCGCGCCCAATCCAGGTCCTGGGGTTTCTCGCGCAGATAGTCCGGCGCTTTGCGCAGATGATACCCGTTGCCGTGCCACCAGGTGCGCGCCAGGGTAAGCTTGCCAAGCCTGCCGGTATCGAAATATTCGGCCTTGGCCTCCAGGTAATGTTTGCCCGAGCGCTGCTGCATGCCCACCTGGCAGATACGGCTGTTGATCCGCGCCGCCTTCACCACCGGCGGACCCTCTTCGGGAGTCAGTGTCAGCGGCTTCTCCACGTACACGTCTTTGCCGCCGTTGAGCGCATCGATGGCGATGGGCACGTGCCAGTGATCGGGCGTGGCGATCAGGGCGATATCCACTTCCTTCATCGCCAGCAAATCGGAGTGGCGCCCAAATCGCTTGGCCGACGGCGCGTCCTTGGCGGCGGGCTCGAACTGTTTGGGCCAGATATCGCAGAGCGCGACCACATCCACATCGCCCGTCTTCACGAAATTGGACATATCGTACCGGCCGCGCTCCCCGCAGCCGATGAGCCCCAGGCCGAGACGCTGGTTGGCGCCGTAAATGCGCGAGTACGATAAAGCGGTGGTGGCCGCGCCAATCAGCGCGCGCCGCGACATGGCGTGTTCGGACATACCGAGATTATATGTGGATTGCGCGGCCGGGCGCTTGCAGGCCGGAAACAGGTGGCACCAGCTTTAGCCGATGTCGCGAAAAGAAGAAGGCAAATGTCGCCGATGAGCTGACAGCCGCCCGCAAGTGGAGTTGACGCGCGGACACATCTGTCCGAGAATAAATTGTGAAGGGTGCGGAGTTCGAGCGGCGAGTACAAAAACTGGCGAGGCAAAGAACTCTCAACCTGCGTATTCGTCGCCGACAAGGGAAGGGGCAGCCATGGCCGCTTGTACTGCGGCGAAGAATTCACCACCCTCAAGGATCGGAAGAAAGAAATCGGCCGCGACTTGCTGGCGAAAATGTGCCGGGATCTGAAAATCGATCCGCATGAGCTGTGAGAGGTGAACCAATGCCCGTGTTTACGTATCCCGCGAAATTCACGGCTGGCAGCGACGGCCGGGTGCTAGTCGAGTTTGTCGATCTTCCACGCGTCTCGACCGACGGCAAAGACCGTCGCGAGGCGATGGAGGAAGCCATGGACGCCCTCGGGTCGGATCTCTCGCTCCGCTTGTCCCGCCGGGAAGAGATTCCCGCGCCCTCAACCCCGAAGCGCGGTCAGCGCCTGGTGCCAGTGCCGCTTTGGCTGGCGCCGAAACTGGCACTCTACCTGGCGATGCGCGACCAGCGAGTCAACAACTCCGAGCTGGCCCGCCAGCTTGGGGTTCACGAGCGCGTGATTCGCCGCATGCTCGATCCCGAACATGCGACGAAGGCGGAAAGAATCCAGGCTGCCCTTGCGGCTTTGGGGAAGCAGATGACGGTGGAGGTCAGCGACGCGGCCTGAAGCGTCACGGCGCGCCGGCGGACATTTGAGGCTGATGCGACCCTATCCAACCCTTCGCAGAGCGTCTTCGACTGCCTCGGGGTGACGGGCGATCACAGCCAATAGCACGCGGGCCGGTCCATCTGGCCGGGTTCGGCCCTGTTCCCAGTTTTTCAAAGTCGCGGACCCGAAGCCAAACCTATTTGCAAATTCCGACTGGCTTAACCCAAGCTTGCGGCGCACGGCGCGCACATCGGTGGTGGGGACGTCGACAGTAGTCACCATCACCGGAACATCTTCACCGCCTGCCCAGGCAATAGCCTCTTTCAGACTGGTTATGACCTCCTGCCCGACACTCGGCCGGCGGCCGGCTTTCTTGGACTTGATCTGTTTTTTCATGGCTGCCTACCTTTTGAACAGCTCTTCACGAGGAGGGGAAGAAGCTTTTTGAATTCGTTCCGCTCCGCTTTCGTGAGATTCGCCTTCTGATTTTTCGCATACACCGTCAAGAGAAACAGCGGGAACGCCTCGCTGTGGAAGTAGTAGATAACCCGCACTCCGCCGCGCTTGCCCCTCCCGCGAGCCGGCCAGCGGAGTTTGCGGGCGCCACCAGTCTCCGCGATTACGTCCCCAACGTCGGGGTTGGCCCCGACGAACATGACCAGCCGCGATCGCTCCGCGTCGTCCAGCAGACGAGCGGATTTCGCCAAAAAGAAAGGCGTCTCGACTACCGTCATTGGGACGACAAGCATCCTTTTCTATTATGCGCTATTAGCGTATGAAAGCAAAGGCATTTGAGGGGCGGGACGGCGCATTCTGTTAGGCTGATGAAGACGCCCTCACAAAAAGTATGGACGCGACAATGATCGTTACGTTCTCGATGCTCGCGATTGTTCTGGCAGCGTCGGCGTGGGTAACCGACTCTGTGATGAGGAACGTAGACAAGATTGGGCACCTGCCGGAGATCAAATCCACAACAATATCGAAGGCCCTTTTCAACTTCTACGCTGTCGCCGTGTTGTGCGTCGTAGTCGTTATCCGCTACCTCAAGTTCATCGAGACGGACGGCTTTGTGGTGCTGCTGTCCATTGTTCTCAGCGGGCTGGGATTCAAGTTCGCGGCAGAGCTGAAGTCGGAGCGCAAGAACCCGCCTGCATCGCCCCCGGACGGTACGACGTAGCGTCCTTTGCTTTTCGGCGGTCGGCGGGCCCACGGGCGTGCAGACCGCGGGCTGCCTTAAACCCGGCCTTCCGCTCCGTCGATCCCGACACTTACCTACGCCGCCGAGCCTGGATCATCTGGCGTAGCGCCCGGTAACCTGGCCGCGGCAATCTGCGCGATGTCGAGCAGTTGCGGCGGGGGCTGGGTAAGGGTGCCCAGGGCGTCGCGGAACATGCTCTGGCAGAAGGGGCAGGCGGTGGCGATCACCTTGGCGCCAGTGGCGGTTAACTCTTCGGCGCGCGCGATATTCACGCGCTTGCCTTTTTCCTCGCCCAGAAACATCTGTCCGCCGCCGGCGCCGCAGCAGAAGGAGCGGCCGCGGGCGCGGTGCGGATCGGCCAACTCGCCGTATCTCGCGGCAACGGTTCGCGGCTCGTCGTATACGCCGCGGTAGCGGCCCAGATAGCAGGGGTCGTGGAACACGGTCTTCTCGGCCGGGCCGTTTGCCGCCGGCAAACGCGTCGCCAGGCGCGCCAGCAATTCGCTATGGTGCTCGATCGGGAAATCGGCGCCGTACTCGCGCCAGTCCGTGCCGATGGTGCGAACGCAATGGGGGCAAATGGAAACCATGCGGCTCACTTTGGCGGCGCGAATGGTTTCGATATTGGCTTGGGCCAATTCGGAGACCGCCAGGTCGTTGCCCAGCCGCCGCGCCGGATCGCCGGTGCATTTCTCTTTGCGCAGCACGCCGAACGTCACGCCGGCGTGGCGGAGCAGGCGCGCCAGCGACAATACGATCTCGCGTCCCTGCGGATCGTAGGCGCCCATGCAGCCCAGCCACAGGCAGTACTCCTGGGTGCCGTCGAAGATCGGCAAGGAGTTTTTCTCGATGAACTTCTGGCGGCCGGAGGCTGCGAATCCCAAGGCGTTGCCGTGGCGCTCCAGGTTCAGGAACAGCTTGCCGCCGTAGTCGTCTTCCCATTTACCCGTGTTGACGGCGCCCCGCCGCAGGCCGACGATCAGGGGCAGGTGCTGAATCCCGACCGGGCACTGATACTCGCAGGCGCCGCAGGTGGTGCACTGGAAAACGGCCTCTTCGGAAATGTGCGGGCCCAGCAGGGGGGAGGCGGCGCGTGCGCCGTTGTCGCGCAGATAGCCGCGCAACCCCAGAACGATTTCCTTCGGGTTGAGCGTTTTGCCGGTAGCGTAGGCCGGGCAATGCTCGGTGCAGCGACCGCATTCCACGCAGGTGAAGGCCTGCAGGGCGTCGATGCGCGTGACGTCCTTGCCGGTGTCCAGGCCGAAATCTTCGTCGCCCTCAAGCGGGGGAATGCTGCTGAAGCCTTCGCGCCCGAGAAAAACCGTGATGGGGCTGAGCGCCAGGTGCAGGTGCTTGGTGTGCGGAATCAGGGGAAGAAAAACCAGCACCGTCAGGGTATGCAGCCACCAGTTAGCGCGAGCCGTAGTGGAGCCATCCTGCAGACGAAGGCCGGCCAGGTAGGTAATCATCAGCACGAAAATCAGCGCGGCGATCACGCCCGATTCGGGGGAGACTTTTCCCAGCCACACGGGACGTACGATAAAGCGCCGAACGAACAGGCCGAGGATGGCAACGGCGACCAATATCGCCCAGATCGCTACGAAATTAAAGTACAATCGGGAAATCGCGTGGGTCGGGTCCAGGAATCGGAAACCGAACGGGGAAGCGAGATGGTTGAGCGTGACCAGGGCAAAAGCGCAGAAGCCCCAGTACACAAGGGCGTGCGCCAGCCCGGGTAGCGGGCGTTCGCGAATGACCTTACCCTGGGCCATCACTTCCCACAAGAAGCGGCGAAGGCGCGGCGCCACCGGACGGACGCGAAAATCCGGTGTCAAACGCGAACCGCGGATCGCATCCAGGACTCTTCTCAGCCGAAGAAAAAATGCGCCGATGGATGCGATCGTCAGCAGCGCCAAGATCAATTGTTCGGGCAATGTGACGTTCGCCATAGTGCGGTCAAGTTAGACTGTAGCATGGGCTAAGGGAACGGATTTCCGGGGAGGGAAGTTGCGAATCGTCGTCGCCGGCGCTGCCGGTTTCATCGGCTCTCACTTGTGCGACCGCCTGCTGGCGGAAGGGCACCAGGTGGTGGGGCTCGACAACCTGTTGACCGGAGCATTGCGGAACATCGGCCACCTGTCGGCGGACCCGCGGTTCGAGTTCCTCGATCGCGATATCACGCAGCCCTTCGAGATTGCGGGTCCGGTGGATGCGGTTGTCAACCTGGCTTCGCCGGCGAGCCCGTCCGATTATCTTCGCTATCCCATCGAGACGCTGGATGTGGGCTCGCTGGGCACCCGGCGGATGCTGGAACTGGCGCGGACCAAGAACGCCCGTTTTCTGCTGACCTCCACTTCGGAGACTTATGGCGATCCCGCCGTGCACCCGCAAGTGGAAACCTACTGGGGCAACGTCAACCCGGTGGGGCCGCGTTCCTGCTACGACGAAAGCAAGCGCTTCGCCGAGGCGCTCACCATGGCCTATCACCGCCAGCATGGCCTGGCCACCAGCATCGCCCGGATCTTCAACACCTACGGGCCGCGCATGAAACTCAACGACGGCCGGGTGGTGCCCGCGTTTCTCGACCAGGCGCTGCGCGACGCTCCCATGACGGTTTTCGGCGCCGGCAAACAGACTCGCAGTTTCTGCTACGTGAGCGACATGGTGGAGGGATTGTACCGGCTCATGCTTTCCGGCGAGCGCTATCCCGTCAATCTGGGCAATCCGCACGAGATGACCATTCTGGAATTCGCGGAACGCATCCGCGCGCTCACCGGCGCCACGGCGCATATCGAGTTTCGGCCGCTGCCCGAAGACGATCCCCAGCAGCGCCAGCCCGATATCTCGAAAGCCCGCGCCGTGCTGGGCTGGGAGCCGCGCGTGTCCTTGGAGGAAGGACTGCGCCGGACGGTGGCGCATTTCAGAGGCCTGGTGGATGCGGGGACAAGCTGTCGGCGATCGGCGGGCAGCGATCAGCCGCGGGGCGTAGCTGAGCGCTGAAAGCCGATGGCTGAGCGCTTCTTCAATCCCCCAGGAACTTGCCCAGCTTGCGCAGGCCGGCCACGTTGTCGCACACGGCTTTCAAACCGGCGGTGATGGGAATCGCGAGCAGCAAGCCGGGGGCGTCCCACAAGAAGCCCCACAACATCAGCGAAAAGGTCACCACCAGGGGGTTCAGGTGGACCCGCGATCCCACGATTTTGGGATAAAAAAGATTGAGCGCCACCAGGTGAAGCAGGCCCACCGAAACCACCACCAGCACGTACAGGGGCACGGCGTTCAGGGTGAGGGCGGAGAACAGCGGCGGGACCATCGCCAGCGGCAGGCCCACGTAAGGCACCAGGCTGAGAAAGCCGCTGAGCGGTCCCACCAGCATAGGGAAGGGAACACCCATGGACCAGAACATGCTGGAGCTGATGATGGCCAGCGTCATTCCCAGCACGAAATTGCCGGTGACGAACGCCCTCGCCATCTCGGCGATTCCCTGCAGGCTGCGCGTCGCCACCACCCGGTCCTCGCCGGAAAAGAATTGCAGAAAGCTGCGGTTGAGGTGGTCGCGCCAGCTCAACATGAAGTACACCAGAAAGGGCACGAAGGAGGCCATCAGCAGAAACATGTAGAACGAGCTCAGACGGGCGGCGATGAAGTCGCCGATGGGCGTTCGCTCCTCGTGAATCCGCACTTCGGGAATCGCGCCGGGGATGGGCGCCGGCTGCTGTGCCGGCGCCGCCGTACGGCCGCGCCTGGCGGGCCGTGCCGCCGCTGCCGCCGCCGCCTGCTGCTGCGCCCGCAGCCGTTCCTGCTCTTCCTGCCGCTGCTCGGCCGGAACCAGCAGCCGGGTGGCCTTTTCCTCCGCCCCGGCAACCTTGCGTTGCACCGTATCGACCAGCTCGCCTATGCGCTCCCCATATTTCGGCATCACGTCGTAAAGCGCCGAAAACTGCGAATAAGCGCCCAGCCCCACCACGTAGAGCAAAGCCAGCGCCACCGTGCAGACCACGAAGCTTGCCAGTGAACGCGGAAACCGCAGGCGCATCAGCAACACCACGAACGGATCCAGGATGAAAGCGATCACCACCGCCACGATCGAGGTGATGAATAGCGGGCGGCCGTAGTATAAAAGCGCCACGATCACGCCCAGCGCGATCAGCCACTGGGCACGTTCTCGCGTGGTTCGCGTAGCGGCTTCGGTGAGTGGGACAGGCTTGGTGACTAACGCCACGGGACGATGAACTACCCTTATCTCGAATCTAGCATGAGCTTGTCTATAATGAAATGGAATTGAGATCCCAGCCTCTTAGCGGCGAGGCGGGCGCCACCGCTTTCGCCTTGAAATCTCGCATTTTGGCTCTCGACCTCGGCAAGAAGCGCATCGGCTTGGCCATCAGCGATCCGTTGGGCATCACCGCGCAAGGGCTTCCGAATTTGGTGCGCACCCGGAAGCGTGCCGATCTGGCCGCCCTGGAGGGGCTGGCGCGCGAGCGCGGCGTGGGACTGTTTCTGATGGGGAATCCGATGAATATGGGCGGCGCCGAAGGGCGGCAATCGGCCTGGGCGCGCGAGTTCGCCGGAATGTTGGAAAAATACACAGGGCTGCCCGTCAAGCTCTGGGACGAGCGTCTCACCAGCGTGGAAGCCGGACGGGTATTGCGCCAGAGCGGCATCAGCATCGAAAAACGCGCCGCCGCGGTGGACCGGCTTTCGGCGGTGATCCTGTTGCAGAGCTATCTCGATTCGTTATGAAGCGCTTGCCATGGGTGGTGCTGGTAGTGCTCCTGTTGATAGGAGGCGCCACGTGGCGCCTTCGACAACCCTACCGGGGTTTTGAGGAGGCGGTGTTTGTCGACCTGCCGCGGGGAACTACGACGTTCGGCATGGGGCGGCGGTTGGCGGCCGCGGGGGTGGTGCGCAGTCCGTGGGATTTTGTTGCCGCGCGGCTGTGGGCTCACGCTCGCGTGTTGCAGGCCGGCGAGTACCGCTTCGACAGCGCCGCCACCGCCGCGGAAATCGTCCGGCGCCTGGCGCGCGGCGACGTCTTCTACTACGCGCTGACCGTGCCGGAAGGCTGGAATATGTTCGATATCGCCCAGGCCGCCGGCCAATTCGGCGTGTTCACCGCCGGCGCGTTCTTGCGGGCCGCACGCGACCCTTCGCTGATTCGCGATCTTGACCCCGAAGCGCCCAGCCTGGAAGGTTACCTGTTTCCCGAAACCTACCGCCTGACGCGCCATACCACGCCGCGCGAACTCTGCCGCCAGATGACCGCCCGCTTTCGCGAAGCCTGGAACAAGGCCGGCGCGGGCAACGTTCACCAAACCGTGACTATGGCCTCGCTGGTGGAGCGCGAAGGCAAGCTGCCGGCGGAGCGCCCCCTGATCGCCGCCGTCTTTTTCAACCGGCTGCGGATGGGGATGACACTCGATTGCGACTCCACCACGATCTACGCCGCCATGCTGGACGACCGCTGGCTGGGCGCCATCCACCGCTCCGACCTGGCCAGCGACAATCCGTACAATACCTACCGGCACGCGGGCCTTCCGCCCGGGCCCATCGCCAACCCCGGCCTCGAATCGATCCGCGCGGTGCTTCATCCGGCCGCGTCCCAGGCGCTCTATTTCGTGGCCCGCCCGGACGGCTCCGGCGGCCACCAGTTTTCCATCCGCCTGGCGGATCACCAGGCCGCCGTCAAGCGCTATCGGCGCGGGACCCGCAATTGAGCCCGCCCGAGGTGGAGCACGCTTTCGCCTCCCCTGAAAGACCCTCCGGAGTTGTCCCGCAACGAGTCACAGGTGGGACACACGAACGCTTTCCGTCGTCTGTCGCGCTACCACCGTGGACGCCCGACCGACACACCACGAAAGGCGATCGACTGTCCCACCTAAGCAAAGTCCGCGTCACGTCGGACATTGAGGTGTGACACATGCCGGCCAGCGGCAGTCCGAAATCCGTCAAACAGCGTCTGGCCGCTTACCTGGCCGCGGCCCAACCGTCCGCCATCGACGAGGCCGTCTGGCTCGATCTGCTGGCAAAACTGGCCCCGGTTTCGGAAAGTTACCTGCGAGACCTCCTGCGCGCCACCGGCCTGCCGTTCGCGCAGCCCTACGCGGGCGTGCGCCAGCACAGCTTCGAAGAGCTGGAGCAGTCCCTGCGCGAGTTGACAACGGTCTACGCCGCGTCCCTGGCGGCCGGTGACCGCCAACGGGCCCGGTATTGCCGCCGCCAGGTGATCGCCGCCAAGGATCGGGCCAAATTCCTGGCCGCCAGCTCTCGCCAACCCGAGGACAAACGCGCGCAAAAGCGCGAGATGGCGGATTGGATGCTCGTGTGGCTGGAAAACCCCGGCGTATTTCCCGCCTGGGTCGAAGCCCGCAAGAAACGGATGTAGCGTAGAGCGGGCCTTTGGCCTGCATCCCGGTAACAGTCCCGCTACCGGGCCGCCGTGAACCAAACCGTCAGGCCCAGCGCCAGCAACGCGAACACCACCACGGCATATAGAAAGAGATGCGGATTCGTAACCGGCTGTCCGCAACTGGGACAGCGCGGCGCCTTGGGCGGTATGGGCATCATACACCGCTCGCACACCGTTCCTTTGACGTTCTCACCCGTCCGATGAGCACCCATGAAAACGAGTGTACAACGATGGCACAAGACCGCCGCCGGGATTCGGCGCCGTTTCCCGCGTGACGTCATGCCCGCGAGCGGAGTTTCGTTTTTGTCTTATATACATTACACTGTATTTAATAACAGTCGCCAATCAATCACTGCCATGACTCCTTCGGCTTCACGCTTCCCTTCCGCGCTCCGGCCTCGCGGCGCGAGTATCTTTCCACTCTGGGTGCTGCTCGGCATGGCGGTAACGCCACTGGCGCTGAACGCGCAGGTTTCGGCTGCCGTCTCCGGCACCGTCACCGACCAGAGCGGCGCGCTGGTCGCCGCCGCCGCCATCACGGTGAAAAGCGTCGAGGTGGGCGTCCTCCGCAACGCGCTCACCGACGGCTACGGGCGCTACCAGGTGTTTTCGATCCCGGTTGGGCAATACGAGATCCGCGTGCAAAAGTCCGGGTTCCGCGATGAGCTGCGGACCGGAGTCCAACTGTTTGTCGGCCAAACAGCCACACTCGATTTTCAACTGCAGGTGGGGGAATCGAGCAACGCGGTCACGGTGGAAGGAGACGCTCCACTGGTGAGCGTCTCGGCCAACGACATCTCTGGCCTGGTGAGTCCGCGACAGGTTCGCGACCTGCCGTTGAACGGGCGCAGTTACGATTTGCTGCTGACGCTCAACCCGGGTACGGTCAACTTCACCGCGGCCAAGACCGGCGGCATCGGCGTGTCGAACTCCGCCAACGGCAATAACTTTGCGGTTTCCGGAAACCGGCCGCAGCAAAACCTGTTTTTGCTGAACGGGGTGGAATTCACGGGCGCGGCGGAAAACAACATGACGCCCGGTGGCGCCAGCGGGGAAGTGCTGGGCGTGGACGCCGTGCGCGAGTTCAACGTGTTGCGCGATTCTTACGGCGCGAGCTACGGCAAGCGCCCGGGTGCGCAGGTTTTGATCGTGACCCAATCAGGCGGCAATGTCTTCCACGGGTCGCTCTATGGCTTTATCCGCAATAGCCTGTTCGACGCCCGCAATTTCTTCGATCCGGCTTCGGCGCCCGGTTTTCAGCGCGGGCAGTTCGGCGCCGCGGCGGGCGGCGCGTTACGCCGCAACCGGACGTTCGTATTCGCCAATTACGAGGAGCTGCGCCAGCATCTGCACCAGACCGGCGTGGACCTGGTGCCGGATAACAACGCCCGCAACGGTTACCTGCCTTGCGCTCTGGTGAGCCCGGTCCCGGCTACGTGTGCGGCGACCGGCCTGGCATTCGTCGGCGTCTCGCCGCTGATTTCGGCGTGGCCGGCGCCGTCGGCCGGCGCGCCGGATTTCGGCGGCATTGCCGAAGCCTTCAACAGCCCCCTGCAAACCATTCGCGACGATTTCGGCACGGTTCGCCTGGATGAGCTTCCGCGCCCGGCGGATTCGCTCAGCGCCGTGTACACCATCGACGACAGCGGCGATGTCACGCCCACCAGCACCAATCTCTACAGCACCGACGTCGCCAGCCTGCGAGAGCAGGTCGCCAGCCTGGAAGAGACCCATTTCTTTTCGCCCGGCCTGCTCAATACCGCGCGCCTTGGCTACTCGTGCGCCGGCTATTTCTTCACCGGCGAGCCCACGCCGGGCACGCCCGCGGCGAGCCTGCCGGGCCTGCTGTCCGGAGATCCCGTCGGGGCGCTGGTGGTGGGAGGCAGCGCGGCTTCCAACCCGACCGCGCAACTCAGCCTGGCGGGCGCCAACAACGGAAGCAATCTGCGTATGGCGCGGAATCTGTTCACCTATGAAGACGACGTGTCTGTGGTCCGCGGGCGGCACCAGATCACGGCCGGAGTCTGGTTCCAGCGGCTGCGCTCCAATGAGCTTCTGGCGCTCAGCCAATATGGGCAGGCCACTTTCACCAGCTTGGATACCTTGCTGCTGGGGACGGTAGCCACGCTGCTTTACGATCCGGCGCCGACCCCGCTCGGATGGCGCGCATGGTTCGGGGCCGCACATGTTCAGGACACGATTCGCTTGAGCCCCGGACTGACTCTCTCTCTGGGCTTTCGGGACGAGTTCACTACCGGGTTGAACGAAGCGCACGGCCGGGCTTCCACTTACACCTTCGTCGGCGGCGTGATTCAGACCACGCCCGTGGTGGGCGATTCGGCATTCACGGTCGACAACGGCAAGTTCCTGCCGCAGCCGCGAGTAGGCCTGGCGTGGAGCCCGTTCCACGGCCGCGGCGCCGTGATTCGCGCGGCCTTCGGCCTTTACAACGATTTGCAGGACGCGCTGGGTTATCGCACCGACCAGAACGCGCCGTTCAATCCCACCTACAGCCTGGCCGGCGAGCCGGTTGCGCAACTGCCCGTTCAGACGTCAGCCGCGGTGCCTGCCGGCGCCAAACTGGTGCCCGGCGGCGTGCAGCCGAACCTCCAGACGCCCACGCTGGTCTCGTGGTCTTTGGGGCTGCGGCAGGCGCTCTCGGCCAACACGGCGCTGAGCATCGCTTACGTGGGGTCGCACGGCTATCATGAGCTGTTGGGCATCGACGCCAACGAACCGTTTCCAGTGATCTGCCCGGCTTCGCCGTGCCCGGCGAACTACCCGAGCAACTTCCCCGCACCGCTGGCGAATTCGCCGGTTCCGGCGGGAACCTGGTACGTCCCCACTTCCACCCGCGCCAATCCCGTTCTGGCCAATACCTGGACCTACTTTTCCGAGGCTGACAGCTCGTACCAGGCGCTGCAGGTGGATTGGGACCACCGTTTCAGCCGGGGCCTGTTGCTGCGCGGCGTATACACCTGGTCGAAGGCGCTCGACGATGGCGATTCCCCCAACGCGACCACTTCCGGCGGCGAACCGGCGCTGGCTTCCAACCCGTTCGACCTGAAGTCCGACTGGGGGCCGGCTAATTTCAACGTGAAGCAAGCCGCCGCGGTGAGCGCGGTTTACGAGCTTCCCGTGGGACACGGCCGGCGATTCCTTGGCGGCGCCGGCCCACTGTCCGACACCCTGCTCGGCGGCTGGACGATGAATTCGATCGTGACCCTTCAAGGCGGTTTTCCGTTCACGCCCCAGCTCAGCTACAATCCTTCCAACAACGGAGACTCGCGCAATCCAGTGCGGCCTTACGTGAATCCCGCGTTCCAAGGTCCGGTGATTCTGGGCACTCCCGACCAATGGTTCAATCCCGCGGCATTTCTGGCGCCGCCGAACGGCAGCGGATTCTACGGAAACCTGGGGCGTGACACGCTGACCGGTCCAGGCCTGGCCACCTGGGATCTGTCGTTCTTGAAGGACCTGCACCTTTGGGAGCGCACGGCCCTGCAATTTCGCGCCGAGCTCTTCAACATCTTGAACCGGGCGAATTTCAATACTCCCAATGCGATCGTGTTCACCCCCGCGGGCGTTTCGCCTACCGCGGGTTTGATCACAAGCACCGCAACCTCCTCGCGCCAGGTCCAGTTCGGATTGAAGCTGCGCTGGTGAGTGTGCCGCGGCCCCCCCGACGCGGTGAGCGCAATCCCAGCCTATCGGCATGCACGGCTTTCCCCCGATCTCGCTGGCGGCAGATTTGGGAGAGTCGTCCGAGCAGACTGCTGGCCCCCCACGTATGAGGTCGTTCCTCTCCGCTTCAGGATCGTCCACGACCGGGTACAACTTTCTGACCTCAAGCGAGGCTCCGAAACCGGCATTCCTTATGCAGACCGCAAAACCCTGAGTTTTCGTTCGACGAGACGGCATACTAATCCGGGAAGCGCTTGACCTTGAACTCCTTCTTGCCGATGCCGGATGCTTCGTACCAGTGAAGCTCCACTTTTCGTATCGTACTATTCGGAAGTTTCACATTGGCGACGCCTTGCGCTCTCGCCAGCGGCCTTTGCCATAGAACTTGGGCAGACGGGGAAGCTCGCGAATGGCCTTGCCCACGGCGAACGTATCCACATCCGCAATTTCGCCGAGGATCTCGAAGAACGTTAACCGGGGACTTCTAGCAGACGGTGACCCTACGTTGTTCGCGCAGCGACTGATTCGGATCCACGCTGGGGTCCACAACTGCACGTGCCAGTCACTCGGATCAGCGAAATCGTGAAGCAACGCCGCGGAATTACCGCCGATACGGCATTGCGTCTGGCGCGGCACTTCAACAGCAGCGCCGATTTCTGGATGAATATTCAGAAGGACTACGGGTTGATTCTGACCCTGAGGAAATCGCTCAAGGCCATCGAGAGACAGATCCGGCGGCGGACGATTGCAGCATGACCGCTGCGCGCGTCGCCAGCCATCCGCTACCATAAATACCGATGATTCGATGGCTCGCAGTTGGAATCGGCGATATTGCAACCAAGCGCATTCTTCCCGCCATTTTGTCGGAGCCTCGCAGCCGCTTGGAGGGCCTCGTCACGCGCGACGCCGCCAAGGCCGCGCCCTACGGCGTTCCTTCCTGGAATTCGCTCGACGCGGCGCTGGCCGCGGTCCGGCCGGACGCGGTGTACGTGGCGACGCCGGTGGCGCTGCATGCCCCGCAGACGATTGCGAGCCTGCGCGCCGGAGCGCACGTGCTCTGTGAAAAACCCATGGCGCTCACCCACGCGGACGCTCTGGGAATGACATCCGCGGCACGCGAAACGGGCCGCACGCTGGGCATCGCCTATTACCGGCGCATGTACCCCAAGATCGAGCGGGCGCGGGCGCTGCTCGAAGCCGGCGCCATCGGCCGGCCGGTGTTCGCCGAGGCCACCTGCCACTACTGGTTCTATCCCAAAGACGGATTTCGCGCCTGGCTGGTGGACCCGAAACTGGCCGGCAACGGGCCGCTGCGCGACATCGCCTCGCACCGCATCGACGTGCTCGCCTGGCTATTCGGCCCGGCCCAGCGCGTCACCGGGCACCTTTCGGCGCTGGTGCACCCGACCGCGGTGGAAGACAATGCCACCGTGCTGATCGAGTACGCCAGCGGGGTGCGCGGCATGGTGGACGTGCGCTGGCACTCGCGCGTGGAGCGCGACGAATTCCGCGTGCGCGGCACCGACGGCGAACTGGTGTTGACGCCGCTCAACGGTCCGGCGATCGTCTGGCCCGGCGGCAGCGAGCAACTCCCGACGCATGCCAATGTCCACTACCCGGCGGTGGAAGATTTCGTAAGCGCGATCCTGGAGGGCCGGCAGCCGCGATCGAGCGGCGAAACCGCTCTCGAAACCGAGCGCGTGATGGACGAAGCCGCGAGGAACGGCAAGGGCTAAAACTCTTTTCCCAGGCTGCTGCGGATGGAGGAATCGTGGAACGTTGGTCCCCCGCGAGATGTTTTGCAGCTCGATTGAACGGAAGCCAACGGACAGGCAAGGATGCCTGTCCCACACCTAGATTTTCTTGTCCGGATAGCGTCTGCGCAGCCACTCCACGAAGGCCGGCGGGACTGGCATGGTGGAAAGCCTCCCCTGCCGCACCAGCGCCCAGTCGTCAAACAGTTTGGACCGTTTCACCTCTGCCAGAGTGGTGGGCGGGTCGAGGCGGGCCAGGAATTCCAGATCCACCACGGCGGACTTGGGGTTCTTCGGATCGTCGCGCGGGGCAGCGCGGACGGCGGCCAGACCTACAACGGCCGACACGCCGCCGCTATGGTAGATGAAAACTCGGTCACCGGGCTTCATTTCGCGAATGGCGCGGACCGCCTGCGGGTTGGTCACGCCATCCCACACCGTCCATCCCTCGCGCTCCAGGTCTTCGATGGAGTACGTCCCCGGTTCGGTCTTGGCCAGAAAGTAGTTCAATCGCCAGAAACCCGTTCGAACTGCTCGGAAGCAGGCTGATGAGTGGCGGCCAGCGCATCGAGCGAAACGTGAATGCGCGGCATGGAGCCGGTTTCAAACGCATCCGACATGCCGTCCAGCTTTTCGCGCAGCATCTGCCGGCGCAGGCGCGCCTCGAATTCGCGCAACTGCTCTTCAATCGTCGAGACCTTCTTCTTGTTGCGCACCATGTCTTCGCGGTAGCGCTTGAGGAAGTAGCCGATGGTCTCCACGCGTATCTTGATCGACCCGGTCGGCTTGTTCTCGTCGATATCCTTGAAGCAGAAGTACGGCGTCCCGGAGTGCTCGACGATCTCCTCCACCACGCTGTAAATAGGCGCATCGTGGCCGCACTTGAAGCTCGATAGCTCCAGGGCGACCAGATTCGGGTGCCGGGCGATATATTTGGCCGCCCACACCTTGCGGCTGGTGTTCTCGCTGTAGGAGTTCTTCCAGACGTCGGTGATGGCCATGGGGTGCGGAATATCGCCGGCTTCCACTTCGTCGCCGAACAGCTTCCAGATAATGTCGTCGTCGATCGGCAGACAGTCCTGGGCGAAAACCGGATAGCCAAGCTTCTGGAATTCCTCCAGAATCTCGTGGTTCACGCCGGGATCGTTGTGATAGGGCCGGCCCAGCAGCACCACGCCCAGGCGGTCTTCGCGCTCGAGCTGCTCCAGCACTTCGCGGGCAGCGCCGCGCATGGTGATGTTATTGAACGCGTCCAGGGCGCGATAGCCGGCGTCGAGCGCGCGCTTGTTCTCTTCCGGCGAGAGGCCGAGAATGTCGCGGAACTGCTCGTACATCTGGCGTTCGAAAATCTCGGGCTTGGAGAGATTGACGAAGGTATCGAGGTAGAGAACGCCCTTTTCCTTGAACAGATCGCCTTCCTTGGTGAACGCCGCCTTCACGGCTTCCGGAGTCGCGGCCACGGTGGGGCAGGAGCGGGACGCCTGAATGCCCTCCAGGTCGCTGGTGAGGCAATCGATCATCGGGAAAAAGATGATGTCGAGCGGCTTCTTGGCGTGTACTTTGTAAAGCAAATTATGTACGTGCGGAATGCCGAGCTTCGAGGGGAAGCAGGGGTCGATGGCGCCGCGCTTGGCCCCTTCCTTGTACAGTTCTTCGCTGGTGTAGTCGGAATAGACGATGTTCTGCGGCTGAATCCCCAGCGAAGCGAAATAGCCGGTGAAGATCGGCGTCTGCGAGTACATGTTGAGCACCCGCGGCATGCCGATGCGCAATTCGGCGCGCTTGCGGATCAGCTCGGCGCGCCGCCGCTGGGCCGCGGTGATTTGCAGCTTGGGAGCCTGGTCGGCCACCAGCAGCACATCGGGAACGCGGAAGACGGCCTTGGCGGCGATCTCGACAAAGTTCGGGTTGGCCTTTTTGACCTTATCGAGGTTGCCCTTGATGTGGCGCATCTCCTCGATGTTTTCCACCGTGCCCTTTTCGCAAGTGGCGATGATCAGCCGCTGCGCGCCGGCCTCCAGCGGCACCTTGGTCTTCACCGGCGGCTTGTAATCCAGGTTGACCAGGCTGGTTTTGACGTCGATGAAGGTGCGCAGGCACTTGTTCTTGCAGAAGTAGCAGCGGGTGGATTCGTTGCGCGTGGTTTTGTACTGGATGTTCTGGCAGGCATCGAGGCCAATGAAAGTGGATTGCCGGCCGTTGTCCCAGAGGCGCCCGGCTTCGAGCGCCGCACCGATAGCGCCCGCTTCGCCGCAGTGCTCGTGCACGATCACATCGGCCGGCGTATCCTTGCCCTTGAAGCGCGACTCGATGAAATCCACCTGCGCCTTCACCGCCGCCAGGTTGTACTGTGTCCCGCCCTGCAGCAGGAAGCGCCGCCCGATGGCCGACAGGTTCGGAATCTGCGATACGTACAGCCAGATGTTCTTCGGCAGCACGTTGCACAGCCCCGCCA
>JBKQVG010000080.1:0-2585 GCA_052325345.1 Bryobacteraceae bacterium
CTATGGCCAAACCACGCCCGGCCTCGTCGGGCCGCTCGCGCCCGGCGTCCCGCCGGAAGTGCTCAACCGGGCGCTTATCCACAACCCCAAGGAGGCGCTGGACGTTTTCGACTTCGAGGAAGTCGCCCGCCGCAACGTCAATCCCGGCCACTGGTGGTACATGGCCAGCGGCGTGGACGACGACGGCACGCTGCGGGCCAACCGCGAAGTATTCCAGCACGTCAAGTTGCGCCCGCGCCGCTTGCGCGACGCCACCAAAGTGGACATGCGCGTCGATCTCTTCGGCGCCACCTACGCCAGCCCGATCTTCCTTTGCCCCACCGGCGGCGAAAAAGCGTTCAATAACGGCGGCGAAGCAGACGTGGCCCGCGCCGCCAGGGCCCGCAACACGCTGCAAATCCTCTCGACAGTCACCTCCACGCCGGTCGAGGAGGTGAACGCCGCCCGCGGCATTCCCGTCTGGCAGCAACTCTACGCCCCCAACCGCTGGGACGCCTGCCAGAAGATCCTCGAGCGCGTCGCCGCCGCCGGGTGCCCGGTGATCGCCCTCACCGTCGACAACACCACGGGCCGCAACAGCGAAAGCTTCCTGCGCTGGCGCCCCAAGGACACCAAGCAGTGCACCGTTTGCCACGAAAGCGCCAACGGCCCCAGCGTCGCCGAGCGCCCCATGTACAAGGGCATCGACACCAAGGGCCTCACCACCACCAACCCGGCCATGGACTGGGACTACGTCGACAAAATCCGCCAAACTTGGAAGGGCAAGTTCATCATCAAAGGCATCGACACGCGCGAGGACGCCGTGCTCGCCGTCCAGCACGGCATCGACGGCATCCTGGTGTCGAACCACGGCGGCCGCGCTACCGAGACCCTCCGCGCCACGCTCGAGGCCCTGCCTGAGGTCGTCGCTGCTGTCAATGGGCGCATCCCCATCTTCGTTGACGGCGGCTTCCGCCGCGGCACCGATGTTTTTAAGGGCTTGGCGCTGGGCGCCAAGGCCGTGGGCATCGGCAGGCCGTTCCTGTGGGGCCTGGGCGCCTTCGGCCAGGATGGCGTGGACCGCGTCATCGAGATCCTGCAGGGCGAGCTGAAGCTGTGCATGGGCAATTGCGGCACGCGCGCCGTCGCCGACATCACCCGTGACTACGTCGGTACCCCCGACTGGCGCCTCCTGCCCGACCTATCGTCGTTCAAAGGCTGACAGTTCAATCACGATTGTCATCCTGAGCGATGCCGCGGGGTACCTCTTAGCCGGCGTCGCCCACGCGCGCCTTAGCTGACGATTCCACCAAAGCCCTTATTTTGATTCGCCGAGCCGACTCTAAGCCCGCGTCTGCCCCGAGGCCGTAGCTGCGGCCAGTGCTAGCACGCCGTATTCCGAAAAGCCGTATCGGAAACTGGCTTTTCGGGCTTTAGGCTGCAACAGAATGGCTGTTCTGTTGCGTTTAGAAAATCTCTGAAGCCTCTTCCAGAGCACTTAGACCCGTTAGAGGAAACGACGAGTCTTAGCGTAATGTTGCATTTTCAGTTTAGGTCCTGACTTACAAACGCCTCGCCGCCACGTTCGATGAAGCACCGCCTCGCCATCAGAAGGAGCGATGGATGTTCCGACCTGATCACGTCCGGATCTTTTCACGCTGGCGGAACCTCAAGGCCGAGTCGCCGAGGCGGGTCGGGTCTTTTGTTCGACATGTTATATTCTTCTGCTAAATTGCTAAATTGAGCCATCCGGCTATTCGGGGGGGCAATCATGCGACTTCGGGTCGCTTCGTTCCTGTTATTTTGCTGCTGCGTGTTCTCCGCCGCGAAACCGCTCCGGGCGCAGAACGGACAAGTCCTCTACACGAAGTGGTGCGCCGTTTGTCACGAAAGAAGCGCCGAATCGCAGGCACCAGGCCGAGACGTCCTGGCAAAAATGACGCCGGAGCAGATTCTCGTTGCGCTCGAGAAAGGCCCCATGAAAGCACAAACGCTAGACGACATGATTAGTCGCGCCGAGCGGCAGGCGCTTGCTGAGTACCTGTCCGGAAAGGCTCTAGGAAGCGCCCCTGTTAATCCAATCCCTAAGTCGGCGTTCTGCAGCCCTTCGGAGGATTCGTTCCAGAACTCTCTAGCGGGACCGCTTTGGAATGGCTGGGGCGTCACCGTAACCAACACGCGGTTCCAACCGGCCACTGAGGCGGGACTGACGGCAGACGACATTCCGCGACTCAAGCTGAAATGGGCTTTTGGCTTTCCCGGAGCGACTTCGGCAAGCTCCCAACCCGTAGTGCTGGAAGGTCGTGTCTTCGTTGGGAGTTGGGAAGGAGATTTTTATTCGCTCGATGCCAAGACGGGCTGCATTGAGTGGGCGTTTGCGGCAGAGTCCGGTATCAGGAGTGCCGCTAGCATAGACAAACGCAATGGCCGTCTCACGGTCTACTTCGGGGATCTGGCAGCTAATGTCTACGCGCTCGACGCAGCTACCGGAAGGCAATTGTGGGAGGTGAAGGTAGATGACTATCCCGCGGCTCGCATTACCGGATCGCCAACACTTCACAACGGACGGTTGTACGTTCCAGTCTCCTCTCGAGAAGAGTCGCGGG
>JBKQVG010000081.1:0-4819 GCA_052325345.1 Bryobacteraceae bacterium
CTTTTTTTCGATTTGCCGAATCATTTTCCACCCGCCCCGGTCTTGCCCACCTTCTTGCGCAGCGCTTCGCCGGTATAGCGAATGCCCTTGTTCTTGTAAGGGTCCGGCTTGCGCAAGGCGCGGATATTGGCCGCCACCTGGCCCACCGATTGCCGGTCGTACCCGCTCAGCACCAGGTGAGTCTGCTTGTCGATCCTCAGATCCACGCCCTCCGGCAGAAGCAACTCGATGGGGTGGGAGTAGCCCAGCGTAAAGGTCGCGATCTTGCCCTTGACGTCGGCGCGGTAGCCGATGCCGACGATATCCAGTTCCCGCGTAAACCCGCTCGAAACGCCCAGTACGGCGTTCGCCGCCAGCGCCCGCGTAAGCCCGTGCAGCGCCGCGCGATCGTCGGACGCGCGCTTCACCTCGAGCCCGCCGTTGGCATGCTCGACGCTGATCCCGGGCGGAATCGGCACCGTCAGCTTGCCCTTGGGGCCGGTCACTTCCAGTTGCTCGCCGATCGCAATCTTCACGCCGCTCGGCAGCGGGATCGGCTTTTTACCAATTCTCGACATATCCGAATGCCCTCGTTACCAAACGCGGCACAGAATTTCGCCGCCCACTTTCTCCCGGTGCGCGTCGCGCCCGGTCATCACCCCTCGCGCGGTGGTCAGAATGTTGATTCCCATGCCGCCCAGCACGCGCGGAATCTCGGTCTGGCCCACGTATACCCGGCAGCCCGGACGCGATACGCGCTCGATCGCCGAAATCACCGGCGATGTGTTGGCGGCGTATTTCAGGTAGATCTTGATGGTCTTCTTCGCGCCTTCTTCGGCTACCTTGTAGTTGGCAATGTAGCCCTCTTCCTTCAGAATGCGGGCGATTTCCGCCTTCAGCTTGGAAGCCGGCACGTCCACCTTGGGGTGGCGGGCCTGGATCGCGTTGCGCACGCGAGTCAGCATGTCGGCAATGGGATCGCTGGTCATAACTCTCCTCTAATTCCGTCCGTCTCCTGGAGCAGGCACATCCGCCGCACCTTACCAGCTCGCCTTGGTCACGCCCGGAATCTCGCCGTTCAGAGCGAGTTTGCGGAAACACAGGCGGCAGATACCGTACTTGCGCAAAAACGCGCGCGGCCGGCCGCAGCGCCAGCAGCGATTGCGGTGGCGGCAGCGCAGCTTCGGCGTTTTGGCCCTGCGGGCCTTCTCGAGCTTAATGTCTTTGGCGATTTTGGCGGTCGTGGCCATCGGTTTCTCGCTTTCTCTTCTCGCCGCCTTACGGGCGGAACGGCATGCCCATCTGGCGCAACAGCGCCAAACCCTCGGCATCGGTCCGCGCCGTGGTCGTAATGGAAATATTCATGCCCTTGGTCTTTTCCACCTTGGCATAATCGATTTCCGGGAAAATCAACTGCTCCTTCAAGCCCAGGGTGTAGTTCCCGCGCCCGTCGAACGACTTGGTGGATACCCCGCGGAAGTCGCGCACGCGCGGCAGCGCCACGTTCACCAGCCGGTCGAAGAACTCGTACATCCGGTCGCCGCGCAGCGTCACCATGCAGCCGATCGACATGCCTTCCCTCAGCTTGAACGCCGCGATCGACTTGGTGGCCTTGGTCACCACCGGCTTTTGGCCGGCGATGGCCGCCAGCTCGTTCACTGCGCCGTCCATCAGCTTGGCGTTCTGGGTGGCCTCCCCCAGGCCGATGTTGACCGAAATCTTGTCCAGCTTCGGCACGGCCATGCCGTTTTTGTAGCCGAACTCTTTGGTCAGTGCCGGAACCACTTTCTTCTGGTAATGCTCTTTCAAACGCGCTGCCATGGAATCCTCGTCTTACTTCCGGTCGAGCGTCTGCCCGCACTTGCGGCACACCCGCGTGCGCCGGCTCTTACCGCCCGCGACGGCGTCCACGTGATGGGCGATCCGCACGGCCTTGTTGCAGCCGGGGCAAACGATCATCACGTTGGATGCCGCGATCGGGCTTTCCCGCTCGGCGATGCCGCCCTTGATCTGCTGCGAGGGATTGGGCCGGGTGTGGCGTTTCACCATCATGACGTGCTCGACCAGCACCCTGCCCGTCTCCCGATCGACCCGCAGCACGCGGCCGGTCTTTCCCCGGTCGCGGCCCGAGATCACCCGGACCGTGTCTTCCTTCTTCAGATCCACCCGCACCGGGACCGTCGCCTTGCGCCGCATCCCCACCGGATTCTTCTTTGGTACCGCCATCAGATCACCTCGGGGGCCAGCGAAACGATTTTCATGAATTTCTTGTCGCGCAGTTCCCTGGCCACCGGACCGAACACGCGCGTGCCCACCGGCTCGCCCACATCGTTGATCAGCACCGCCGCGTTCGAATCGAAGCGGATGTAGCTGCCATCCTTGCGGCGCGTCTCCTTGCGCATGCGCACGATCACGCAGCGCACCACTTTACCCTTCTTGATGCTCGAATCCGGCGCGGCTTCCTTCACCGCGGCGGTGACCACGTCGCCCAGGCCGGCCCGCAGCCCCAGGTCGCCGCCGCGGGGCAGGATACAGCTCAGCCTGCGCGCGCCGCTGTTGTCGGCCACCTCGAGAATGGTTCGCATTCCAATCATAAAAAGCTCCCAGAACGTCAATCGCCCGAAATCGGACCGTTACCGCTAGACCTTCACGTCCAGCTCGGACGGCTGCGCGCCCACCTGCGCCGCGCGCCGCACCACTTCGGCCAGCGTCCAACGCTTCAGCCTGCTCAACGGCCGGCTCTCCACGATCCGCACCACGTCTCCCAGCTTGGCCGTCGACTGCTCGTCGTGAGCGTAGAACTTCTTGCGCTTCTTGATGATGCGCTTGTACAGGGGGTGCGGCACGCGCCGGCTCACTTCCACCACGATGGTCTTGGCCATCTTGGTCGAAACCACGGCGCCGATCTTCTCGGTGGGCTTGTGCTTCGCGGCTTCGTCTTTCTCCGCGGGCGCCTTCCCGTTGTTTGCTTCCGCCATTACTTGGTCCCTCCCGCCAGTTCCCGCTCGCGCAACACGGTACGGACGCGGGCCCGGTCCTTGCGCATCGCCCGCGCCTTCTTCAGTCCGTCCATCTGCCCCATGGACATCTGAAACTGAAGACGAAACAACTGCTCGTTCATTTCCTGCAACTGGCGCCGTAACTCCTCGTCGTCCAGATCGCGAACTTTTTGCGACTTCATAATCGGCTTGCTCCGCGTCCTCTCGCCTACCCGGCCTGTTTCCGGGTGACGAACTTGGTCTTGATGGGAAGCTTGTGCGCCGCCAGCAGCATGGCCTGCGAGGCGACGGCGAAATCCACTCCCTCCATCTCGAACAGAATCTTGCCCGGACGAACCACCGCCACCCACTGCTCGGGCGCGCCTTTTCCCTTGCCCATACGGGTTTCGGCCGGCTTCTTGGTGATCGGCTTGTCCGGGAACAGGCGGATCCACACCTTGCCGCCGCGCTTGATCGAGCGCGTCATGGCCACGCGCGCGGCCTCAATCTGCCGGTCCGTGATCCAGGCGCACTCCATGGCCTTCAACCCGTACTCGCCGAAGCTGATCGAGGAGCCTCGCCACGCCTTGCCGGCCATCCGGCCGCGCTGCTGCTTCCGAAATTTCACCTTCTTTGGCATCATCATGCAGTTTGCCCTCGATCCTTACTGGCTCTCGCCCGGCGGGTTTTCGCCCGGCTGGCTCTCGCCCGGCTTGGCTTCCGCCGGTTGTGCTACGCTCGCGGCCGGCTCGCTCGCCGCCGGCGCGCTCTCCTGCCTCGCCTCCTGCTTCCAGGACGGTTGCTGCGGCGACATCAACGGCGGCAGGATCGGCGTTACCGGCCGCGCCGCGGGATGCGGCAGATCGCTCGGAGGCGACTGCATCGCCGGGCCGGCGGGTTGCGCCACCGGCGGCGCCGCTATCGGCGGAGCGGAGCGCTCTCCCTGGAAAGCGCCGCGGTCCCGGCGGTCGCGGTCGCGCCCGCCGCGGTCCCGGCGATCGCGGTCGCGCCTCGGCTCGGGCTCCGGCAGCAGGCCGCGCCGCTTGGTCAGGTCCAGAATTTCACCCTTGTACAGCCACGCCTTCACGCCGATCACGCCATAGGTCGTGTGCGCCTCGGCGAAACCGTAGTCGATATCGGCGCGCAGGGTGTGCAGCGGAAGCTGCCCCTGCAGGTACCATTCGCTGCGCGCGATTTCGGCCCCGTTCAGCCGCCCCGAAACCCGCACCTTGATCCCTTTGCAGCCGAAGCGCAGCGCCGAATCCACCGCCTTGCGCATGGCGCGGCGGAAAGCCACCCGCTTTTCCAGTTGCAGGGCGATCGATTCCGACACCAGTTGCGCGTCCAGCTCCGGCTTGTGTACTTCCTGAATGTCGATGAAGACCTCGCGCTTGGTCTTCTTCGCCATGTCCTGCTTGAGTTTCTCGATCTCCGCGCCCTTGCGGCCGATGATGATCCCCGGCCGCGAAGTCCGGATGGTCACCCGCAGCTTGTTGCCCGGGCGGTCGACTTCGATCGAACTCACCCCGGCCGCCTTCAGCCGCGTCCCCAGCGCCGTCTTCAGCTCCAGGTCCTCCCGCAGCAACTGCGCGTAATTCTGCTTGGCGAACCAGCGCGAGCGCCACGGCTTGTTGAAGCCCAATCGAAAACCGTACGGATGAACTTTCTGTCCCATTTAGACTTCTTCCTTGTCCGCCACCCGGATGACGTTGTGCGACATCCGCCGCTGGTAACGATAGGCCCGGCCCATGGGAGCGGGACGCACCCGCTTCATCCGCGGCCCTTCGTTCTCGTAGGCCTCGCTCACGTACAACTCGTCCACGTCCACGTCTTCGTTCTGGTTCTGCGCGTTGGCAATCGCC
>JBKQVG010000082.1:0-38265 GCA_052325345.1 Bryobacteraceae bacterium
GAACCGCGCATGGATGTGCGCCACGTAGCCGATGCCGTGCTCTACATGGCGAATTTGCCGCTGGAGGCCAACGTGCAATTCATGACCGTGATGGCGACGGCGATGCCCTGGATCGGCAGGGGCTGAAGCCGCGCGAATGGGCCTTCGGGCACGCTTGGTGTCTCGATGGGAGCCCAAATACGGTATTTTGGAATTGCCATGAGCGTCTCTTCCAAACTTCCCGTCGAGCTTTCGCGCATCGGCGTCGCCATCCCTAGAGACCTGTTGGAACAATTCGACCGCTCCATTTCCCAACGCGGCTACGCCAACCGCTCGGAGGCCTTTCGCGACCTGATTCGCGACGGCCTGATTCAGGAAAAAGCGGCGCACCCGCGCCAGGAGGTCGTCGGCACCCTGACCCTGGTTTACGATCACCATTTCCGCCAGTTGAGCGACCGGCTCACGGGGATGCAGCACGAGCACCACCACCAGATCGTTTGCACCCTGCACGTTCACCTGGATCATTCCAATTGCCTGGAAGTGCTGGTGCTGCGCGGCAAGGCCGGGGACGTGCGCGGAATTGCCGACAAGCTGATCGCCGCCAAGGGTATCCATCACGGCAAACTGACCATTACCGTGCCCCCGAAGGGTTGAATGGAAATTGAAGCAGGCTGGAGAACGGGTCCATGAGCATATCGCGCAGAAGCTTGATCCACACCGCGGGCGTTGCGGCCCTGGCGTCTCCATACAGTGTCGCGGCAAGCATGCCGGCGCCGCGGTTCGAAGCGAAGGACACGCCGAAGATCGCACTCTCGGCCGGGGACGGAGGAGGCGGCGGAGTCGAGTCACTGCGCCGCATTAAACAACTGGGCGTGGACTGGCTGCTAGCGGGAGGCCCCCCGATTCCGTGGGATGAAACTCGTCTCCAGGAACAGGTCGATCGCGCCAGGGCCGCCGGCCTGACGCTGGGCAACCTGATGATCCAGGGATTCCCCAACGCCATCTATGGCAGGCCGGGACGCGATGAAGAGATCGAGAAAGTAATCCAGTCCATCAAGGCCGCAGGCAAGGCCGGAATCCCGGTCGTCGAGTACAACTGGTATGCGCACCGGGCCACCGAGGGCTACTTCGAGGAAACCGACGGCGCGCGCACCGGCGTGAGCTGGACAGGCTTCGATTACGAGCTGGCGCGCACCCCCGGCCGCCAATACATGGGCGCCGTCAGGCCGGAGGAAGCCGGAATGAAGTTCAAGGACCTGCCTCCCCTGCCGAACGAAGGCGCTCACACGCTGCGCGAGATGTGGGACACCATCGCGTATTTCCTGAAGCGCGTGATTCCGGAGGCCGAAAAGGCGAACGTTCGCCTGGCCCTGCACCCCAACGATCCGCCGGCGCCGGTCAGCCGCGGGTCCCAACAGATCATGGGCAGCGTGGAAGGATGGAAGCACCTCATCGAAATCGTCCGCAGCCCGGCCAACGGAATCACCTTCGATTGTGGCGTGACCCGCGAAATGGGCCGGAACCCGGTGGAAGTGTGCGCCTACTTCGCCTCGCGCGACCGCATCAACCACGTGCACTTCCGCAATGTCAGGGTGAGTAAGCCGTGCGAACGGTATGCGGAGGTTATGATCGACGAAGGGGAAAACAATATGTTCCTGGTCATGAAAGAACTGGTGAAGCACAAGTATACGAGAGAGATCTACCCCGAACATCCGCGCGCCCTGGATTACGATCGGGAGCGGGGCCGCATGGGCGGCTATCCGGGCGGCGGCGGCTATGCTTCCTTCGCCTTCCAGGTGGGCTACACTCGTGCCATGATGCAGGCCGCGCTCACGTCGTCAATCTGAATTCTTGCGCCGGAAAGCGGCCGGAATCCCGACGAGTTGGTGCGGGAGGCTGTGTTCCTCGGTGGCTATATTCCTTCCAGCTTCCTTCGGTCCCCGCCCGGCTGGCTAGACAGCTCTCTGGTCGCCGATGCCCGTCACGATCAGGGCGATGGCACAGGCAAACAAGACCAGCGACACCACCAGCATGGCCTTAGTGGCGGGTTTGGCGTCGTGGAACTCTTTCCACCGGACCAAGCCCCAGATGGCGCCCACCACCAGAGCCGCCTGCGCCAGCGGGAAGCCTATGGGCGAGGTGGCGCGAATCCGGTCGGGCATGGAGGCGATGGCCACCAGTACGGCCGCCGTTCCCACGGTCCAAACCGCGCCGCCCGCGACACCCCAGAGGTGCTGCCGCCAGTGGCCGGAAAAGTACTCGAACAGGTCCACCGGCTCACCTTCCACCGGCAGATTCATGAGAAACAGGTTGAACACGAAGGTGGAGGCCAGAATACCGAAGGAGAGCAACAGGGTGATGGCATACGGCCCCAAGCCCAAATCCCCTTGGGAGCAGCCGTCGACGATGGGAATGCTGGCGCCCATCAGCAGGCCCGCCACCAGCGGCAAAGCGGCGCCCTTGGCGGCGCTGGGGCGGCGCGTGCTCCTGGCTTCGCCGCGCCGCGCCAGGATTTCGTGGCGCTCCCGGATCGCCTGGCGGTAGGCGAAAGCGGCGAAACCCAGAGCCGCGACGCCGATCGCGAATCCCGTAAACAACAGGGCCGGATTGCCCGTGGCGTGAAGCAGAAACTGCAGCAGCGTACCTACCAGCAGCGCGGCTCCCAGGCCCAGCGGGAACGCCACGGATAGACCCGCTACCGAAACCCCCGCCAGCAGCAACATATTGCCGAAGTTGAACACCACACCCGCCAGAAAGCCGAAGAACCACTGGCGCTTGCCGGCGTGCATCAAGTCGTCAACCACGGAAAAGCCGTCGAAACCCAGATTGCCGAAGGTGAATGCAATCAGAACCGCGGCCGCTACCAGGCCGAAAGCGAAATCGAAATAATACAGCTCGAATCGCCATTTACCGCTGAACTTGAACGTGGTTGCCCACGACCCCCAGCAAAGAATGCCAAGGACCATCAGCAACGTCGCGACTAAAGGCGTCGGGGCAAGGATCATGGTATTTCCTGGAATTGTGAGCGTACTATGCGGTACGCGAGCGGGTCAACCGTAACCAGTTGCGGAGGTTGGCCCGGAATCTGTTGTATATGGAGCGGCCGGGCCTGGACGGAACACTCCGGCAGCGGCGTGACGGTATAGTAATTCAATCCATAGCGCCAGTTGCGATGGATGTTATCGACGCAAACCTGGTCGGCCACGGGGGCAATCCGTCTCCAGATGGGGCGCGCGGAAGCGGTGCGATCCACTTCGGGCAAGAAGGCGGTCTTCCAGTACACGATGCCCATGGCGGCGCCGGCGGCGATGAGGAACACCGCGGCCAGGCGCATGCCGCGCGCTTCCAGGAACCAGACCAAGCCCGCCGCCAGCAGCGGCAGCAACCAGGTCCAGCGAAAAGGCGGAATAGCGGCCTTGGAACTTCCCCAGGCGATGGCCTCGGGCAACATGGGCCCGGCAATGGGAAAGGCGGCCAGGAGCAGGGCGCAGGCGGCCAGCCAGAAGCCGGTGTTGCCCGCGCGCAAGTTCCCGGCGCCGGCCGTTGGGGCGGCGGCGGATTCGTTCAGTGTCACGCCAGCCAAGGCGGCCACGGCAGGCAACAGGGGGAGGAGGTAACCGGGCAATTTGTTTACCGGCAGGGAGAAGAACAGCAGCCCCCAAATGGCCCAGGCGAACAGGAAGCGGCGGCGCATGTCCGTGGTTCGGAACCGGGTTGCCGCCAGCACGGCGAGCGGAGTCCATGGGACCAGGGCCAAGAGCAGCACGGGGGCGTAATACCAAAAAGGTTGGCTGTGCATGAGCGCGCCGGAGAAAGCGCGCTCCACGTGCTGCTTCCAAAAAAATTCCTTTAGGAAGCCAACGCCATTCTTAAGATAACAGGCAACATACCACGGCGCCGCCACCGCCAGGCACGGCCACACGATGCGCCCCAGAGCGCGTGGAAACCGGTGGCGGACGCCCAACAGGAGGGGCAACGCCAAGGCGACCGGCACCAATCCCTTGGCCAGGATCGCCAAGCCGAACATGGCTCCGGACCACGGCAGCCATTGTTGATCGCCACGGCTGATCCACGGAATTGCCAGCAGCATGCCGGCCGCGAAAGTCGCCGCCATGGGTATGTCCGTGACTCCCACCTGGCTGTACAGCAACCACTCGCCGGAAGTCGCCAGAATCAAGGCCGCAAAAGCCGCGGCGCGCCATCCGAACTCGCGCCGCAGAATCCCATAGAAGAAAAACAGAAAGACGACCGACAGAAGCGCAACGGGCAAGCGGGGCGCCAGGTCCGGGCCGGCGCCAAAACGGAAAGCCATGGCGGCCAACCAGTAGTAGAGCGCCGGCTTTTCAAACCAGGGCTCGCCCCACAAGCGCGGGGTCACCACGTCGCCTGTATTGGCCATCGCGCGCGCCACCGAGGCGTAGCGCGGTTCGTCGGGCAGAATGACGCCGGCGGCCGTGAGACGATAAAAATACGCGCAATAAATTAAGGGTAGGGTTGCCCACAAGAGCCACCGGGCGGGGCTAGTCCGCACTTCTCGCACGCTTTCTCCTACGGCGCGCGCAAAGTCCGCCCCGCCGGAAATGCGGATTCGACATTCAATCCATTATACGGTCGGAGTCGCGCCGTCCACTCCAGTACAATAAGGAACATGTCGCGATTGTTGCCCTTCATCGCCTGTCTTTCGCTGCTGGCGCTCGCCGCCGGCGCCGGGGATTCCACGAAATCGGCGCTGGATAAGGCCACCCTGGAGGCGTACGTCCGCCATTTGTACGTGCTGGATCAACGCATCCAGGTGACCATCAGCGACCCTAAGCCGGCTCCGCTGGCGGGTTTCGTGGAAGAGACGGTGCACGCCTCGCTGGGGAAGCAGTCGCAGGACTTCACGTTTTACATCAGCCAGGACGGCAAACATATTTTGCAGGGCACCGTCTACGATGTCAACGCCAATCCCTTCAAAGCCGATCTCGATAAGATCAAGACCATGGGAGCTCCGGGTTGGGGCACATCCGGAGCGCCGGTGGTGCTGGTGGAATTCAGCGACTTCGAATGCCCCTATTGCAAGGAAGAAGCCCAGCAGATTCGCGACAACCTGCTGGCGACCTACCCCACCCAGGTGAAGCTTTACTTCAAAGATTTTCCGCTGGAGAGCTTGCATCCGTGGGCTAAGGCCGCGGCCATGGCCGGACGTTGCGTCTTTCAGCAAAGCAACGACGCGTTTTGGGCCTACCATGACTGGATCTATTCCCACCAGGAGCAGATCACTCCGGACAACGTCCGCGCGCAGATCCTGGACTGGGCCAAAGGCCAGAAGAACCTGGACGCGCTGAAGCTGGGGCAGTGCATCGACACCAAGGCGACCGAGGCGGAGGTGGACGCCACCGAGGCGCAGGGACGCGAGTTGGGCATCAACGCCACTCCCACCCTGTTTATCAACGGCCGGCGCCTGGCTCAAGCCGTGGACTGGGCCAGTTTGAAGAACATCATCGATTACGAAATCGAATATCAGAAGACCGCCAAAAATGCGGGCGACGATTGCGGTTGCGATCTCAAGCTCAAACTGCCGGGCGCGCCGGCAATCAAGCACTAGGGACAAACTCTCTGGCTTTAAAAAAAACCGCTCCCCGCGGTCGCGGCGGTAATCGAGTCGGCCATAATGGAAAGATGCCTTGCCTCCTGCTGATCGCGGTTGTGGGCTTCCCACGCCTGGTGATGGTGCTGCTGTTTCTGTTTACCACCTACTTGCAGCACGCCTATCACAACATCCTGATTCCGGCATTGGGCTTTGTGTTTCTGCCGCTCACGACGTTAGCCTACGCCTGGATGGTTAACAACCACCGGCCGATCGTCGGATGGAACGCGCTGATTATTGTGCTGGCGGTGGTGGTGGATGCCGGCGGCCTCGGTGGCGGAGCCTGGCGCCGCAGCCGGCGCGACTGGTGAGCGGCCCTGGCGGAACTTTGAAAAAACAAATTCGAGCCACGGATAAAGAAGGAAAGACACCGATAAGTCCTTTGTTTTCTTGTCCGTGGTCATCGGCGGCTACGCTTCTTCCCACCCGGCATGCGTTCCGCTACCATCGAGGGAAACATGGAAATCCCCGAGATTCTTGAGCGCTTGAAGCGGACCGTGCCCTTGCGGCAGCGGCAAGAAGTACAAGCGTTGCTGCGGCGGCTAGCCCTGCCGCGCAGAAAACCGTCTACCGCGCCGGCGCCGTATCCCAGTTTTTGCCGTTGAAGATGCCGGTCATCATCAGGAAGACTGGCCTGGATTTGGGCTGCTGGTCTTTATCGAGGGCCTGGTAGATTTTAGCGAAGGCTTGCATCTCGATGGCCGCCATCCTGGCCTCGGCCTGGGCATAGGCGTCCAGGGCGGGCTTCAGCTCGTCGCCGGTCTTGCCCTCGGCCGCGAGGTCGCCCACTCCGGTTGCACTTCTGGCCAGTTCGTCGCGCACGGGCGCGGCTTCCTTTTGTGCGCCATCCAAAATCCCGCGGATTTGTTTCTTTTGATCCTTATTGAGGTCCAGCATGGCGGAGATGCGGTCCATGCGGCTCGGCTCGGACATCGCCATCGGCATATCGTTTCCACCCTGGCTACGGCCGCTTCTTTGCGCCGAAGCGAGGGCCGCCGCCACGAGCCCCATCGCGAAAAGCCTGGCGACCATCTCAGTTGCCCTCCCTGCGGCCGCGGCCGCCCGGCGATTGCCCGAAAATCTCCGCCAGCAACTCGAAATTGGGACCCGCCTTGGGCTGGTCCCTGGGTTTCATCAGGCTGACAATTTTGGCGAAGGTCCTGGCTTCGATGGCAGCCAGTTGCGCGGCCGCTTCGGCGTACTTCCGGGTGAGCGGAGCGATCTGGGCGCCGCTCTGGCCGTTGATCAGCGAACCAGCCAGGTTCGCGCGCGCCTCGAACATGGCCTGTTGCGCCGGCTCGGCTTCCTTGCGAGCCTCGGCAATCAGCGACTGCGCCTGGGCCCTCCGATCCTTGTTCAGCTTGAGCTTACCGGCGAGCGTGTCGAAACGCGATTCGCGCCGCGGGCTCATTCCGGCGCTCATGCCGCCTTCGCGGCCGCCGCCCATCCCGCCAGCGCCCATCCCGCCGCCACCCGGCATCTGAGCCGGGGCCAACGCCGCGGCGATCATGGCCGCGCACACCACCTTCCCAAGCATGCAATCTCCTTTGGTCGATTTACTAGATTTAATCACGATTTCGGGCGAGCCACTTGAGAGCCGCCCGCCGCGCCCTTTACAATTGGAGCATGAGGAAAGTATTTGCCTCCGCGGTTTTGCTGTCGATCGGTTGCCTGGCGGCCGGTCCCAAATTCGACACCGACAAGATGATCGGCGGAGCCAACGCACCGATTACGCTGGAAGTATTCAGCAGCTTCGATTGTCCCCACTGCAGGGTTTTCCATGAGGAGATCGCGCCGCGCCTGATGAACGACTACGTACTGCGCGGCAAGGTGTGCCTGGTGAGCCGCGAGTTTCCGCTCCATCCCTGGGCGCACGACGTAGCGGTCTACGCCACCGCGGCGGCACGCCTGGGCAAGTATCAGTTGGTGGCCGGCACCATGTTCCGCACCCAAGACAGTTGGGCGTTGACCGGCAGGTGGTGGGAAGCCATGGCGACCGTGTTGACGGCGGAGGAACAAAAAAAGGTGCAGGCGCTGGCCAAGGATCCCGGCGTTGCGGCTGAAGTCCAGCGCGACCTGGAGCAGGGCGAGCGGGACGGAGTGAACGCCACGCCCACCATCGTCATGACCGCCCACGGCCAGCGCACTGAGCTGCCTCCGGGATTGCCGAATTACGACCTGCTGAAGAGCCTGCTGGATAATGCGTTGTCGCATTAGGCGCCGGCCGGCCGATAGAATGAAAAAGATGAAAGTTTGCGCACTTGCCTTAGTGGCGTTGTCGATGGCCGGCGCCGCCGTTCCGGGCCTGGATCCGAATCAGTGCATCGGAACGCCTTCGGCTCCCGTCACCCTGGAGATTTTTAGCGATTTCGAGTGCCCCGCGTGCAAGGTGTTCCACGAGAACGTGCTGCCCGAGCTGATGCGGGATTACGTGATTCCCGGCAAGGTATTCGTGGCGAGCTTCGAATTCCCGCTGCCGATGCACCAGTATTCCCGCCAAGCCGCCGATTATGCCGTGGCGGCGGCGCGGGTCGGAATGTATATGCCGGTGGCCGATGCGCTGTTTCGCGGCCAGCAGTCCTGGTCCGTCAGCGGCAAAGTCTGGGCAGCCGTCGCCGGGGTGTTGAATCCGGCGCAGCAGAAGCGGGTGCAAGCCCTGGCCGAGGATCCCGGCGTGCTCGCCGAGATACGGAACGAAATCGACATCGGGCACCGCGTGCCGGTTAACGAGACACCTACCATCGTGGTGATCCGCGGGGCCCGCAACATCCCGATCACGGGCGGCCTGATAAGATACCAATTTCTGAAGCAACTCCTCGATGATCTCATCCAGAAGTAATACGTTTCGCGCCGCGGCGCTGTTATTGCGCCTCCTGCTGGGCGGCATCTTTATTTATGCAGCCTGGACCAAGCTGCACACGCCCTGGGAACTGTTCGCGATGTCGATCGATTCCTATCAGATTCTTCCCTTGCGGGCGGTGGAGTTCGTGGCCCGCACCCTGCCCTGGTTCGAACTCGCGGTCGGCATCCTGCTGATCGCGGGAATCTGGCTGCGCGGCGCCGCGATCGCGACCAGCCTGTTGCTGGGCGTATTCTTCGGACTGATGGTGCGCGCGTATGCCACCGGCCAGCAGATCAACTGCGGCTGTTTCGGGCCGGGCGAGCTGATCTCGTGGAAAACCCTGCTGCGGGACGGTTCCCTGTTGGCGGCGTCGCTGGCCCTGACCTGGATGGCGTTCGCCCGGCGGCGAGTGGCCTACTGATGCCGCCGTCCGATAAAGACGTTATCGGGCGCGAGCTGGCTTACCACGAGAAACTGTATTCGGGGTTCGCCCAGCGCCATTTCGCGCGGCCGGCGGTGCGCGCCCTGCGCGAACACATGGCTACCCGTATTCTCAAGGCCACCGGCGCCTGGGGCCGGTCGCGGGTGCTGAGTTTGGGTTGCGGCATCGGCGATACCGAACTGCTGATTGCCCGGCAAGTCCATGGGATCGTGGGTATCGATCTTTCGCCCGCGGCCATCCGCCAGGCGCGCGCCGATGCCGAGCGCCTGGGCGTGGCAAACGCGCGCTTCGAGCAAGGCGAGACGCCACCCGACGGTCCGTTCGACGCCATCATCGCCATCTTTTTTCTGCACCATCTCTCGGATAGCGCGCTGGCCGCCCTGCCGCCCCGCGTGCGCCAGTGGCTGCGCCCGGGCGGCGTGTTTTATTCGCTCGACCCCAGCCTCCACCGTCTCTCCGGCGCGGTCGGCCGCCGTTTGGCGCCGGGTCTCATGAGGCGCTATCGGACGCCCGATGAGAGGGAGCTTGAACCGGACCAGACCGCCGCGCTATTTCGCGACGCCGGCTTCCAGGTGCAAGTGGACATGTACGATTTCGGTTCCACCCCCCTGGCGGGCCTGCTGCCCGGCTGGCGGGCCGGATACCGCGCCGCCCGCGCGCTCGACGACCGGCTATTGCGCATCGGCGCGCTCCGCCGCCGCGGCAGTAACTTCGAGCTGGTTGCCAAGGCAGGTTGATCCGAAAAAGTCGCCGAAAATTGCCTCCTTTCGGGATCCAGTTCGGTCAGTTGCGATCGCCGCCGGGCATCCGCTGGGGATTGGGCTGTGACTTCCTGGCGCGGAACAGGAAATCCTCGCTGACCTCGCGCGTCTGGCCCGGGCCGAACCGGTAAAAGCCCGCATAAAATCCGAATCCGTTCATGAAATACGGCACCTTTTCCGGCGTTCCTTTGATCGCGGCGTCGAGGGCGAGGAGAGCATAGGGCTCGATCGCGTTGATGTTCGCAAACATCGTGTCCTCGTAAGGCGTGAAATAGCCGTGGTGGAAGTACTGTTTGACGATATTATTGCCGATTACACGGCCGAGTTGCAGGTACTCGTCGGCGTGGGTCTGCTCGTAGAGGTCGAGCACGGAGAACAGCGCATACGCGTTCGCGTTGTCCGTTGCGAGGTTGACCTGGACCGATTTCCCCGGGGTTTCTCCGATGTCGCCGAGCCCGAACGCGCGGGCGCTGCTCCGCGCCATTTTCCATAGGGTGGCATCTCCGGTTAACATGAAGGCCCGGGCGTAAGAGAGCATAAATTCCGGACCCGCTGGATACGGATCGAGCACCCGGCCCTTGCGGCCATAGTAGCCGGACCGCTCGATCGCGAAGCCCGATAGGTCGGTACCGTCCGTGAGCATGGGTCGCAGGAGGTTCTTATCGGGGATAAGCGCGTAATTGACGAATGCGTCCATTCCCACCCGGGTTGCTTCGACCATGTCCTTGCCCGCGCCGCCGAGAGCGTTGGCCACCTGGATCTGCATGAGCGCATTGTCGCAGTAGATCGTCGTCGCCTGTTGGCTGAAGAGGATGGTCGCCTCAAGCACGAGATGTCCTGGAAAATCCGGCCCGAACTGCCGCTTCGCCCGGTCTCCGTATTCGGAAAACGTATAGTCGTTTCGGGTCTCGTCAGCCGGCGGAGCGTGCTGCTGCCGCGGTTGGGTGAATTGGTAGGCCCCGAGCTTGGTCCGCGGATTGCGAGCCTTCACGTACTGGTCGGCGAGCCGCTTGGTCCATAGCAGGGCGCCCTTGTCGCCAGTGAGCTTGTAAAGCATGGCGCCGGAGTAGATGAGATCGTTGCCGGCGTCTAAGAACGACAACCCGAGCGTTTCGAAAAAGGGTGCGGGGTTGTCGAAAGTGTTTTCCCAGCGCGGGCCGGGCTCCAGCCCGTAGTGTCCGTGACGGCTAATCTCCAGCGTGCGCCAGTTGTAGACATGTGCGTTCCAGAACGCGGTGATGAACTTCACGGTCGCCGCTGGATTCACCTCGTACATCAGTTCGTAGTAGGGGAAGGCATTCTTCAGTTCATGCGGGCTGTCCGGCGGTCCGTCGCGCATGCCGACGCCGGAGAGCGTCAGCAGGTCCACGAAGCGGTGGCCGCCCCACTGGAGCAGTCCACTCTTGTCCCGCAGGTGGGCAAAATAATACGCGTACTGCGCTTTGGCGGAATCCCTGTACTTCGGGTCGCCCGTCAGATTCGTGAGCGCCGCCAGTACGCGCATCAGGTTCTGCTGGACCGAGAAGTCCGACCACACCGCCACCCGGCCATTGGGAAAATCGACGCTCTCCGGGAAGATCCACTTCATCTGCTCCTTGGTATAGACGTCGATCCCGCCGGCCAGCAGCGGCGACGGATTCTCGGGATGGTAGCGATCGGCCGCGTCCTTTAGCACCGTGTCGGCGTAGTTCTTAACCAATTGCAGACGCGCCGCATCCCGATCGGATACAGTGTCTGCCCGGCAAACCGCGGCAGAGGCCACGGCGGCTGCCGAGAGAATCATATTGAGCGACCAGCGCCTGAATTGCATCGGGATTTTAGGCCCCCCTTCGGCACATATTCTTGACAAGAAACAGCATAGCGCGATATGTCCCGCCCTCTCACAACCCGGCCAGTGCGCAAGCTAGCCAAGCCGCGGAAGATATCGTCTAATTCTCGCCTCCTTTCCGAGGGAGGGTTCGCCCGCCCCATCCATGCCACCGACTTAGGCAGACCCTCCGCGCGCTGAAAGCTGCAACCCGAGCGCGGACCGCTGCAAGCCGGCCCCCGACCGCTCCTCCGCCTTACTCTTTCTTCTCCGGTATCTTCGGAATATTGAAATGGCCGCCCAGTTCGCTCAGCGAAGCCAGGTCGATCGGTCCGGCGATGTTGACGATGGTCAATTCCTTCGGCTCGGTGGCCAGAATTGCGACCCCGGCCGGTTTTTTCTCCACCAGGCGCACGTAGATCTCGCCGGTGCCATCTTCGCCGGTGTAGTTGACGATGCGCGACCATTCCGGAGCGCGCAGGTTGCGGCGGATCGATTCCAGGTCCGCCTGCGTCCACACGTTGGCGTTCTTGAAGCTGTAGCACTTGACGTAAATGCCTTCCAGGCCGGCAATCAGCTTGCGCACCCTGGCCTCTTCCGGATCCTTGTCGTCCAGGAATTTGGCGGCGAACTGCAGCAGCGACCCGTCGAGCGAGACATCCACTTTGTCGGATGCCTGCGCCGCCAGGCGATCGATCCGCATCGGAAACTGTTGCGCGCCCAGGCTCAGGCAGCCTGCCAGCGCCCCCATGAGTAGTAGTTTCATCTGGAAAACTCCCGTAATTGAGCTTGTATCCGGCTGGTCTTGGCGCCGGCGATTTCAAGCGCCAGCTTGAGCTGCCGCTTGGCCTCGCGGCCCTGGTATTGGCGGTAGCCGGCGCCGGCGCTCAGCACGAGAACCGCCGCCGCCGCCGTCGCCCACCCTCGCCACGCCGGCCGCCGCCGCGGCACGGCGAAATCGCGAGCCGGCACCTCCCGCGCCAGCGCCTTCCTCAATTCTTCTTCCAGCCAATCCATCTCTTCCGGCCCGTCCATCAGCGTTCTCCCATGCCGCGCCGCTCCAGCTTTTCCCGCAACAGCGCCAGCGCTCGATGCAAATGACTTTTCACCGTTGCCACCGGCATTTCGAGCAACCCGGCGATCTCCGCCAACTCCAGTTCTTCCTGGTAGCGCAGAATCACCACCATCCGATGCGCTTCCGGCAGGCTGGCCACCATCCGCCGCAGCGATTCCCCCAACCACGGGTCGTACCGCGGATCGAAGCACGCCGGCTCCGGCGCCGCTTCCAACCCGATGCGCGGCAGGCGTTTGCGCCGCCGCCCGGCATCGATGGCCCGCTGCACCGCCACTTTGCGCAGCCACGCGGCGGCGTGACGGGGCGACTCGATCGTGCCCAGGTTGCGATGCAGGCTCAGGAACACGTCCTGCGCCACTTCCTCCGCCAGCGGCCGGTCGCGCAGGAAATGCCAGGCGACGCTGTACACCATGGCCTGGTGCTCGCGCACCAGCGCGTTGAAATCGATCGCGGTAGTTTCCACGGCCTCGATCACGGTCACCGGTCTTCCTTGCCGTACGCCACGTTGCTGGTCACGTCGGTGCGCCGGAAGTTGCCGTTGGTCAGCGCTATGGTGATGGTGCGCCGATAAAGAAACAAACCGCGCACTTCGAATTCGCCGCCGTAGCTCACCGGGAACCAGACCTTGTCGGCGAACTTCCGGTACGAAACCGCAAAGCCCAGGCCGCGTATATTCGTGCCCAGCAGAATCCGCACCGCCAGCGGCATCTTCCACGCCAGCGAAGTGGTCACCTCGACGGGCTCGAACTCTTCGGCGTCGATCAGCGCTTCCCCCTTCCACGAACCATCTTCCAGTCCAACGCCCTTCTTGGGCGCGAACGCCACCCGATATACCGAGCGCCCGCGATAGGTCTCGGTCGCCAGCAAACGGAAATCGTACTTCAACTGCTGGTGGTAGGTCAGCGGGAACAGGTCCGGCCCGATGCCGTCCTTCGAGTTGCCGTCGTCCATCAGGTCCTCGGAGAGGCCATTCAACACGGCGCCGTCGATGTCCATCTTCTTGTATTCGTAACCGGGCTTGTCGTAGGCCACGAAGCCGCTGCCGGAGGCGTACCGGCCTTCGAAATGCGCCTGTATCCGTTCGCTATGGCGATCCTTGGGCACGATCGTATATTCCCGGCGCTCCTCGCGGGCCAGTTTTCCGTTGGCGCGAATCAGGCGGAGCAATTGCTTCTGCGTGTAGACGAAATTGCGGCGCAGGTCCTGGCTCTTAGCCTGGTTTTCGGCCACCTCGCGCATGATGCGCGCGAGGTCGGGCGTCTTCACCACGCCCGCCGCCAGCAGCGTCAGCATGATCCACGTCGGCATCGGTTCGCTCCCAGACCAGGTGTTTCGCCTGTTCTATCAGGCTATTACGCAGCCCGCTTGGCCGGGGATGCGAAGAAATAGAGCCGCCGATGAATACCGATGAACGCCGATCAAGAAACCGATGGAGTTATCGGCGTTTATCCGCGTTCATCGGCGGCTATATTTCCGGCTCCTGCGTTTTCATGTTCCGCGGGGCTATCCAAGGCGGCGCCGTGGTCCGGGACGCGCTCGTCCAAGGCCACTTCGCAGTCGCAGCAATCGCTGCAGCGGTGGCACTTGTCGCACAGGTGGTTCCGGCAGGTGTCTTTGGTGCAGCGGGCGCAGATGAGCGTGGATTCCTCGCCGCAGATACTGCAGATAAACGCCATCAGATTCTATCTCTTCCTTCCGGCCGTTTTCGGAGCGGTGACCAGCGCCCGGCAGCGTTGGGCTTCTTCGTCCATGACCCGAAGCTGGCGCTCCTGGTTGGCCGCCAATTGCACCAGGTAGCGCTCGAAACGGTCGCGGCTGGAATCGCTCTGGGCCCGTAAGCTGGCCAATGCTTCGGCGTCGCGGGGATGGTCGTATTTCCGCATGCCTTCTTCGAGCGACATCAGCATCAGGTCCAGTCCCTCCAGGCGAAACAGCAACGCCATGCCGCCGGCCAGGCGCTCGGGATTGCGTGCCAGGCGCTGGGAGTCCTCCTGCAGCGCGAGCGCCTGCTCGCGGCTCGATTGTAGCTGCTCCAGGTAGGTCTCCGATGCTCCCCGATCGAGCCAGGCGCGAGCGTCGACATGGTCCAGAGCCGGCAGCAGGCGCCCGGCCTGCGCGCCGATCTCCTGAATTACCGGCGCAATCTCCCAGCTCGTCTCCAGCCCCGCCGGCGGTTGCGGCGCCGTCTGGCCGCAGAGCGTCGCAGTCCAGCACAGAACTGCCATCCCTACGCCAATGCCTTTCATTCTTCGACTCTAGCACGGTGGGCGCGCGGCTCAGCCGGCGCGGAAGTTGTGGAATCGAACCGGCGCCGGCGATCAATGGCCGGGAGGCGCGGGAGCCGTAGGCGCGGTAGGTGCGGTAGGCGCCGTGGTCGTGCCGGTTCCGCTCTTGCCTTTGTCGCCCTGCGCACCACCGCCACCCGAACCGGGAATTCCCGCCGGGCCGGCGCCACTCCGGCCATAGACCGCTTGATAGAGGGCCTGTTCGGCCGCCTTAATCACGGCACGAAAAATCGCCGCGTGATCGATTCCCGCCTGCGCCAGCGGCTGGCCGGGGAAAATGCGAATCGATTCGCCGGCCTTCAGCAACGGCTCCTGGCCCGCTCCGCTCGGCACGGTGGTATTCCGTACTTGCACGATGCCATCGTCCACGGTGACGAAGGTGGTGCCGTCGGCGTCCTCCACCACCACGTCGAATATGGTGCCGCGCACCGAGATCACCGCCGTCGGCGTGGTGACGTTCTTCGGGTTGGCGCCTTTCGAATGATCGATGAACACCTTGACTCGCCCGATCACCACATTGAGCAAATCGCTCCAACTCGGATAATTGTCGCGGAAGGTGACGGTGGAATTCTCGAAAACTTCAAACGTGCTGCCGTCGGCAATCTGAAACTTGGCGTAGCTGTTCGGGCCGGTGACGACGATCTGTTTCACCCGCAGCGAGTCGCCCGTGTAGAGCGGCTGAGGAACCCCGTCTTTGAGCCGGGAAACCTGCCCGGTCTCGACCAGGACTTTGGCCGCGTCGTCCTGCTGCGCCTGGAGCGGCGCCAGACACACTGCGGCGGCAGCCGCCACCAGCAGCCTGCCCCCAAACCGCATTCGCCCCCAACACCGCAACATAAGTCTACTCTTCAGGTTGGACACACCACGCCGGCCGACCTTCCAAGACTTTCCAGTCTAGCACCAAACATGCAGAGCAACTACCGTACCGTACTTAACTTTAGTACACAACCCATGAAATATCAGCAAGTTATTAAGGCGGTCCGCCGATAGAGTGGGGTAGAATGAAAGCGGCCGTGTGTCATAAAGGAACAGCCACCGTACCGGTACTGGTAACCGCCGTGCTTTTTTGGAGCGGCGCCACCGTCCACGCGCAGCAGCCAGCCGAATGGCGCAAGGTGGGCGGCGCCAGCGTCGCGCTGGAGTTGGCGGGCCCCGCCACGGGTGTGATCGCGCGCGTGTGGTACGGACCGAACGGTTCGACGCTCTACGCGGAAACCCGCGCGGGAAAGGTCTTTCGCTCCACCGATCTGGAGACCTGGTCCCCGGTTGCCCCACCCGCCGAACCGGCGGCGCCGTCTGCCGCCGTGGTCGCGCGGCTGCCCGAATCCGGTTCGCGCGCGATTTCTCTGCCTTCCGATCCCGGCGCGGCTTTTGCCCTGGGCCAACAACTGTACCGCTCCGACGACGGCGGCCGCTCGTGGGCCGACCTGACCGGCTTCAAAGGTTCTTCGGTAGTGGGCGGCGGCCTCCATGACGTGGCTGTTGCCGGAGGGCTTCACGACCGGATCGTGGTGGCCAACGATTACGGCCTCTGGCGTTCGGCGGATGGCGGCCTTTCGTGGTCGGGCCTCAACGAAGGGTTGCCTAACCTGGCAGTGCGCCGCATTCTATCCACGCCTACCGGCACTGCCGGAACGCGCGTCGAAGTGGAAGGCTTTGGAAGCCTGGAATTGACTCCCGGCTCGGCTGTGTGGCATCCCGTGGAATCCGCCGCCCGGAATTCACCGGCGGTTTTAAATGCCCGCTACGCCCGTCAATTGCAGGCCGACGTCACCACCGTCGAAATTTCCGGCGATACCGTCTATGCGGGAACCTCGGACGGACGCATCTCGGTTTCGCTCGACGGCGGCCGGACTTTTCCCAACCCGCCGCAGCAGAACGGCAATGGGAGAGTGGAGCGAATCTGGGTGGATAGCGCCGAACCGCGAGTGGCGCTGGCGGTCGTCAGTGGCGCCTCATCGCGCGTATTACGCACCACCAATAGCGGTGGTTTCTGGGACGCCCTGGATGGCAATTTACCCGCCGGAGCGGTGCATGGCGTCACGGCCGACCGCGCGGCCGGCGCGGTGTACGTGGCCACCGACGCAGGCGTCTTTTATGGCCAGGCGGATTTGGAAAACGCCAGCACCAACCCCCTCCTATGGCGGAAACTCACGGCCCAGTTGCCAGCCGCGCCGGCCACCGACGTGCGGCTCGATCCGGCGGGCGTGCAGCTTTACATCGCGCTCGATGGTTACGGGGTCTACGCCGCGGCCGCGCCCCACCGCACGCGCAATCCGCGCATTGTCAACGCCGCCGACTTCAGTGTTCGCGCCGCCGCTCCCGGATCGCTGCTGAGCGTGGTGGGGGCGCGGGTAGGCTCGGCCCGCGGCGGCGAAATGAATTTTCCGGTGCTGGCCGCTTCCGACGACGAATCTCAGATCCAGGTCCCGTTTGAAGCCGTTGGCCCCAGCGTGGCGCTGGCACTCGATACCAATCGCGGGCTGGTCACCATGGGACTGCCCGTGGAAGCGGTTTCGCCGGCGATTTTGCTGTCGCGCGAAGGGGCGCCCGCGGTCTTCGATGCCGATACCGAAATGCCGCTCGATGCCGGCAATCCGATCCACTCTCAAGGCCGCATTCTGATCATGGCCACGGGCCTGGGCCGCGTGCAGCCGAACTGGCCGACCGGCATGCCCGCGCCGCAACTGAATCCACCCGCCGTGGCTGCGCCGGTCACGGCTTACCTGGACGGCGCGCCCGTCGCCGTCACGCGCGCCACCCTGGCTCCCGGCTACATCGGTTTCTATCAGATCGAAGTGCAGATGCCCGCCGTGGTCAACGCCGGCGCTTCGGAACTCTGGATCGGCGCCGGCGGCACCGAAAGCAACCGAATTCAGATCTTCATTGCGCCGTAAGTGGAGCGGGATCTCAGGCTGCCGCGCCGGGACCCATGCTCCTGGCGAATGCGGAGGTAGCCCTCGCTTCTGGCTGGGGCTACACTGCCCGTTGTCGGCAGAGTGGCGTTTCGCCCCTACCCAGCGTGGCTATGGGCCCGTTCGTTACGAAAGATCCGGCGCGATCCCGGTATGCAATGGCCAGCTATCGCCTGACTAATAAGCTCACGGCCGGCTCCTACTACGGAGAAATGGGGAGAAATGGGAGAAATGTTCACGCTGGCCTGGTTTTCCGACCTGGTTTTCCCGCGTTGCGTCTACGGCCAAACGCGCGCGCGCGCTGAGTCCGTGATCGACAGAATCTTGCCGATCGGGAGAGGATCAACCGGTGTTGTGCCGTGTGGGTCCCATGCAACACTGTACCCGTTTCTTACCGCTTGAAAAGCTTTGTCAAACTCGGCAGTGATGTTCGCGTATAAAGTCTTCCCGGCCAGTAATCCGACAGCTTGCTGGCACTGCTGTAGGTTCGGCGCTTTGATGTTGTTTTTATTGTCGAACAACACGGTAAAACCTTTGTCATCCGTCGTTCCGTGAAACACTCGGACAATCGGGATGCACGCAAATATGTGGGAGTCCGGGATCTCTTTCACGGCTATCTCGGGCCATTCTTCGCTATGTTTCCCTTTCTGGTACTCCCGAGTGTCGAAATACTGAGATGCCACCAGGACGAGGTAAACGTCCCGCCTATCCACGTAACAGGCTTTGTTCCCTTTAGCGCCGTGAGCCTCAGAAAACATCTTCCAAGAGCCCTTTTCGGTCAAATTCGGTTCCTCCGCCAACATTGGGAACGTCGATGCCGCCTCGATCTTTCTGGCTATGCTGACCACCGTGGATAGGCAGTTGTCATTCTTCGCTTTGCGGTACAACCATTTATTCCTGTTCTCCTCATGGCAGAAGGGGTTCCAATTCTTGCGCATGTTATGCCGCTTGGCGTAATCCTCGGCTTTCAGCCAGCCGTCATGCTCGTGCCCCTTTCCGCCGGGGTCGGGCACGCCAGCGGCGGCTTTGAACCCGCCGCAGTCTATGATCTCTTTGAGGCTCCGCCTCTCGCCGCGCCAGCCCAGTATGTAGTGATGCCCGGTCACTTCCTTGACAAGGCCCTGCCGATAAACGTCAAGGTCCGCTGCATCGAGTGTGCCCTTCGGTCCCTCTCTTTTGTGGTCTGGGGGCGCAATATGATCTACGCTGTCGAATCCCTTATCCAGCAAATAAGTCAGCATCCCATACCAGAGCGGATCGGATACCCCGCCATTGTCAGACCAAGCTTCTCCGCTCTTCCTTTTCAGTGTGTCATTAAGCCGGGTAGCTGCGACTCTGTACTCGAAGTAGGGACCATGCTCCTGTAACTTGATTAAGCGGGAATCCGGCTCCCACTCTGTGGGGAGTGTGAACGCCACGTCGAAGAAGGCGACGAGTCCAGGGTAAGCCACTATGTCCGCCGGAGCTGTTTCTTGCCAGAAATAGCTCAGCCAATCCGCCTTGCTAGCGTCTTTCTTTTCCTCAGCCGTGACCTCCAAAAGCGTTGTTACTGGAAGTTTACTAATCAATTCTTTGTGTTGCTCAAGGAATCTGTGACTTTCAAAGTTCGGAGCCTCTCTTCGCTCGGGCTGGTCAAATCGGACTCGGGCTTGTGAAAGTGGTCGGAACGCCGGCCCGGGCGGCGGGGGCATTTTTTCCTTCGGCGGAGGCGGGGGAACGAGGGCATCGGCCATGAAAACCTCCTGATCTTAGCCAGAATTTCCCTTTTTGGACTTCCGAGTCCGATTCAAGTATAAACCAGACCGCCATCCTTTGGTCCTGCGAGTTGCATTTCTTCCTCCGGGAGCCGGCTTCGGCCCCGCAAGCCGGGGTTGCGCCCTGTTGGGAAATTCCAACAGGATTGACGGCTGGTCAAATGAATCCCACCTCAAGCTCAATCCCGGACAACGGCAAGGCGGAAACGGGCGGGCGCACCGCAGGCCTGGCGGTCCGCCCGGCAGAGCGGCAGAGCCGCAACCAAGGTGGCCGACGGTTCCCGCGTTCGCGGGGAAAGATGGGCGGGCTAGGCGAGACAAGCGCCGGGAGGAGTCCCGGCGTGGCGGACTGAGAGTCCGCTCCACGAGAAGTCGTCGCCCGGGCAAAAGCGATACAAAATGCTCGCTCACTCGCCCGGGTGGTACTCCCGCTCCATGTGGCCGCGTAGCTCGTCGCGGTAGAAGTAGACGTCGCGCAACTCGCCGGTGCTATACCTTTTGGCCTGATCGTTGAAGTGTTTCGACGCCGGATCGCCGCTCTCGCCGCCGGCGCTGACGGCTTTAGCGCGCACGCGCGGGCCGAATTCCACCACCGCGACGAAGCTGTTGCCGCTGGCGCCGTACCATTTTTTCGTTCCCGGATACGCGCGCGCTCCAAACGAGGCCAGCGAACCCCAGATCGCGGAAGTGAAGCCGACCGGAATGCTCGGCTGAGAGTCGTTGAAGTTTTGTACGATGTCGCCGGTGAGCCGCTGGAACCGGTTGATGTCGCCCCACGGCGTTTCCCATTGGCCGAAATCGGCGGCGAGCTCGTCGGACGCGGCCGCAAGCGATTGCAGAAGCTGTTCGGCCGGAGCCCGGTTGCTGATATAGTCCTCGACGGACATGCCCGCTCTCCTGGCATCGCCGGCCACGCGCCGGCGGATTTCCGTGCCCCAAAACACGGCGAGCGAGGTCGGGACGGAATTCACCGCCCAGCGGAGATCCCACTTGCGCAGCAGTCCGATTTGGCCGGCCAATCTGGCTTTCAGCGGATGGCCGGCGGCGGCCTGGTCCCAGGCTCGGATCAGGGCCGGCATCGGCTTTTCAAACCACGTCAGGTAGCTGTCGTAGGCGGCGCCAATCAGCGAATCGAGAGTGAAATCCTTACGATTCTCCAACACCCTCACCGCGTGCAATCCACGCGCCGATTCGCCTCCGGTCTCCACATAAGCGGGATAATCTTCCCGTTTCGGGCTGCTTGGCCCGGCCGCCGACCACGGCCAGTTGTTGGAGTTGTAGAGCCAGCCGCTGGCGGGGTTCAACAGGTGCGGCGTCTCGTCGATCGAAAGCAGTCCGTGCCACTCCGTGGCGGGGTCGCTGCCATCCACCGGCTTGGTCCAGTCGAAACGCGTATCGCGCCTGGGAATGAAATTGCCGTGGAAATAAGCGATGTCGCCATCGGCGTCGGCGAAGATGGTGTTGTTCGACGAATTGGTGTGCAGTTCCATCGTCTGCCGGAACGATGGGTAATCCTTCGCCTTGGTGCGCGTATAAGACTGCGTGAGCGCCTTCACCGGCTCCTGCATCAGGCGGACGCTCACCCACTTGCCGTTGGCCTCCCGCACGACCGGCCCGTGATGGGTGCGGTAAACCGTGAATTTCTTTTCGGCCATGCCTTGGGCGGTTTTATAGGGGACGACGATTTCGGCAACCACCACCGGGCGCTGTTCGTTGCCGTACTTGTAATAGAAACGATCGCCCTTCCTGGTGACGGTTTCCAGATACTCGTCGATGGCGTCGACGCCGCTGGAGGTGTGCATCCAGCCGGCGCGTTCGTTGAAGCCCTGGTACACGAAAAACTGTCCCCAGGTGACGGCGCCATAGGCGTTCAGCCCTTCGCCGCTCACCATCTCGAGCTCCGATCGGAAAAAGAAGGAAGTGTGGGGGTTGATGAGCAGCAGGGCGTGGCGGGCAACCGTATTGGCGGGCGCGATGGCGATGCCGTTCGAACCGGAGGGCTCGTTTTCGGCGTCCTCGGGCTCGGGCGCCTGGTTGCCCTGAGTTGCCGGAACTTCCGCACGATGGCCGTAGAAGGCTTCGAGTTGGCCCAGGTTCACACGCTCGATGTCGCCGCCGATGCTGCCTTCGGTGAAGCTGAGCGCCATCCAGGGCTCGAACCGCCGGATCACCCGGGGCTGCACTTGGGGGTGGGTGGCCAGGTAGTAGTTCAGGCCGTCGGCGAAAGCGTTCATGAGCGACTGGAGCCAGGCCGGGCTGGCGGCGTACTCGGTCTTCAGATCGGCGGGATCGATGAAGAGCTTCATCCGCAGGTCGCGATAAATTTCGGATTCGCCCCCGGCTTCCGCCAGCCGCCCCATGCCATTGATGTAATTCGTCTCGACGCGGTTGAAGTCGTCTTCCGCCTGGGCGTACACCGTGCCGAAAACCGTCTCGGCATCGGTTTTGCCGTAGACGTGGGCGATGCCATAGTCGTCGCGGACAATCGTGACGCTGCGCGCCTCCCGCTGCCAGCGCGCGAGTTCCGGGTCTTTACCGGTCTGGAACGCCGCCGCGGCGCATGCGGCCGCAAGCACGAGGACGAATAGCCTGGTGAGGCGAGATTGGTATTTCATGGATGGATCTTCTCGATTCTATCCCGGCGCCGGCTGGCTTTGGCGATGCCCGGTTTGTACATGATGCTGTGCGGGAGGCTTTCGTACGCCGCGGCGTGCCTGCTGTGGGCGCAATCGGAACCGGGTCCGCCTGATGGGGACGCTCCGGGTCTGGCGCAACGGGTCAGCCTGTATGCTACCTTTTCGATTGCCAGCAAAGGTTCAGGCTGCGCGGGTTTCTTCCGGTTTCTTCCGAGCTGTCCAGGCGGTTGCGCCTGCCCCACGACCGCATTCCTCTCCATTTGCCAAACCCGCATACTAAAAGGGATGAATACGGAACTGGCGCCGTTCGAACTCACGATTCCGGTTGAACCTGCCGATATCGACGCGCTGGGGCACGTCAACAATGTGGCGTATTTGCGCTGGGTGCAGGACGCCGCCGTAGCCCACTGGAGGGCCATCGCGTCCGCCGAGGATCAAGCCAGGCTCTTGTGGGTGGTGGTCCGTTGGACTCGGTCGCAAGGCCCAAAAAAGTGCTATGCTTGCCGTTCCGAATCCGCCCCCCGGTTCGGCTGGTGACCGCAATGAGATTGCTGAAAACGCTCCTCGTGCTGTTTCCCCTCACGCTTCCACTGGACGCCGCCAACCCCGTCCAGAACGTCTCTCCGATCGACTTCTCAGTCGCCGGTTTCGAGGCGGGCAGACCGCTCCCGTTCGTGGAAGCTCAGATCGCGGTCAAGCCCAGCGGAGGAGACGATACCGCCTTACTGCAATCGGCCCTCGACCACGTGGCCTCGCTCCCGGTTGGCGCCAACGGGTTTCGCGGCGCCGTTCTGCTTCGTCCCGGCCGGTTCCACGTCGGCGGACAACTGCGGCTGCGCGCCAGCGGCGTGGTCCTCCGCGGCAGCGGCTCAGGCCCAAACGGAACCACCATCGTCGCGGAGGGCACGAGCCGGCGCACCTTGATCGAAGCCGGAGGGGAAAAACCTCCCGTAGCCGGCCCGGCTCGACGCATTACAACGGAAACGGTTCCGGCTGGAGCAACCTCGTTCGCCCTCGCGGACATAAACGGCCTCGGCGTGGGCGACCACATCGCGATTACGCGTCCCAGCACCGAGGACTGGATTCATGCAATGGTCATGACCGGCCTCCCCGGCACCTTCGCATCGACGCGCCTCGACTGGGTGCCCGGCTCGCACAATCTCGTCTGGGACCGCGTCGTCACCGCGGTGGACGCCGCATCCAAGTCAATCCAGGTGGACGCTCCCATCACCACCACCCTCGAAGCCCGCTATGGCGGCGGCGCCGTCGCCCGCGTTCAGGGCGGGGCCGCCCTCGAAGACATCGGGATCGAAAACCTCGACCTCGACAGCGCCTACAACCGCGAGAACCCCAGAGACGAAGAACACGCCTGGATCGCCATTTTGCTCGATCATGTCGAAGACGCCTGGGTCCGCAAGGTCACCGCGCGCCACTTTGCCGGCTCGGCGGTGCGCGCCAACCAGCGCGCCCGCCGCGTCACCATCGAAGACTGCCGCAGCGAGTCGCCCATTTCCGAGCCCGCCGGCTATCGGCGCCAGTCGTTCCTCGTCTACGGCCAGCAGGTTTTCATTCATCGCTGCCATAGCGAGGGCGGCATGAACGATTTCGCCACCGGCCTCCTCGCCGCCGGCCCGAACGTGTTCCTCGACTGCGACGCCGCCCGGTCGCTCGGCGCCAGCGGAGCGTTCGAAGGGTGGGCTTCCGGCGTTCTCTACGAGCGCGTCCACCTTCCCGACTCTCCCATCCAGCTTCTGCTCGACCAGTCCCGCGCCCAGGGCGCCGGCTGGACGGCGGCCAACTCCATTCTCTGGAACTGCGCCGGCAGCACGCTCGATGCGATCGGGCCGCCCGGGGCGCCCAACATCGTAGTCCACTCCAGCCAATCGCTATACGAAACCCAGCTTGCGGCCAGGGGCCTGCACCTCGCGGCGGAACCCGCCGGAGTCCTCGCCGAAAAACGGCTGCCCGACTTCCACCAGATCGTCCCGCATCCCGAACCCCAACTCGCCGGGCGCCAGTTCCAGATCGTGAATGGCCACTTCGTCATCGACGGCAGAGCCGCCTGGGGCCAAACCCAGAGCGAAACCTGGTGGCGCGGCAACACCTCGCCCGATGTCGCCGCCCGGCTGACCGGCTCCAGCATTACGCGTTTCATGCCCGGCCAGGTTGGCCCCGGCCTCACCGAAGATCTGCCCGAACTGGCGGCCCGCCTCAAGGCGCGCGGTATTCTTTTTTACCAGACCATCCCCGGCCTCTGGTACGAGCATCGCCGCGACGAGCACACCGTGACTCGCCAGCCGAACGCCGATGCCTGGGCGCCGTTCTACGAGATGCCGTGGGCCCGCAGCGGCAAAGGCACCGCCTGGGACGGGCTCAGCCTGTTCGACGTCTCGCGGTACAACCCCTGGTACTTCGAGCGCCAGCGCCTCTTCGCCAGAATCGCCGCCGCCAGCGGCCTGGTCGTCTTTCACCATCTCTACAACACTCATAATGTCCTCGAGATCGGCCCCCACTGGATCGATTACCCCTGGCGCCCGGCCAACAACGTCAACGATACCGGCCTTCCCGAGCCTCCGCCTTTCCATACCGACACCCGCCAAATCGAACCCGAGGCGAAAGCTCACGTCGACAGCCTGCGGCTCGATGTCGCCAACCAGTTCTACAGCACCGGGTACCCGCCCCTGCGCAAGCTGCATCACGACTACATCTTCCATGTGCTCGACGAGCTCGGCGATATGCCCAACGTCATCTTCACCGTCGCCTATCAGTACGCCGGCCCGCTCTCCTTCGAACAGTTTTTTCAGGACACCGTCGCTGAGTGGGAGAGACAGCATAACCGCCGCGTCCGCATCGCCCTCATCACGAGCAAACAGATCACCGACGCCATCCTCGAAGATCCCGTCCGCTCGAAACAGATCGCCGCGGTTGACATGCGCTACTGGCAGTATCGCCCCGACGGTTCGCTTTGGGCCCCCATGGCGGGAGAGAACCACGCTTTCCGTGAACTCATCATGACCCGGTTCCAAGGTGGCTGGACCAACTCGCCCCCTCCCACCACCGCGCAACAGGTCTACCGGCAGGTCCGCGAATACCGCGACCGCTACCCCAACATCGCCTTGTTTCCCATGGAAAGCGGAACCGGCCCCATCCCCATCCTCATGGCCGGGGCTGCCTCACAGTCGTCGCTGCACGTCCCACCCACCGCTCCACCCACGGTTCCGACCGTCAATCCGCCCACCGACCGGCGCGGGTCCACGCTCGACGCCGTCATCGACAAATTCGTACACGAATTTCTCGCCGGCGATCTCATGAAGATGGGGCCAAGAGACGGCCTGGTGGAAGACCCCACCCGGAATTGGGCGCTGGCCGACGACGCCTTCGGAACCGTGCTCATCTACTCGGGCGGCGGCAGCGGCATCGCCCTCAGCGGGCAGTTGCCGGGAAAAAACTACGCCGCCCTCTGGTTCGATCCCAACACCGGTACGGCGCGAGATGTCGCTTCCCTGCCCGTACACGGAGCAACCACCATAGAGAAGCCCGACAGCAAAGACTGGTTGCTCTTGTTGCGCGCCGGGAAGTAACCCGCCCATCGGCGATTACCGCGAGGGCGGATGAGATATGCTCCACTCGGCAAATCGATCCAGCGCCTGCTGGGGGCCCGAGTTGTACCAACTGTAGCCGTTGCGGCGCTCAGCCGAGATCTCATTCACATCGTCGTGAATGCTTTTGTCCCGGTCCCCGAAAATCGGCCGGTCCGTGCCGATCTCGTAATACCGGGCCCAAATCGGCCCGGCGCTATCCACGGTCTCGAGGCGCCTTCCGGCGGGGCCGCGCTCGTATGCCTTGCCGTGGATCGCCGTTGTGCGAAACCACGCCGCGGCCGCGTAAACCGCGTCGACCACGGCCGGGCTGGGCCGCGGCAGCCGCATCAGGAACAGGATCAGGGCGGCGCTTTCACTGCCGCACTGCGCGGCGGGCTCGTAATTGCGGCCCGCCACGGGCTGTAGCGTCAGCGCATCGTGCTGCTGCGCCCAAACGGTGCGGTGGCCGTTCTCCACGATCTGGGTGGCAAGGATGCACTGAATGCCCTTGGCCACGCTGGCTCCGGCTCGCGAGCGCACGCTCTCCGGCACGAACTCGAACCCATCCTTTCCGTCGGCCACGTCTTCGAGCAACTCCAGCGTCTCGGTAACCGCGCCGTCGTTAAACGTGATGGCATCGTGGTAGCCACCCTCGAGCGGCCAGACCTGGGGCCAGCCGCCATTGGGAAACTGGGCCGCAAACAGGTACTCCAGCCCGCGCAAGATCGATGCGCGGTAGGTCGCGCTATCCCTCTCGGACGCCTCGGCCACCTTCGCCAGGAAGCGCAATTCCGTGGTGGTGGCATCGTTGTCCAGCGTGCCGACGTAATTCCATTGGGGTTCGTGAGGACTGTCGAAATCGCCCGGCGTCAGATGCGCCGAAAGATTGTTCGGAGCAAAGCTCTCCCCGGGCCTGCGCGGGTGATCGGTCAGATTGAGGTTCTTACTCCAGCCTCCGGCGGGAGTCTGGAAAGACACAACGATATCGGCGATACGCCGCGCTTCGGCGGCGCCGTACCAATCCGCCGGCCGGTTCAAAGGCATGCTTCTGGCGGAGAAACCGTTCGGCGGTATCAGTTCCGAGGTCAAGCCGGCGGTCTTCAACTCGGCTTCGAGAAAAGCCCGGTCCGCCCGCATCTGCCGCACGGAGCGGTCCAGATAGGCTCGCCAGGCGGCTTGTTGCGCGCGCGGCAGCGCGATGATTCGCTCCCTCGTAATGGACTGTGCCGGCACGCTCGCGCCAATGACGGCGGCGGAAGCGCTGGTTGCCGCGAGGGCGAGCGCGAAGACCGTCCCCGACGGGTTAATCGGCATAAGATTCGCGCTCCGATGCTCGCGACGGCAGACCGTAACCGCTCAGAACGTCAGACGCAGCGCCAACTGGATAGCTCGCGGCGAGTTGGTGGTGGACGTGATGTAGCCGAACGACGAGCTGGTGACCGTCATGTTCGGCGTGGCGAATACGGGACGGTTGGTAAGGTTGAACGATTCCGCCCGAAACTGCACCTTGATGTTCTCGTGAATCACGAAGGCCTTGGTCAGATTCACGTTGAAGTTGTTCATGCTGTCGATGCGCAGAGTGTTGAACTGCGACGAGAAGGTGCGGAAGTTGTTGCTAAGCTGCTGGCTCGATACGGTGTTGAACACGGACGTGTTGAAGGATGCGCCGTTCGTGTCGTTGGCACGGTAATTCAGGGGTCCGCCATAGTAGATGTCGTTGCCCCATGCCAGCGGCGCGCCTTGATAATAAACGTACTCGGCTCCCGTTTGCCAATTGCCCAGCACGAACATCAACACGCGGTTGGCATCGTTCATGAACCGCTTCCCTTTCCCCAGGGGCAGGTCGTACAATCCGCTCACGACGAAATAATCGGGGCGATCGTCGGCGGCGACGCGCTTTTCGAGCGCCAGCGAGCCGGAGTTGAGATAGTTGGTGTGGTCCATCAGCCGGGAGTGGGAATAGTTCACGAAGAACTGCAGGCCATTGCTCAATCGCTTATTGAACCTGGCGGCGAACTGGTTGAAGTACGAATCCCCGTTGTTCAAGTTGTTCACCGTAACGCCGGTGAACTCGGGAAACGGGGTCAGCAGGCTCGAAGTCGAAGTCGTGGAACCGTTCAGGCTCTGGCCGGGAAGTAAGCCCGCGAAGGGATTCGTCACGGTCGCGCTCAGCGCGCTGATGGTGGCGGCATCGCGGGTTGGCAGCCTGCTTAGATATTGCGCCGGCAGGGCGTCGAAGTTGTAGTTGGTGGTGAGATGGACCGCGTGGTTGCCGATGTAGGCGACCTCGATGGAAGTATTCTGCGAAAGCTGGTGCTGAATATCGAAATTCCAGCGCAGGCCGTATTCGTCCGCAAAGTGCGGGTTGAAGACCGTGACGCTCTGGCCGAGGTAGGTGTTGACACCCAGAGCGCTGCCGACCGGCTGCGAAATTCCGGTGGGGAAAGGATTGCTCAAGGTCGTGGCCGGCGTCAAGTAACTGTTGCTGGTGGTAACGTACGACGTCGCGGCGCTGAATCCCTGCTGGTTGGGCGTGACCGTGCCGTAGTTGTAGTTGAAGATGCCGATGCCGGAGCGGATCACGGTCTTTTCGTGCAAGGCATGGGGTGACCAGGCGAAGCCGACTCGGGGGGCGAAAGCCGTATTGGAAGTGGTATACGGGTCGCGATTGCTCCCGCTGGCAAAGAGCAAGCCGCCGGTAGGTAGAAATTGGCTCACCGGAACCTGCGCAATCGGGTGCGCGGCGTAAGCCGTTTCGGCCGCCTGGGTGACCTGGTTGATGGCGGCGGCGTTGAACCCGATGGTCTGGCGGTTGTGACTTTCCGTGGTAGGAGTGACCTTTTCCCAGCGCAAACCAAGGTTGAGAGTCAGGCTCGGCCGGATACGCCAGTCGTCTTGCACGAACAAGGCGTCATAATAAGCGTCGGCCTTCGACTCCGCATTGATCGGATAGCTGCCGCTGGTAGGGAGGCCTAACAGGAACTGCGCCATGGAGCCGCCCATGGTCGGGGCCGAAGCGGAACTGTTGTTGGCTTTGATCCACGTGCCGGTGTCGAAGGTGAAAACGCCGGTGGAGTTAGCCCAGTTAATATTGGTGAAATCCTGCAGCCGGATCTCCACGCCGAACTTGATGGTGTGGTCGCCGTGTACCTTCGTATAGCTGTTAAAGAGCTGATAGACGTTGTAGGGCTGATTCGTATAGTGCCCGCTGTCGTTGCCGTTGAAGTAATAGCCGTCGGCCGCGTAGAACGAGGGCATCTGTAGCCTGGAGGCGTTACTGGCCTCATAGGCCGGGAATCCGAGCTGGGTGGGATCGAATCCGCCCGCGGGAGTCTGCAGATCGGGCCAGGGTCCGGTGCTGGCTTGGAAATAGTAGGCGTCGTACCGGGTGAAGCCCACGCGCAGGTCGCCTACGAGTGTGGGCGAGAACGTGTGGATGTCGTCGATCATGGCGCCCCAGATATCGCGGCCTAAACCGGAATTCAGAAACGCAATATTGTGAAACGGGTCGTTGTCGTACTGCACGTAAAGGCTCTGCCGGCCCACGATGGTCATTTTGTTTTTGGCGCTGAGGTTGATGTCGGTGCGGCCGGAGAAGAAGTGGTACGGATTCTTCACCGCCTCGATGGAACTCTCGTCATTCGTGTCGTCATAAACACCCGTGGCGTTCGGCAGGGGGATGTAGTTATTGAGAAAATTCGTGGCGATCGGGTTGAGGCGGGCCTGCGGAATGATGTTCCCCGGAAACGGCGTGCGCGTGACCACGTTGCTGCTGTTCAGCGCGCCGGTGGCGGGATCGTAGAGGGTGTAATTCTTGGATCCGTTATTAAGCGAGAGAAGGCGCGAAAAATCGCCCTGGCGCTCGGCCGCGGTGGGTACGGTGGTGTAGGCCTGGGTAGGACCGTTGTTGGTCTCGCCTTCGTAAGCGAAGAAGAAAAAGATTTTGTTTTTTCCGTTGAATACCTTGGGAACCCAGATCGGCCCGCCCACGGCGACCGCCCATTGGTTGAGGATGGTGACCTGCTTCTGGCCGCCCACCGCGTTGACAAAAAACGGCGTGGCCTGGAGAGCGGAGTTATTGTTGTACTCGGAAAGGGCTCCGTGCAGCGCGTTGGTTCCCCCTTTGGTCACCATCTCGACGGTGCCGCCGCCGGCGCCGCCCACGGCCGCATCCATGGCGAACGCTTCCGTCTTGACTTCAGCCACGGCATCCGGGGGCGGCAGGAACGCGGCGCGGATGCCCGTGGTGCCCTGCGTACCCATGTTGGGGACGCCGTCGAGCATCACCGCATTGGCTCCGGAAGCGGCGCCACCCATCGATAATGTAGCGAGTCCGCCCTGAGCGGCCGGCCCGTTGTTGTCGCGGTTGCCCTGCGAAACCACGGCGAAACCGTAAAACTCCACATCCATGGCGGTGTGGCCGTCGAGAGGGAGATTCTCCAATTCGTGCGTCGTGATCACCTGCCCGGCCGACGCCTTCACGGTTTCCAGAGGCGCGGCATCGGCGGTGATCGTGACCGACTCGGTCGTGGCGCCGACCGAAAGCGTGATGTTCTGCGCCACGCGCGTGTTGGTGCCGATCACGATGCCGTTCTGCAAGTATTGTTTGAAGCCCTTGACCTCGGCCGTGAGCTGGTACGTGCCCGGCAACAGCAGCGGGAACGTGTATAGGCCGTCGCTATTGCTGACGGTCTGGTAACGTGTGTTGGTGCTCTCTTCGATCGCGGCGACCCGCGCTCCGGCGACCACCCCGCCGCTCGGATCCGTGATTCTGCCGGTTAAAGTCGAACGAAATTCCTGTGCCGATAGCAGGCACGCGCTAATAAGGAACAACCCCGCAAGGCGCGACATGGAACCTCCCCAAAGCAATCTTCGGGAGAAAGGTATCAATCTTCACGGCGCGTGTCAAACCCAATTTTTCTAAACGTATCGTTTATTGCTGCTAGAAAGTAACCGCTTGAGGGATTTATGGTCGAGCCGCGCGCAGCCGGTCGACCAGGCGCCGCAGATCCGGAGTAGTGGGCTTCCGCGTAAGCGGGATTGGCGCGCAGCGCCTCTTCGTATTCGTCAATCGCTTCCGGAAGGCCTCCCGGAACGATCCAGAAGGCGCTGTGTAGGAGGGGGGTAATACTGCTGGGTGGCGCCGATATCGAACCAGATGCGCCAAAGTCCGTGGAGGGACTGCAACTCCGGGCCGGTCAGGTGCCGGTCGTCGTCCCAGAGCAAACCGCCCCGGAGCGCCGGCCAGTAGGCGATCAGAGTGGCGCCAAATAGCAGCGCCCAGGTTCCAATCGCAGCGCCGGCGCTGAGCCGTTTCTCCATGGGAATGTGAGCCTCCATCTTATTGCCCGACCGATCGGCAATTCCTCCCACCCTTCCGCGCGCGCCTCCAATCTTGTTATGATCTGCCCGTCGAGGAAACCATGACTTACAGAATCTTCCCGCTCATAGCCGGGCTGGCATTGCTCGCGGCTTCAGGGCCCGCGCCGCAACGCGCCGCCGCGGCGCAGGATGAAATCAGCGCGGCTCTGCCCGTGATTCCGGATGCCAGGTTCAACTTGCTGGATTACGGTGCGAAGGGCGACGGCAAGACGCTGAACACGGAGGCCTTCAAAAGCGCCGTGGCGGCCATCGCCAAGGCCGGTGGCGGCCACCTCATCGTGCCGGCCGGAACGTTTAAGACGCTGCAATTCGAGCTCACCAGCCACATGGATTTGCACCTGGAGGCGGGGGCCGTCATCAAGGCGCCGGATACGTTCGAGGAGTACGGCATTCCCGACCCGAACCTGCCGCGCGTGGAGCCGGTAGCGCCGCAAACCGGCGGCCGTGGCCGGTTTGCCAGAGTTCCACCCCTGATTTCCTGCCCCACCGGCACAACCGACCTGGCGATCACCGGCTCCGGCGCCATCGATGGCTCGGGCGCCATGTTCTGGATTTGGTCGGATAAAGCCGCGCGCCGCTACCCTCCCGGCCGCGCCGTGGTTCCTCGGCCGGTGCTGGTCTATCTCGCCGGCGTCGAGCGGCTGCACGTGGACGGCATCACGCTCACCAATTCGCCCATGTTTCACCTGGTTCCGCGGGGGCAGGATATCACTATCGAAAACCTGCGCATCGTTGCTCCCAGCGACTCTCCCAATACCGACGCCATGGACCCGGGCGGGCAGCGCATCGTGATTCGCAAATGTGAAATCGACACCGGCGACGACAATGTAGCCCTGCAGAGCGGCTCGCACGACGTTCTCATCGAGGACCTCACCTGCCTCCACGGCCACGGCATTTCGATCGGCAGTCCCACCCGCAACGGCCTCAGCCACGTCGTCGTTCGCCGCTGCACCTTCGATGGAACCGACAACGGTTTGCGCATCAAGTCCTACCGCGGCAACGGCGGCGAAGTTCACGACATCCGCTATTCCGATATCGTCATGAAGAACGTGAGGCGGCCTTTCGACATCAACATGCTCTACAACGGCAATGCCGGCCTGGCCACCGATGTGGGTCCGCGCCAGGCCGAGCCGGGCCAGACTAAGAACATTCCCAATTTCCACGATATCCACGTCACCAATCTGACCGTCACGCGTTCCCCCGTGGCCGGCCGCATTATCGGCCTGCCCGAACAGATGCCCTACGCCATCACCTTCACCAACGTCAAGATCCAAAGCACGCGCGGTTTCCTGGTGCAGGACGCGAAGGATATCGTGTTCGAGAATGCGCACATCGACGCCGCCGTGGGCGAGCCTCTGGTGCTGGACAACGCATCGGTAAAGTGGAACGGGAAATTAAAGAGCGGATCGAGTGGTGGTTCGCCGGATCCGTTCTATTGATGCGGAACGAGCGGAGCTTCGAGAGGAAGCTATATCCAATGACGAGAATTTGCCGAATCTTGAAAGATCTCGCGATCCCGCGCGTTCTTGCGGTCGCCGCGATAGCGGGAATTCTAAACGGGCAGACGCCACCGCGGACAGATGCAAACAGGCCCGATCCGAAGGAGATCCCCGTCCCCCCAATCGCCACCGCGATGCGGCCCATGCCGGGCGTCGACAAGCTTCCGGACCGCCCGGAGATGCCGGACGTACTGACGATGAACAACGGGAAAAAGGTGGTGACGGCGGAACAATGGAAGCGGCGCCGCGAAGAGATGAAGCGGATTCTCGAATACTACGCGGTCGGGCTGGCTCCTCCGGCGCCTGGAAATGTGCGCGGGCACGAGGTCTCTTCGCAGACGGTGATGGGCGGCAAGGCAAAGTACCGCCTGATCCACCTGACGTTCGGGCCGCGGGAAAGCCTCAGCCTCGATATCGGCATCTTCACTCCGGCGGAGGGCGGCCCGTTCCCGGCTCTGATTTCGCCATCCGGTTCGCCTCCGGGAGCGGCTCCGCTGCCGCGGCTGCCGCAAGGTCCGAACCAGGGAAGGGGCGAGGATGTGCTGCTCCTGGTAGGTTCGGGTTCCACCACCAACGCACGGACGGGACCGCCTGCGGGCCGGGGCGCGTTTGGGCGTCCCCGTACCGCGGAGACCATGGCAGCCGGCAATCCGGCGCTGGCTCACGGTTTTGCGTTTGTGACGTTTAACAATAACGATTGCGGCGAAGATACCACGCTTCGCAATGCCGACGGAAGTTGGGCCTTCCGAACCACGCGATTCTATCCCGCTTACCCCAAATACGACTGGGGATTGTTACAAGCGTGGGCCTGGGGCGTTTCGCGAATCGTGGATTACCTGGAGACGGACCCCTCCATCGACAAAACTAAACTGATCGTCACGGGCGTCTCGCGGACAGGCAAGTCGGCGCTGGTGGCCGGCGCCTTCGACGAACGCCTGGCGATGGTGGCGCCCGTAGCCAGCTCGGGTGGAGGCACTCCGGCGTATCGCTTCAGCGGCGCCGACCGGGGCGGCAAGGAGGGCCTGACCGAGATGGTGCGCAAGTATCCCAATTGGTTCTCGCCGCATCTCCACCAGTTTTGGGGACAACCGGACAAGCTGCCGTTCGATGAGCACTGGCTCATCGCGCTGGTGGCGCCGCGGCCGTTCATCGCCCTGGAAGGGACACACGATCAAAACGTGAATGCCAACGGCGTGCGGCAATCCTTTCTCGCCGCGATGCCGGCGTTCAAGCTGCTGAACGCCGCCGGCCGGCTGGGAGTGAGCTGGGCGGATCGCCCGCACGGAATGGTCGCGGGGGATTGGGACGCGCTCTTGGCGTTCGCCGACAAATTTCTGCTGGGGAAAAACGTCAGCCGCCGGTTCGATCAGTTCCCCAGCGAGTTGTTTGCGGGGCAATAGAAGACAAAGGCCGCATGGAAAGGCCACAGGCTTTAGCCTGGGAAGGCCTTTTTCAGCAGCCTACTTAGCTTGAGTATTCTGTGAGCGAGGAAAGACCAAACATGACATGGAATCGGGAGTTGTTGCGGCGCCGGTTTTTGCAGGCGTCGGCTTCGCTGGCCACGCTCGGCCTGGCTCGGCCGGCCGCTCCGGAACGGCGGGCTAAACAGGTGCGGCACGGCGACGAAACGCGCCCGCCCAAGAGCGCGGTCACCCTCAACATCCGCGATTACGGCGCCACTGGCGACGGCAAAACCAAAGACACCGGCGCCATCCAGCAAACCATCGATCGCTGCTCGGTCTTCGGCGGCGGCGAAGTGCTGGTCCCGGCGGGCGATTATTTGACCGGGGCGATCGCGCTGAGATCGAACACGCTTCTCCGCCTGGAAAAGGACGCGACGATTCTGGGAACGCCGGACTTCGCCGACTATCCGGTCACCCAAGTGCGCTGGGAAGGAAAATGGATCGAGGGCCGGGCCGGCCTGATCTACGCCATCGATTGCAGCCAGATCGGTGTGGTCGGCCCAGGCAAGATCGTCGGCAACCCGGCGCTGAGCGGCCGGCCCAATCGCCAAAACCCGCTCCGCCATCCCGCCCTGATCGAGACCATCGGCTGCCGCGACATCCGCCTGGAAGATTTTTCCACCAGTTATCACGTGATGTGGTCGATTCACCCCACCAACTCCGAGAACATCGTCATCAAGAACCTGACCATCCGCAGCACCGGCGGAAACGGAGACGGCATCGATATCGATTCCTGCCGGCACGTGCTGATCGACGGCTGCGACATCTCGACCGGGGACGACTGCATCTCGGTGAAGTCCGGCCGGGGCAGCGAAGGTTTCACCCTCTTCCAGACCAGCGAAGACATCGTCATCTCCGACTGCACCATGGCCGACTCGATCTTCGCCTGCATCGGCATCGGCAGCGAGACCTCCGGCGGCATCCGCAACCTCCGCATCGAGCACTGCAAGTTCACCCACGCGCGCACCTTCGCCATCTACATCAAGAGCCGCCCCGGGCGCGGGGCTTTCATCGAGGACATTACCGCCAACGATCTCGACGTCAGCGGCATGGTGGGAGGATTTCTCAGGGCGAATGTTCTCGATAGCGGCATTCGGGACGATGCGCCGGTTCCAGGCGAAGCCGGCATCCCTACCGTCGCGAATTTTAAGTTCTCGAACGTCAGGGTTACGGATTGCCCCGTCCTGGTGGACGCCGTGCGCATCCATCCCGACAAACCCCTGGAGGGCTTTTCGCTGACCAACGTGACCGGCACGTGCGCCAAGGGCATTTCCCTGGCCAATATCAAAAAGGCCGACATTCATAATGTCAAGGTGACCGGCCTGACCGGACCGCTGATCGGAATTTATAACGTAACCGGCAAAGGATTGGACGGCGCTGCCGCCATTGAGCCGCCTAAAGTGCCCAATCCCAGCCCGGCGCCCAGCCAGCCCTATCGGCTTCACTGACGGTTCCACTTGGCGCCCGCCTGGGACTATACTGCAATCCCAGGAGGCACACCTTGGGGGTTGTTGTCCAATCTTCGCCCGTCGTCGCGGCGCCGGCGTCACCGCCCATCCCGCAAACTTCGCACCGTAATATCGCGGTGGACGCGTATCGCGGCCTCGTCATGCTCCTCATGATGGCCGAAGTCCTCGAGCTTTCCCGCGTGGCGCAGGCGTTCCCCGCCAGCCGCTTCTGGAGTTTTCTGGCCTATCACCAGACCCACGTCGATTGGGCCGGCTGCTCGCTGCACGATACCATTCAGCCCGGCTTCTCGTTTCTCGTGGGTGTGGCGCTGCCTTACTCGATCGCGAGCCGGCTCGCCAAGGGCGGCGCCTTCGGCCGCATGTTCGTCCACGCCCTCTGGCGCTCGCTCCTGCTGGTCGCGCTGGGCATCTTCCTCCGCTCCCTCTATAGCCCGCAAACTTACTTCACTTTCGAAGATACGCTCACCCAGATCGGGCTCGGTTACCCCTTCCTCTTCCTGCTCGCGTTCCGGCCACCCAAATGGCAAGCTTTGGCGCTGGCTGCCATCCTGGTGGGCTATTGGCTTGCGTGGGCGCTCTATCCCGTGCCCGGCCCCGGATTCGATTACCAGTCGGTCGGCGTTCCCCCCGCCTGGCAGCATTACTATTCGGGTTTTGCCGCGCACTGGAACAAGAATGCCAACTTCGGCAACGCTTTCGACCAGTGGTTCCTCAATCTCTTCCCGCGCACCCGCCCATTCGTATTCAATGGGGGCGGTTATCTTACGCTCAGCTTCATTCCCACGCTCGGCACCATGATCCTCGGCCTCTTCGCCGGCCAGTGGCTCCGCGCCGCCGCGCCCCGCATCCCCATGCGCCGCCTCGTCATGGCCGGCGCCTTGGGCGTTGCCGCCGGCCTGCTGTTCCACTTCACCGGCATCTGCCCCGTGGTCAAGCGCATCTGGACCCCAAGCTGGACTCTCTTTAGCGGCGGCCTCTGCTTCCTCTTTCTCGCGGCTTTCTGCTGGATCATCGATGTCCGCGGCTACCGCAAGTGGGCCTTCGCGCTCGTCGTCATCGGCATGAACTCCATCGCCGCCTACCTGATCGCCCATTTGTGGGAACATTTCCTCATCGATTCCTTCCGCATTCATCTGGGCGCCCATTTCTTCCAGGTCTTCGGCGCCGGTTTCGAGCCGCTGCTGCGCGGCATGGCCGTGCTGCTGGTCTATTGGCTGTTTCTGTTCTGGATGTACCGCCGCAAAATCTTTCTGCGGGTGTGAATTCGCGTGCGATTTCCCGGCTGTCGCCCAAGCGGGCCAGCCTTCGGGCGGGCATCGCGTTCCGGTGGAGAGTGGAGGCGCGGCTTCGAGGCGCGCGGGGTCAGGATATGGACTTGGCCGCGCTAGCCGAAAAACCCGGCGCAAGGGTTACTACTGGCCCTCTGCGGCCTGCCGGAGCAAAGGATTGTCACGGCCTCGCTAAAGGGAATGAGGGTTCTTGTCGATAATAGACTGTGTGAGCTGCACGAATACGACTCCTCGGCGAACCGTTGGGCTCCAAAGGACGAGGCCGCCTGGCCGCTGCTCCGGTCGCACGCCGACGCGTGGCTCGTGGGCTGGGACGACGTGGATCGCTTTGCGGCGGTGAACGTTTTGACGAAGCCGCCGCTTAATCCGGAGCCGCCGCGCCGGTTCCCCCTTTCCCGTTTCACCGATATGGTGTAATGTGGTGAAGAACGAAAGGCGAGGGCAGCGTGAACGCAAAGAAGGGGAGCGGCAAGAAGACAAACGCCCAAAGCGGGGCGGCGGTTCGCGCGTCTATCAGCTTTCCGCGCGAGGTTTACGACACGCTCGAAATGATGGCCAAGGAAAAGAAGGTGTCGCTGGCTTGGGTGGTGCGCGAAGCGGCCGAGAGGTATATCGGGGACAGATGGCCGCTCTTGAAAGGGCAGGGGCAGGGGTAGCGGATGCCGACCTATTATGAGTTCTTCGCTGGCGGCGGAAGCCTGTCCCACCAAGTGCGGCTATTTCCCCGTCGACGCGGGCTGAGGGCCGGATGGGGACATAACCCGAAAGTCGGTGGTGAAGATGTGGGTAGTCCTTGCCGACACGTCAACGATCTCGAGCGAAGGGAATAGGTTACAGGAAGCGCTCACCGGCATGACCGTGGAACTTGTACTGGCAGCGAGGATCGCCTGCGTGATCACCACGGCGCGGATTTCCGTCCGGAGGGCAATCGCGGCCGCCGGTGCGTACGGCAGTGAAGCGGTAGCGCCCGGAGCGATGTTCACGACGGATGAAACCAGCGATTTGCCCGACGAATCGTAAAAGGCGAGGGTAGCCTGACACGCTGCAGAGGTGGCAGTGGCGCTGGCACTGACACTGGCTTCCTGGAGGTTGAACACATTGAGCTGGGCGGTCTCAGTGCTGGCTAATCCCACAATCCCTGAGGTCGAAGCGGACTGAAGGGTAGTCGTGATCTGGGCCTGCGCGATAAACTGCGAGCCGAATAGAACGGCTCCGGCAAACGCGATCTTCTGGAAGGCAAAACGTGACATAAACAGTCTCCGAAGATGATAGTAGTCCAGAGGTACTGCGTCGACAAGGGTAAATTGATCGTTCAATCGCGGCGATTTTCCTAGCCCGACCTTCGCAGTTCGCCGCCTTTTTGCGCCGCGGCCGAATTATATTTGGTTTGTCTGCAACAACGACCCTGGGGAAAACGCCGAAAAAGGCCTGAGTGAAGACCTGCCCTCTTTTCTTGC
>JBKQVG010000083.1:0-5809 GCA_052325345.1 Bryobacteraceae bacterium
GCTGATGGGGATGCTGCTCGGCTCCACAGTCTACGTCTTCTCCATCATTCTGGCGGTGTTTCTGGGCGGTATGGCGGTGGGCAGCACGGTCTGTTCCTGGCTGATCGAGCCGGAACCCGGCGCCGGCCGCGGCGCGGACTGGGCCCGCGCGGCGTTGGGCTGGTGCCAGGTGCTGCTATTGCTCGTTGGTGATCCCGGCCCTTGAGGCGCATGAGAAAAAGCTGGGCTGCACTCCCCGGCTGGTGGCGGGCGACGCGCCATTCTACTCAGCCAGGAATGAAGCGGCTGAGCACGAGAGAGGTGTCAAGCGGCTGTGCATCCCGAATCGCTCCACCAAGAGCGCCGAGCGGAAGCGCGAACAGAAGAAGCGGTGGTTCCAAGGAGGCCAGAAATTGAGAACCGGTTGCGAGGGACGCATCAGCGTTCTGAAGCGCCGGCATGGTCTTCGCCGCAGCATCTACCGGGGTGACAGCGGAATGAGGCGATGGGTCGCACCACATTGGTACGGCACTCGCGGAACGAAAAGAGTGAAACTTTGGAGTACCCGGTAAATCAAGAACTTCCGTGCCCGGCGGTCAGCCCGCCGGGCCTTTCGTCGTCTGTGGCGGCGGTGATCAGGAGTCCGTTTCTGCCCAAAACCGAATTTTGCGCCGGAAAGTAGCTAGCTAGGGTACGGTCCAAGCCCCGCGAGTCAACATACCCGTGTTAAGGCCTTCGTAGGTGTAGCTCTGCATGTAGATGTTCTTGGCGCCGGCGAACGAGGAGTTGAAGGTAATGGCAAGGTTGACGTTGAGCGCGGTTCCCGAAAGGAAAACCCAGGAGCCGGAGCCGCTCACCGTGCACTGGCTGTTGGATAGCGAAGAAGAACTCCCAGGCGCCATGGGGCCGAGCCAATTGCTGCCCTGGTCGTTCAAGAGATACAAATTCCGGCCGTCATACTGAGGCTCGCAGGCATACGCCGCCCCTTGTGAAGTGCTGAACAGGAGAAACTCCAGGTGTAAGTCTCCGGCGCCGCCGGTGTCGGAGAACGTGAAGGTGAAGGTCTGGCTCATGCCGCTGCCCGAGGAGGGGGAAACGGAAACGACCGAAGGCGTGCCAGCGGACGAACTGGGAGTGCCGGGTATAGTCCATGTGCCGCGCTCCAGCAGGCCGGTGTCAACACCCTCCTGGGTGGTGGTTTCCATGTAGACGTTTTCGGAGCTGGCGATCGACGAAGAGAAGGTAATCGGGAGGACGAGGTCCATGGAATTCCCCGATGGGGATGCCGAGGAGCCGGAGCCGCCCAGGGTGCACTGGCTGTTGGATAGCGAACCGGAACTGCCGGGGGCCATGGGGCCGAGCCAGGTGGCACCAGAGTTGTTGAGCAGATACAGGTTTGTACCGTCATACTCGACCTCGCAGGCGTTGGTGGTACTGGTGGAGGAATTGAAGAGGACGAACTGCTGATGGAGATCGCCGGCGCCGCCGGTATCGGAGAAGACGAAGGTGAAGGTCTGGCTCATGCCGCTGCCAGCCGAGGGGGAGACGGAGACGGCAGATGGCGTGCCGGCCACATAGCTGGGGACGGTCCATGTGCCGCGGGCCAGCAGGCCGGTGTTGGAACCCTCCTGGGTGGTTGTTTCCATGTAGACGTTTTCGGAGCCGGCGAAGGACGAATTGAAGGTGATAGCGAGGGCCAGAGTCAGCGTATTTCCCGACGGGGAGGCCGAGGAGCCGGAGCCGCTCAGAGTACACTGGCTGTTCGATACGGAACCGGAGCTCCCTGGGGTCATGGGGCCCAGCCATGATGCGCCCGCGTTGTTGAGCAGATACAGATTGGAGCCGTCATACTCGACTTCGCAGGCGTTGGTTGTACTGGTCGAGGGATTGAAGAGGACGAACTGCTGATGGAGATCGCCGGCGCCGCCGGTATCGGAGAAGACGAAGGTGAAAGCCTGAGTCATACCGCTGCCGGAGGAGGGGGAAACGGACACTGCGGAAGGCGTGCCGCCAGCAGGCGCGGCTACCGTCCAAGAGCCGCGGACCAGCATGTCTGAGTTGACGCCCTCACGGGTATAGGTCTGCATGTAGATGTTCTTGGCGCCGGCGAAGGAGGAGTTGAAGGTAATGGCGAGGTTGAGGGTCAGCGTGGTTCCCGAAAGGGCGGCGGACGAGGCGGAACCGCTCACAGTGCACTGGCTGTTGGATAGGGAAGACGAGCTACCAGGGGCCATGGGGCCGAGCCAACTGCTGCCCGCGTCGTTCAAGAGATACAGATTCTGGCCGTCGTACTGGGGCTCGCAGGAATACGCCGCCCCGGGTGAAGTGCTGAACAGGATGAACTCCAAGTGCAGGTCGCCGGCACCGCCGGTATCGGAGAAGACGAAGGTGAAGGTCTGGTTCATGCCGCTGCCGGAGGAGGGGGAAACGGACACGGCGGAAGGTGTGCCGGCGGACCAGGTAGGAGTTCCCGGTACCGTCCATGTGCCGCGGGCCACCAGGCCGGTGTTGACACCCTCTTGGGTAGTGGTCTCCATGTAGGTATTGTCGGAGCCCGCGAAGGAGGAGGCGAAGGTGAGGGGGAGGGTGAGGGTCAGCGTATTTCCCGACGCGGAGGCCGAGGAGCCGGAGCCGCCAAGGGTGCATTGGCTGTTGGATAGCGAAGAGGAGCTGCCTGGGGCCATGGGACCAGACCAGGAGGCGCCGGCGTTGTTGAGCAGATACAGATTGGATCCGTCGTACTCGACTTCACAGGCGTTGGTTGTACTGCTGGAGGAATTGAAGAGGGCGTACTGCTGGTGAAGATCTCCCGCGCCGCCGGTATCGGAGAAGACGAAGGTGAAAGTCTGGGTCAAGCCGTTGCCGGAGGAGGGAGACACGGATACGGCGGAAGGCGTGCCGGCCGAATAGCTGGGAATCGTCCATGTGCCACGGGATTGCCAGCCTGTGTTGAGACCTTCCAGAGTGGTGGTTTCGAGGTAAGTGTTCTTGGCGCCGGCAAAGGAGGAATTGAAAGTGATGGCGAACGTGAGGGTCAGCGTGGTTCCCGACGCCGAGACCGACGAGCCGGAGCCACTCAGGGTGCACTGGCTATTGGATAACGAAGAGGAACTGCCGGGGGCCATGGGGCCGAGCCAGGCGCCGCCCGAATTGTTGAGCAGATACAGGTTTGTACCGTCATACTCGACCTCGCAGGCGTTGGTGGTACTGGTGGAGGAATTGAAGAGAACGAACTGCTGATGGAGGTCGCCCGCGCCGCCGGTATCGGAGAAGACGGAGGTAAAGGTCTGGCTCAAACCGCTGCCGGAGGAAGGGGAGACGGACACCGCGGAGGGCGTTTGCACGCCAGTGGACAATTTCGCCAAGAAGCCGCTTTCAGCAGTATAGGTTGTGCGAAAGGCGCCGCCGGTGGTGGGAAAGTTGGAAGACAGCGACGAGCCGGCGATGTAGACGCCGCCAGACGAATCGATGGCGATGCCGTTGGCCTGATCGTTGCCGGCGCCTCCGAGGTAGGTTGCCAAGGTCAGGGAGCCCCCGCCGGCGGCGATTGCCGCGGCAAAGGCATCCTGGGCGCCGCCGGGAGAGGATTGAACGGCACTCTGCACGGGAAAATGCAGGGAATAGGTGAACCCCGCGATGTAGGCGACGTCATTGCCACCGACAGCGATAGCAGTTGCCTGGTCGGAACCCTCGCCGCCCACGTAGGTCGAGTAGACGAGAGCGCTGCCTTGCGAATTCAGCTCGGCGACAAACGCATCGTAGGAGCCGTTGTTGGAGGTCTGGAACGCTCCGGCGGTAGCGGGAAAATCGATCGAGAGCGTTGTTCCGGTTACGAATACATTGTCCGAGGAATCGATGGCAATGGCGCTGGCCATGTCCACCTGGCTGCCGCCCAGGTAAGTGGAAAAAACCAATCCGCTACCCGACGGAGTGAGTTTCGTCACAAATGCGTCGCCCTGCCCGGCCGGCGAGGCGTAGAGAGCGTTGGCGGTCGGAAAATTGAGCGAGTCGGTGTAGCCCGCGACGTAGGCGTACCCCAGCGAATCGACCGCGACACCACTTGCCACGTCGTTGCCAGTGCCTCCCAAATACGTGGCGTAGAGGAGCGCGGAACCGGCTGAGTTGAGTTTGGCGACAAAAGCGTCTTGAACCCCGCCGCCATAGGAGGGCTGAAACGCGTTGGTGACGGGGAATGCCAGCGAGGTTGTATATCCGGAAACGTAAGCGTTCCCCGAAGTGTCGATGGCAATACCGGTGGCAAAATCGTTCCCCGCGCCGCCTATCAGGGCGGAGTAAACTAAAGCGGCGCCGGCAGGATTGAGCTTCATCACGAACGCGTCCGCCATTCCCAGCGACGGGCTGCGGTATGCACTCGATGTGGTGGGGAAATCCGAGGAATAAGCAAAGCCCGTGACGTAGGCGTTACCCCCAGAGTCGACGGCGACGCCGCGCGCCGAAGACCGCTGCGCGCCGCCGAAGTAATCGGCATATACCACCGCCGTTCCGGCGGAGTTCATCTTCACCAGAAAGGCATCGGTGCTGGAGGTTGAGTCCGAAACGTGGAAAGTCGCGCCAAAGTTGACGGGCAAGGTCTCACCGGCCAGGTAGGCGGACCCGGTGGAATCGACGGCCACGGCCCAGGCCATGGTGTTGCTGCTACCACCCACGTAAGTTGAGTACGTCAGTACCGGATCGATGACCAACGCACTGTCCGCCCAGCCCGGGGCCGTTTCAAAGCCCACTTCATTCCGACCGCGAAGCACAAACCCACCGGCGATTTCCAACCTCTTGCCGTTTTTCTCCCGGTAGATGCGCGGATGGCGGTGGCGAAATTCGCCGTGCGCCGTCTTCAGGATGAGATCTCCGCGATCGAGGTGCATGGCTTGGATGCCGCTGAACGCCAGACGGATAGCCGCTACCCGTGCGCCCGGCCGGACCAGAAAATCGTATTCCAGATCGCCGGCCTCTTGTAAAGAGCTGTCAGGCGAGTGGAAATCCACGCCAATTCCCGGATAGACCTCCGCGTAGCGGACGCCCCGATACAGCGGGATTCCGGTGATCCAATTCGCATTAGAGCCGACGAAGTAGTTCGCCCTGCCTCCGGTAGGCTCTACACCGCTGATGCGTGTTGCCGGACTGGCGTTCCCGAAGGCAATACGAATCGCGTCGTCGCCGCGCCTGAGCGTTATCCCTCGACGATCGAATTGGGCGGCGCACTGCGGTGTGTGCGCCACGAATTCCGCAGCCACGTTAGCCTGGCCCACATTGGGCTCGAACATCAAGGGTAGCGCGCGGGACTGCGCGGCAGCCACCGAGGCGGCCAGCATCAGGAAAACCGGGACTGCGGCAATGCGTCTTCGCATAATCAGGGGAATAATCGGCTGCTTGGGTGGCAGACTTTAGGTGGTGGAGATCGCAACTCACGCGCAGTTCATGACGCTGGGGTGGAACGGCTAGAATCGGAACATGGACTGGACGCTGGAAGCGGTGGTGGACACAGGCGCGGAAGCTTGCGCGGTCAGGCTGCGGTTCGACGCGGGACCGGGAAAGGCTGGAGAGGGCGGCCGGAGTCTGGTGGCCCGCCTGATCGGTCTGACCGTTGCCGCGGCGGATGCGGATGGACGCGAACGCGCGGTGACCGCGGCCCCGACGATAGAAGAGCTGAGTGCCCGATTGGCGGCGAGGAACTCTCTCTGACGATCGCGGCCGCGCAACCCTGTTATTGGTTCTTCCCGGCGCCGGCGGGTGTCGATAGTTTGCGCACCTGCTCGAAATACCGAGCGACATAGGCCTGGAGCGCCACAGGCACATCGTCGCGAGAAATCGAGGA
>JBKQVG010000084.1:0-12064 GCA_052325345.1 Bryobacteraceae bacterium
CGGCGCGGCTGGCGGGTAATGTTTCATGTGATGAAACTCGATCTTGCGGTGGGCCACCAAGTAGCTCTCGGACGTTTCCCCGCAAGCTGTCTGAAGTCAGCGCGCCTTGCTTCGGCTCGCCGTACCCCAGACTGTTTCGGGCCTAATATCTTGACGCGGACCGCCAGATACGTTGTGATCGTAATACGTTGTGATCGTAGCGGCCAGCCCGGAGTGACAGCAGAGCATGAAGACAGCGGAAATTGTAGTCAGAATTCTTGAGGACGAGGGTATTACAGCCGCGTTCGGGATTCCGGGGGCGGCCATCAATCCGGTTTACCAATACCTGAAGGGTTCGAAGATCAAGCATTACATCGCCCGGCATGAAGAGGGCGCCGTTCATGCCGCGGACGGGTACTGCAGGGCTTCCGGACGGATGGCTCTAGCCATCTGCACATCCGGTCCGGGGGCGACCAATTTTGTCACGGGCTTGTACACGGCGCGAGCCGACTCGATTCCGCTCATCGCAATTACAGGGCAGGCTAACTCGAAGATTTTGAACATCGAGTCATTCCAGTGCGTGGATATTGCCGCCATCGCGCGGCCCGTGGCGAAAGCGACATGGTGCGTAACCAATCCCTCCGATGTGGCCGGCGTGATGCGGGAGGCCTTTCGCACCGCCCGGTCGGGCCGTCCGGGACCCGTACTCGTCGATCTGCCGTTGGATGTACAGATGGCCGATGTGAGTTACCAACTTGACCAGGACGGACCTTTGCCGTGGTCCAAGCCGGCGCCAGATCCGGACTCCATTACCCGGGCGATGGACCTGATTGCCGCGAGTAAGGCGCCCGTCATGCTTCTGGGTGGTGGAGTCATACTTGCGGACGCGACCGCCGAATTCAAGGAGCTTGCGGAACACCTCTCACTGCCCGTGATCATGACATACATGGGCAAGGGCGGCCTTCCATATGACCACCCTCTCAATGCCGGCCACGCCGGAATCCAGGTCGGACAACCAATCGGGAACCGGTATTTCCTAGACTCCGATCTGGTGGTTGGTTTCGGATGCCGGTTCACCGACCGGCACACGGGCAAGGTGGATGTATATCGCGGCCAACGCAAGTTCATCCACATCGACATCGAACCGTCGCAGATCGGACGGGTGGTGTCGGCGGAATTGGGTATCGTCTCCGATGCCAAATTGGCGCTGGTGGCGTTGCTGGAAGAAGCGCGGCGGCGAGGATACCATCCGGCGCCCTCGGAGAGAGTGCAGCGCTTGCCCGAAGTCCGGCGAGAACTGGCCCGCAAGACCGAGTACGAAAACGTGCCCATCAAGCCGCAGCGCGTATTCCAGGAAATCAACGATTTCTTTCCGCCCAACACGATGTTCACTACGGGTTGCGGCATAACCCAGATCTGGTCCGGCCAGTTACAGAATATCGAACGCCCGCGGCGCTACCTGGCATCCGGGGGTGCGGGTACGCTCGGCTACGAGTTGCCGGCGGCTATCGGCGCCAGGGTGGCATGCCCGGATGACCCGGCGGTGGTGGTGGTGGGAGATGCCGGCCTCCTGTTCATGCCGGAAGAACTAGCCATGGCCGGCCAGCACAAGATCCCGCTGGTGGTGATCGTGGTGAACAATGGCTACCTCGGCCTGATTCGTCAAAACCAGAAGTATGCGTATGGCTTCGAACACGGAGTCGGCCTGTGGTACTGCCAGGAAGGCGGCTACCCTGACAACGTCAAGCTGGTGGAGGCGTTTGGCGGCAGAGGCGAGCGCGTCACGGATGCGAGGGATCTGAAGGCCGCGTTCGCCAGGGGGATCCAGTCGCCGGTGCCATATCTGGTGGATGTGATTGTCGAGCGCGAATGCGACTGTTCTATGGGCGCCTCCATCGACGCGGTGCGCGAGTTCGTGTGAAGTCCGCGCGGCTTATCGGCCACTCGGCCCCAGTACCGTGGAATCGCGGTAACCCAAAACGGTCGATAACTCGCCTGCGATGCGCTTCACCTCGCGGCTGAGGGCAGGAAGCCGGGCCCCGGTGACCCGAAAGGTGGGGCCCGCAATACTGAGCGATCCCATCACCTCTCCGGTATGATCGCGGACCGGAGCCGCGATGCACCGCAGCCCTTCCTCGTATTCCTCGTTGTCCATGGCGTAGCCGCGATTTACCACCAGGGCCAAATCCGCCAAAAATTGATTCTTGGACACGATGGTGTTGGCGCTATGCCTGCTGAATTCGTAGCCCTTGAGTCGTTCCGCGAGCTGGTCGGGCGGTAGAAAGGCCAGAATGGCTTTGCCTAGCGAAGTGCAGTGGATAGGTATATGCCGTCCGACCGTGGCGGGAGTGCGAACCGTGTACCGGCTCTCGACGTTCACCAGCGAAACTATTTCGCCCTGGCGCAACACGCCCAGATGCGCGGTCTCTCCCGTCGTTTCGACCAGTTTCGCGACGTAAGGCTTGGCTCGTTCGATGATATCGAGCCGCGAAGCCGCCGCCATCCCTAACTCGAAAATCCGCCAGCCCAGCCGGTACTTCGTGCAGCCCGGCTCACGCTCGACGAATCCGTTGCGCTGCAAGACCGCGAGCAGGCGGTGGACCGTGCTCTTATGCAGGCCGAGTCTTTCGGCTAGCGCGACATCCCCAAACCTCACTGATCCGTCCGCCAGTTCTTCGAGGATGGCGAGGGCCCGGTCGACTACGCGCACGTGGTAATCCGGATTTTTCTCGATCGCAACAGGTTTCACAATATGAAACTCCATTAATACTATAACCGCTTTCCCCGCGGCTCGGTGCCCTATGCCGTTCTGAGCAAGGCCCTGAACCCGCAGCCCGACCAGCGGATTACGCTCGCGCTGACGGCCGACTATATCAAAAAGTGAAGCTGTATCACCGCCAATTCTCTTCCGCCCGAGAGGGATTTTGGATCATCCGGCAGCGATTAGATCCTGTAGTCGCAGAATCTGGAGCTTTCGGTTGATCGACGCAGTTACTCATAGATTCCTGGACGAGGCTTTTTTGCAATGGCGCAGGCCAACAAGAGCAACCGCACGAAGACCGGCGCAGAGCCAGAAATGCCTTTCCACCTCGACGCAAATCTTCTCGGCTGCCCGAAGAAAGCAGATCCGTCTTGCGGGGTCTCAGCGAAGTCAGCCCGCCAGCTTCAGCAGCGTCTCTTCCAGCATGCCACGCACCAGCGGGACTTTGTACTCGTTTTCACTGAGCGGAAGGGCGTCCTTCACTGCGGCCGCGGCGGCTTCGGTTACGGCAGCGGCATCCAGCGTCTTTCCGACCAGCGCCTTTTCGGCATCGACCGATCGCCACGGAATCGGAGCCACGCCGCTCAGAACCACTCGCGCGGCGCGAATCTTGCGCTCCGCAGTCGCGAGCACAATTGCCGCCCCGGCTGTCGCGAAATCGAACGCGCCGCGGTCGCGAACTTTGCGGTACGTGCTGCGCGTGCCGGGCAGGGGCGGGTCGAGCAGGACTTCGGTGACGAACTCGCCAGGATCGAGCACGTTCTCTTTGATGATGCTTGTGGTGGGCGTCACGAAAAACGTGGCCAACGGGACGGTCCGCAGGCCCTTGCGCCCGGCGATGCTCACCTTGGCGTCGAGCGCCACCAGCGCTGGCGCAGTGTCGGACGGATGCACCATATAACAGCGGTCTCCGCCGAAGATGCAATGGAACTGGCTCTCACCGATCTCCGCAAAGCAGGTCTCGCCGCCCTTCCGCCGGCAATGGAAATCGCCCCTGAAATACCAGCAGCGGGGCCGCTGGCACAGGTTTCCGCCGAGCGTGCCCTGGTTGCGTAACTGTGGGCTGGCGGCCGAGGCCGCAGCCTGCGCCAGCACCGCGTAAGACTCCACCACCTTGGCGTGGCCGGCAATCTCTGCCAACGTGGCCAGCGCGCCAATGCGCAGGCCACCGCCGGCCCGCGCTCTGATGCCCTTGAGTTCCTTGACGCCGGTAAGGCTCACCAAGCGCTCGGCCGAAAAGACTTCATCGCGCAGGCAACCTAACAGGTCCGTGCCGCCGCCCAGAATCCGCGTCCCGGGCCGGTTTGCCGCTTCCACCGCTTCTTTGATCGATCCTGCTCGCTGGTACGTAAACTGATTCAGCATGGCTCATCCCTGTTTCTTGCGTTCGGCCAGAAGCGTAACTATCTTCGCGAGGCTGATGGGCGCCTCCGTGATGCGTATGCCGGTTGCATGGTAGACCGCGTTGGCAATGGCCGCGGCGGCCGGAATCGTGGCCGGCTCACCCAGTCCCTTGGTACCCGTGGTGTCGCACTCGGTGTCGTGCAGGTCGATCGGGTGGCATACCAAGTCGGCCGGCACGTCTTTCGCCGTCGGGATCTTGTAGTCGTGGAAATTGGCGTTGACCATCTTGCCGGTCTGCGAATCTAGCAGCCGTTTCTCAGTCATGGCGAAACCGATCCCCATGATCAGACCGCCGAAAACCTGGTTGCGGTAGGTCAGTAGATTCATGACGCGTCCGCTATCCTGCATGGCCAGCATGCGCACCACCCGCAGCTCGCCGGTGTGTCTGTTGACTTCCACTTCGGCAAAATGCGTGGCGAACGGTTTGATGGCCTTATCTGTGGGATTGGGTCCGCGCTGTCCCACACCCACCACCACCTGCTGTGCCCGCAATTGCTCCAGGTCCTTCACGGCAACTTTCTTGGAAGCCGCCGCGGCTACGATCTCGCCGCCCTTAAGAGCCAGATCCGCTATGGGAACCTTCAGTTGCTCGGCAGCCATCTCCAGTAGGTTGGCCTTGACTTCGAGCGCCGCCGCGCGCACCGCCGGCGAATCCACCATCACAGTCTTGCTGCCGCCGCTCGCGCCGGTGTACTGCGTGGTGCCCGTGTCGGCATGCTCGATCTGAATCCTGCTGAGCGGCACGCCCAGTTCCTCGGCCACTACCATAGCCATGACGGTCTTGGTGCCAGTACCCAGGTCGGCGGCGCCCATGTTTAGATTGACGCTGCCATCGGCGTAGAGCCTCACGATGACCGTGGCCGGCGGGGTACCGGTGGCATGCCACATGCCGCTGGCTACACCCACGCCTCGCACCCAAGGGCCGGTCCCCTTGGCCCGCGCGCGAGCCTGCTTCCAGCCGAACTCCTCGGCGCCCTTGGTCAAGCATTCGCTCAAGCCGGTGGAGGTGTACGGCTTGTTGTCTTCCATCTGGCAGACGGTGGAGATGTTTTTGAGGCGCAGTTCTACCGGGTCCATGCCGATCTTCTCGGCCAGGGCGTCCATCATCTGCTCCAGCGCCCACGCACCCTGAGGATGACCTGGCGCACGGAAGGCCCTCATCACGCCGGCGTTGATGTACGCTACCGTCTCTTCGACGTGCGCGTTGGGGCACTTGTACAGGTCCATCACCAGGTAGGCCATCGTGGCGTGGCCGCCGGTGTAGGCTCCGACTTCGGCCACTCCAGTCGCCTGGAGGGCGGTTAGCGTACCGTCTTTGTTTACGCCCGCCTTCAACTTGATGCTGTGTGCGGGGCGATTGCCAACTGCGATGAACGTATCTTCCCGGCTGAGGAAGAGCTTGACCGGGCGTCCCGTCTTGCGGGCAAACAGCGCGGCGACTACCGTGTACTTGCTCAGGATCAGCTTGCTGCCGAAAGCCCCGCCCACGTAGGTCGAAATGACCCGGACCTTACTGAGGGGCATTTTGAGCGCGCCGGCGAGCGCCCTTTGTATCGGGAACGGGCCCTGGTTCGAATCCCAGACCGTGAGCAGGTCCCCATCCCACCGGGCCACCGAGCCGTGCACTTCGAGCGGCGTGTGAATTTCGCAGGAGGTCCTGTAGTTCTCCTCCAGCACCACGTCGGCTTCGGCGAACCCCTTCTCCACATCGCCGCGCTTGTTCACATTGGCGGCGGAAGATGCGCGATTGCCGTTTTCATGGACCGCCGGAGCGCCGGGCTTCAGGGCGTCCTCCATATTGGTCACGAAGGGAAGCTCTTCGTATTCCACGCGGATGGCGCGCAGGGCATCCTGCGCCTGTTGCAGGGTTTCCGCCACTACGGCGGCGACCTCTTCGCCCTTGTAACGGCAATGCGGATCGAAGAGTCGGCTGGAGGGCTTGTTGCCGTTGGCCGGGTCCGGATACCAGCCGATGTGTGTTTCGGCGTCGGCATCGGAGAGCACGGCGCGCACGCCCGGCATCTCGCCGGCCTTCGACAGATCGACCTTCTTGACGTTGGCGTGAGCGTAGGGGCAGCGCAGAATGCCCGCGTACAGCATGTTCGGCAAGGTCACGTCGAGCGGATAGACGGCCCGCCCGCCAACGCGCTCCGCCGCGTCGATCCGCGTGATGGGCTTGCCGACGATCGTGGTTTCGCCCCAGGGTGCGGGTTTGTTCTCCGCCATGGCTTACCTTCCGCCTTTCTTGAGCTCCGCTGCTCGTTGTACGGCCTTGAAAATGTGCTGGTAGGTTCCACAGCGGCACAGGTTGCCGCTCATGGCTTCGCGGATCTGCTCCAGCGTCGGGTCCGGCGTGGTGCGCAAAAGGGCTTCCGCGCTCACAACCTGTCCCGGCGTGCAATACCCACACTGGAAGGCATCTTCTTCGACGAAGGCCTGCTGCACCGTCCCGAGTTCCTCGCCTTGCATCAGGCCGGTCAGAGTAGTGATTTTGGCGCCCTCCGCCTCGAGGGCCAGCGTCATGCACGCATATCGCGCCACACCGTCCATAAGCACGGTGCAAGCGCCACACTCCCCGCGCTCGCAGCCTTGCTTGTTCTCCATCAAGCCCAGCCGCTCGCGCAGAACGTATTGCAAGGTCCAGCGCGGTTCCAGCAGCAGCGCATGATTCTGGCCGTTGATGTTAAGGACGGCATTGACCAGTCCGCCGTCCCCGCTTTGTGCGGTGCCCGGTTGGGCCGCCGCCTTGGCGGGGATAGCGAGGATAGCGGCCTCGGTGGCTCCGGTGGCCATCGAGTTGAAGAAGTGCCTGCGGCTCAGCCCGCGCCGCCTTTGCTGTTCCGTTTTTGGATCGTCCATCGGGTGGCCTTTTGCAGTAATTCAAACGTTCAAGTCTGAAATATAACTTGATTCGTGAGCTGTCGGCAAGCCTGCATGACGCAACCGGCTCGTAGCTGCTAACGTTCGCCCTGCCACTATGAGAAAAAGGGGATGGATGGCTAGACGAAAACTTGCTCTGCCGGCCAGTACGCAAAAGGTTTGCCGGCGATTCGGTGCTGACGGAGTTCGCATTTTCGGACGTTCGCAGATTCGGCGGGTGTACCTCCCGTAAGCGCTGTAGGATATATCCAATAATTTGGAGCTTTTAGTGCCATTATCGACAAATATTCGTAGCTCCAGCCCCTGTCAACACTACTCTCTAGCTAGGCCGTCAACCCGAGGTGGAAACTTCCGGGTCTCTGACTCTAGGCCGTCGCAGGGATCAGCCGGCCCAAGGAGTGTGGCCGGAAGGTGCAAAAGTGCGAGGGTTTCACGCTATGAAACCTTTTCGCCCGTAAATGATCGACCCCACCGTTTTGCCAGCTAACTGGCATGCTGGGAAAGCCTGCCGGGCAAAAATACCACCCTGACGGAAGAAGCTGGCCAGCGTGAAAGGACTCGGGATCGAGGCTTCGGCCGGCCGCGGTGCGAGCACTATTCGCGGTATGAGTCTTCATTTCGAAGGGCGGGACCTCTGCGTGCCACATTGGACGCCAAGGGTCCGCACATCGTTATCCTTGCCTTTGGGGTGGGCGGCGTCATCGGCCTTACCTTCAATTTGCTGTCATTGGGAATCCAAACCAGGGCTTGCCTCAAAAGACCCTCGCGCGCATACTAGCTCTTCCGGACCTCAATATCGAAATCCCGACCATGTTTTGGATTGTAAGAGACTGAACTTGCCCGTGCGGGTGGCGAAGGTGCTTCGCCACCCGCTGGCCGAGTGGTGAGAACAACGTCCTCCCGAAGAGCCGCAGTGTTGAGGTGGAGGGCCGAAAGGCATTATCTTTATTCGAACGATCTTCAAGTTTGCAAGGAGCTGGGTCGCATTGATTTATGGCTCTGAGCTGCCACGGTCGGCACGCTTTCGTCGGCGTCGCAAAAAGGAAAGGGTCGAGAGATGGTATTCAAAAAGAACTTTCACACAGGGGCCGGTCTGGCTCTTGCACTGGGATTGATTTGGACTGGTGTACTTCTTGGTCAGACGGCTGCGAGTGCAAACGGGGTGGCAACATGGCGTGCCCCCTCCACTGCGGCTGTATGGGTTTCCAATGATGACACGATCACCAACCCCGGCAACGCTGACTTCGAACTAACCTCGGTACAGGAATTGAAGGCCAAACCGGGTGACGTTTTCGAGGTGAAGGTCCGGCTCAACTGGGGTCTGCATACGCGGGCGCTGCCGGAACTGGCGTGCTACGACGCGGCGGGGCACAAGATTGCATCGCGTTCTTCGTTGCCCACCGCTCCTGGAACGGCCGCCCCTGGTTGGCTGGCCTATGACCGTTTCTTCGCCGCGCCGTCAGGCACGGCGAGCGTGCGCGCAAGCATTCGAGGCACCGGGCACGGAGTCACCAAGGTGGCGGACCTCGTCTTCCGCGCGGCGCAGGTGGATTCTTACCAGACCGGCGCTCTGATTTCGCAGCCTTATCCCACCGGCAGACGCGGTGTCATACTGGAATCGAACCTTGGGATCGTCAACCCGGAACTGGTGAGCGACGAAGACCGCGACGGCGACGGCAAATGGGCGGTCATTAACGTGGACTTGGACAAGGCGGCGAAAGTCGAGGTCGCGGACGTGGACTGGCGCTCGTCGATGCAGTATAACCCCAACCTGATTTACTGGTCGGACGGCACGGTGCTGAAATCGGACACGGTGAAGGACGACCGCTCTCCGGACGCGATGCGCGCTTTGCACTTCCGCATGAAGGTCCATGCCGGGCCGTACCGCGCGACCATGAACGACCCCGGGCGGGCTGTGGCGGTGTCGCTGGACGGGAAGTCGTGGAAGCGCTATGAGGCCGGCAGAGAGGCGGATCTTGGGGTGCTGCCCATGAAGGATGGCGTCATCGAGTTGTGGATCGACGACTGCTACCGCGACCCGGTGTCGGCAGGACCAGTTTACTTCGACTATGTGCGCCTCATGCCGGTGGATGACCCGGCAGCCGATGAACGGCTGTTCCAGGCGGCACGGCGGAAGGCGCCGGCAACGGTGCGCGGCTCGGCGGACGAACGTCGCGTGCCGGTAACCGTGCGGGCCCCGCGGTTCGCCGGCGGTGCGAATTGGCCGGTGCGCTGCGGGATTCCGATTCCGCAAGGCGAGTTGAGCTCGGCGGACAACGCGACGGTGCTGGATGCGAGCGGCTCGGCGGTGGCGACACAGAATCGGGCGGAAGCCGTGTGGGCGGATGGCAGCGTGAAGTGGCTGTACCTGGATTTCGAGCACGATTTTTCGAAGTCGGGAGAGGGGCACTACACCGTGGCCTATGGGAATAAGGTGCAGAGGCGGGCGCCCACGGCACAGGTGAGAATCAACGAGACCGGTAGCGGGATGGAAGTGGATACCGGGGCGATACGCTTCACCGTTCCGCGGGCGCGATTTGGTCTGATCGAGGATGTGCGGACGGCGGACGGGCGGGTGCTGCAGGCCGGTCCGGTGACCAGCCAAATCACTGGACTTTATGGCGAGGTTTGGCCGGTGCCGGATGCGCATCTGGAGATCGAGCAGGGGGGGCCTCTGCATGCCGTGATCGCCGCCAGCGCGCGGGGCTATCGCGCGCGGATTCACGCCTATGCGGGTAGTCCACTGGTGGAGATCGATTATTTCATGGCCAACATGGATGATCGGACGATGTTGGAGATCAAGTCTATCGTGCTGAAAGTTCCGGTAGCGGCTACCGAAAGCGGTGTTCAGATTGCCGCAACGGCGGACGCGAAGGCTCCGGGATGGGCCTCGCTCGGCAACATGGGCGTGGGTGTGGCGGCGTTTCGGGAGCAGTATCCCAAGGCGCTGCGCTGGTTTCCGCAAGGCTTGAGCATCGACCTGTGGGCGCCGGAGGGCGGGACCTACAACTGGTATCAGGGAGTCGGCAAAACACATCACATTGACCTGTACTACGGCAAAGCGGCGGGCGACGGGGCGTTGCTGGCGAATGGGCCGGTGCTGGCGCTGGCCACCCCGGAATGGTACACGGCATCGGGAGTATTCGGGCCGATCGAAACGGCAGCCAAGGGCCCCTTGCCCGCGATTGAGAAGAGCCTCGCGACACACGCCACCAGGAGAATCGTGGGCGAAGTGGGCTTGGGGTTCGAGAATTATGGCGACCACAGAGCGCCGGCATATGTATTTGGCCTGACCATGTGGATCGACAATGAGTACGACGTGCCGGCGGCGGCCATTCTGGACTTCGTGCGCACCGGAGACGCCGAAGCGCTGCGGGTGGGATTAGCCTCGGCCCAGCATTACGTGGATGTGGATTGTATGCACTTTTCGAGCAAAGACCCGAACCTTATAGGCGCGCCCCACGCCCACAGCCATGACAATTGGGGCCACCACACCTCCGACGCGCCTAACATGTCCCACGCCGGATTTGTGGAGGGTCTGATCTGGTCAAGCCTTTTCACGGGCGATCCGGACGGCTTGGAAGGCGCCAAGGCAATCGCAGATTGGGTCCTGCGGACCGACACTCCGGCGCTCAATATCGGCGGCATGGAGCGCCAATCGGGGCACCCGATGATGACACTCAACGACGTGTACGAAGCCACCTGGGACGAACGCTACCTGCGCGGATCAGCGAAGCTGGTGGATTGGGTGATGCGATGGGAATATCCGGTGCACAGCGGATTCCCAGCAATCATCACAGAGGCCGCCGAATACTACGGAGGTTCGGGCTACAACAGCGGGCTGCTGTCGGCAGCCTTGCTGAAGTTTAATTCATGGGCAAAACAGCCCGAAATCGACGCCATGCTGGAGCGCTTCGGACGGCATATGTTGACCGAAGAGTTTGGGTCGGGCCCGGACGGCATTCGGCACAAGAACGACCCCTCGCGTGCGCCGGATCCGCTCTGTATTGTGAGCCACTTGCGCCTGATGCGCGCCGAATATCAGCGGACCGGAGATCCCTTGTTTCTGGCCGTGCCTCGCGAAATGCTGGTAGCGGCCTTGGCGCGAGAAGACGCCTGGAAGTTCGACTATCAGGAAAAGCGCGGTGACCCGGATCGCGGCGCCGGACTGCGCAACTCCGGTTTGGTTTTCAAGAACGTGCCCTGGTTTCTGGCCATGCTCCGCGAGCAGGGGAATCCGCGTCCTGGCAGCATGGAAGTGCATCCGGTGCGTGAGACTGTCGAAATGTCCAAGGGCGGAGCGGCATCGGCGTGCTTCGCGGTGAAAAACACGTCGGCATCCCCGATCCAGGAAATCCGAATGAGTTTTCAGCCGCGACTGGACTTCTCGGTAGACCAGTCGCCCGCAACGCCCGCCTCGCTGGCGCCAGGGCAATCGATGGAACTTTGCTACCAGGTGCGGGCGCCGGAAAAGGTCAACCTGACTTTGGAACTGAATCGGATCAGCTATGCCCACTGGAGCGCGATATACCGCAGTGACGGGCAGCCGGGTGTGGCGCATGCGTGGGTGCGTCTTGCGCTACCTTCGTACACCGTTTCGGAAGTTCGCTAACGTATCTACGTGGAACCGCTCCTCACGGTCCCGGCTCTGACCCGCGCATTTCCGGGCCGCGACGGTCAGGGAGCGTCTGTCGGGTACGCGACTGTAATCGCGAAACCGAAGCGCATGCAACCTTCGGCTCGATCGCGTCGGCCAGTGGCAACCGGGTCATGCAGGCTTCCGCGCGACTGGTATTTTGAGATGCGGCTTGCCCATCTATCGGCTTCGCGTGCTGTTTTGCCCGAATCCGGCGACAAGTGGCCACGAACACACACACGGGCTAATCGGCTCGAACATCCCGGATAACCATTATGGGCTGTATAGCAGAATCTATGGGTAGGATTGGAGGATCTTCGGGAAGATCCGCGGGTGAATCGGTGGGAGCGAACCCTTCCGCATCCGATGGGACTTCGCCCCGTCTGAGAAACAAAACAAAATCT
>JBKQVG010000085.1:0-13652 GCA_052325345.1 Bryobacteraceae bacterium
ACCCTGCTCGAAGAAGTCAGCCGGCTTCTCGGCGCGTACGCCGCCGCCATTCTGGCTTCTGACTCCTGACTTCCTCGACTCCCATATCCCGCAGGGATATCAAGGGCGGAGCCCTTGGCTAGTTAGATGGTTACTACGCCGGACCTCACAGTCGTTGCCTCCCAATTCGGCGGCACAGATACAGCCGGAACTCCACCATCTATATCGGACATATCGGACATATTCATCTTGTTTTCTAAGGAACCAACCCACATTGTTTAGATCGCACAAGGTAATACGATCACACCTAATATCCGCGACACGATTCTCGATCCCTTTGGGGGATCGGGGACGACGATGATCGCCTGCGAAAAGTCGGGACGGCGGGCACGGGTGGTGGAACTCGAGCCGCGGTATGCCGATGTCATTTGCCGGCGGTGGCAGGAATACACGGGCAAAGCAGCCGTACTGGAGGGCGACGGGCGGAGCTTCGCCGAGCTGGCCGTGGAGCGCGGCCCAGTCGATGCCTGAATCGCCCGCTGCGGAGCTGAGATTGTGGATGCGCATCCGCAGAAGCAGGAACCGCCGCCGGATCGTCGAACCCGGCGGCGGCTTACGGTGGGCAGGTGTACTACTTGGTGATCCGGTAGAGGCGGTCGCCCGACTGGTTCTTCAAGGACTCGATCCCGACGCCGCGCTTCTTGGCGGCGGTGGAGATGAAGAAAGCCGGATACGCAGTCGAATCGTTCAAGCCGGAGGGCGGGGAGCGCACTTATCGCCTCAACAAGTAGCATCGAACCCTCCCTCCCTCCTGGCCCGCCCGGCTCCGGCCGCGGCGGGCTTTTCTGCCCTAGCCTCGATACCTGCCCACCCTGCCACGCCGTGGAATACCCCAAGCCGTCGCCACCGGAGCGAACGTGGGCCAAACGTGCGCAACAGGGGCCAAACCTCGGCTGGCTCGCAGACTGCCCAGTTCCGCCTGGCCAGTTTGCAGCCCCCCAAAACGCCCGACAGCCTCTTCACGGGGCTGCGAGCAGCATCCAATCGTCGGATTTGGACGGTGTTCCGCTCGGCCTCAGTCGGTTTGTAGTTTGGGCGGCCTCGGGGGCTCTTCTGGCGCCGATGTGTATGACCTCACCACCGTGAGGACGAGCGGATTCTCTGATGGAGATCCAGAACCATCAGAAGCAGTCGATGCTGGCCCAGGGAGAGTGGCGCCCCGCTGCCGTCGGCGACGCCAAAACGGCTGGTTTTCACTTGTCCAGCCTGTACTCTCCGGTGGGATGGTTTTCGTGGGCGGGCGCCGCCAAGCAGTTCGAGCAAGCCCACAAGAACCCCGCTCTGCTCCAGGTCTTCGTCAACACGGTGCTAGGGGAGACGTGGGCGCTGCGGGGAGAGGCCCCGGACTGGCAGCGGCTCTATGATCGGCGCGAGGACTATCGCATCGGCAACGTGCCGGATGGCGGGCTGTTCCTCACGGCGGGAATCGATATCCAGAAGGACCGCATCGAGGTGGAGGTGGTGGCCTGGGGTCGCGGCAAGGAGTCCTGGTCGGTAGATTACCAGGTGTTGGCAGGGCAAACGGCCGAGGCGGGAGTTTGGCAGAAGCTCACGGCGGTGCTGGATACTTACTACCTTTCGGTAACAGGCGCCAGCTTGCCGATTACGATGTTCGCCATCGATTCGGGGTACGCGACGGCCGAGGTGTACGCCTGGGCGCGGCAGCATGGCGGCCCGCGTGCGGTGGTGATCAAGGGGGATGCGGAGCATCGCAACCACCTAGGCGGTCTTGCTGCCAGCGCGCGGGCCAGACTCGGCCTTCGCCGGTTTTGCCGCCCTTTTGGCTTTGGGCGCGGCCATGGCCGGGGTGGTCTTCTTGGTCGCCTTGGGCTTGGCGGGCGCGCCCTTGGCCGCCTGTGCGCCGCCTTTGGCCTTTCGTTCCGCCTTCGGCTTGGCGGGGTTCGTCTCGGGTTGGGCGGGTTCGCCCAAGCCCTGGATACGCTCCCAAATGCGGTTGGCGGCAGCCTTGGCGCTCTTGAACCCGTTCACCGGCTCAACGCCCGGCAGGCTGTTCCAAATGGCCACCAGGCGCTCCGCCGGCCAAGTGGCGACCAGTTCCGCCAGTTCCTTCTGGCTGGCGAAGGTGTCAATGGGGGTGGCAGTTGTGGCGGCGGCTTCCTCTGCGGAGCCAAACGCCGTGATGTTGTTTTCGCTATCGATCGTGAAAGTCGTCATTTTGAATCTCCTTGTTCCGCTTACCGCGGTCATGGACATGGATCACTCCGAAGTGCTGGAAAAGCAAGGCGATTCTTCAACAAATCGACGGGGGCGAAGGGCTGGTGATGGCTGGAGGGATGCCGAGGAAGGGACCATCGAAGTAATCGCGATGAATCTTGAACCGGAGACCGGAGCGTGAACTTTCGTCGCAGACTCGAAGTGCTCGAAAAGGGGCTTATCGGCGAGCCGATCCTATTGCAAATGCCGGACGGCCGCACCGAGACGATTCCAGGCCGCGGCGACTACGTGCTCGATCTGATTCTGCGCGTCTGGCGTGGAGACCGGACGCCGGAGATAGAGCTAATCGCTCAAAGCATCAGCTCGATCGAGCCGGGCGGTGGACATATGCTCGACTTGGCGCGGGCGTTCTTGATTTATGAACGGACCAAAGAGAACGCACAGTGAACACAAGAACCGCTAAAGGTTTTAATCAGGGTATGGATGCGGCGGGTCCGTGCCGGGCATCCAGACCTGCAGGGCCTGTGTCTGGCCCTGGCCGATTGGCACGGAGAAGGTGATAGAAGCAGAACTGCCCAACGCGGCCGAAGCCTGGGCGGGCCGAAGAGGCGGGAACCTTGAACCTAACTGGCTCCGTCCGGCCGCTTCAGCAGGTTCAGGACCTTGGCGGTCTTGCTACCGTGGCGGGCGCCAGGGGCAGCCGGTTCGGTAGGTTGGGCCGCCTTGGCGTTTGTGGACGCTTTCTTCGGCAGGGTGGCTTGCTTGAAAGGCTGGGCGATTCTGCGAAATTCTGCCGGCGCTCCCTCCAGTGCGAGGAAGCGCGCGCTGGAGTCGCCCGGGCGGGCGTGAAGATAGCCGCTGGTAGTCGCCACCGAGCGGTGGCCCAGCGTGGCCTGTACCAGGTGGATCGGCGCGCCGTGATCCAGGGCGTGCGAGGCGTGGGCGTGCCGCAGCCAGTGCGGGCTCAGGTGGGCATCAACGCCAGCGCGCTCGGCCGCCTGGCGCACGATGGCCCGAACCCGCCCCCGGTCCAGGGCCCGCCCGCTGCGGGACGGGAAGACCGGCGCGTCCGCGCTCGCTGCGCCGCGTTGGCCGATCAGCCCCGACCACAGCGGCGCGGGCAGGGCGATGGCCCGCGTGCGGCCGTTCTTGCCGAATACCGTCACCTGCCCAGCATCCCCGCGCGGACGGAGGTTGCGCCAGCGCAGGCCGCAGGCCTCGGAAACACGCAGCCCCGCACCGTAGAGCAACTGGAGCAGGGTGCGGTTGCGCGGTTCGGTGGCGGCGGACAGCACTCGCTGCAGGTCCTCCTCGCCCAGGATGCGCTCTGCCAAGCGGTTCTCGTAGTAAGGGAGCGGCAACTCGGCGGCCGGGTTCGCGGCCAGGTACTGCATGCGGTGGCAGAAGCCGAACAGGCTTTTGATCGCGGCGATGGTGCGGGCGCGGGAGATGGGGGCCAGGCCCTCATCCACCAGGGATTGGGCGAAACCCTGGAGGTCGCCTAGGCCGATGCGATTTAGCGGCTTGCGGACATGAGCGAGCAGCCGGCCGGAGTCGCGGCGGTAGCAGCCGCGGGTATGGGGGCTGGCCTGGCTTTGCAGCCACTGGCCAATGATCTGTGCATCGCGGGAGGATACCATAGCCGTCCTTATGGAATGTTGGCAGCGTCAGGTCATGGATACCTCAGAGGGGCGGCCAGAAGGTGATGGGAACGGCGGGGCGACAGTCTGGCGGCCATCCCCCGGTGACATCGTTATATGGTTCGACTGGGCTGTTTGCGCTGCGGAATGCCGCGCTGGTTCATCATCGGTTTGTACGTCGCCATAGTCGCGGCTCTGGTTGTAATCGCACGAACCAGGTTCTGGGTCCGGACCGTCAAGGGAAAGAAATCTGTCCGTTGAAGAACCAACAGAACATCCAATCAAGCCCGTGCCGGTGACGACGGTACCCAGGATAAGACCCTCTGTGGTTCGAATCGCGTACGTCAACGGCACGCTCTTCCGCGATTAGCGACAAGAGAAATCAAAACCGGTATTCACCGGAGCCGCACACCCCAAAGCCCCGCCGCCTTCGCAGAAATCTGCGGCAGAGTTTTGCGACACGGTGCCGATCGCCATCAATCGAGGCGTCATCATGCAATTCATCCGAATACTGGAATCTGGAACCGCCGATCAAAAAGAACCGCTCGCCGTCATGGAGTTGCTCTTGAGGGAGCCAAGCGCCGGTGGGAGGCGTTCGGCTTGCACCGCGAGGCCCCTTGCCCACCGCTCTTGACTGTTCCCCGCCGAAGAGCGTCCATGGGTGCGACGTGCCCGTAACCCCAGTAACCGAGGATTCCTCCCGATGAGCGCTGCCGTGGTACCGCTGAAGCTCGTTCCGACGCTTCGCCAGGACCAGGTTGTGGCCGCATCGACCGTTTTCGACGCCGCCTTTGCCGACTTCCTGCGCGTTGACGTGGCCAACGGGGATGCTGCGGTGGAGACTATGTGGGCCTACCGCCGCGGGGCTGCGCAATGGGTAGCCTGGTGCGCTTCGCAGAACTTGGATGTGGCGACAGTGGAGGCGGCCCACATTAAACGCTTCCGCCAAACTCTGCTGGAGGCAGGTTATCAGCCCGTCAGTGTCGGCTTGAAGTTGTCGGTCGTGCGGCGCTTCTACGACGCCGCGCGGGCCGCCGGTCTACGAACCGACAACCCGGCGGCGGGAGTCAAGTCCCCGCGCGTGCGCCAAGCAACGGAAGATTTCAAGTACCTGTGCGACGATCAACTGGCCGAGCTGCTAGCGGCCATCCCCAACCCCGACCAGGCCACCGGAGGACAAAAGGTCATGCGCTTGCGAAACCTCCTCATGGTCAGCATGATGGCGCTGCAAGCATTGCGAACCATCGAGGTGCATCGCGCCAATGTTGAGGACTTGACCGAGAAGGGCGAGAACCTGGTGTTGCTGGTGCGCGGCAAGCGTCGTGACCGCTTCGCTTACTTACGGCCGGACGTTGCCAAGCGGATAAAGGAATACTTGGCCCTCCGCGGCACTGTCGCCCCGGATGAGGACGGAACGCCCTTGTTTCCCTCCGCGGGCCGGGGCGGCAGGCGTTTGAGCCGGCGTTCGATCCGCTTGCACACAAACGAATATCTTCGGCTGGCTGGCCTCAAGGGTCCGGGCATTTCGAACCACGCCTTGCGCCACACGGCCGCCACCTTGGGTTACCTGCACACCGGTGACTTGCGCGTGGTGCAGGAGTTTCTGGGCCACGCCGACCCACGCATGACCACGCGTTACGCGCATGTGGTCGATATGGCGAAACGCAACCCGGCCTTGTCCATACCGGTGAAAGCGCGCTTCAGCGCGGAGCATTTGGTCAAAGACGTCACAGAACTTCCCCCATCGAGGATTCCACAATGATTTCCCTGGTACCCTACCGGCTTCCGCGGACGCGTTCCGAACTGGACGCTGCTTTCGCCGACTTCCTGCGCGTGGACGTGGCCAACGGCGAAGCCTCCGCAGACACCATCCACAACTACCGCAACGAGGTCGAGCTGTGGGTCGCCTGGTGCGGCGCGCAGGGCTTCGACCCGGCCACCGTCACCAGCACCCAGGTGAAGCGTTACCGGCAGGCGATGATCGAGGCCGGCTACAAGCCCGGCAGCATCCGCTGGAAGCTGATCATCGTGCGACGCTTCTACGACGCCGCCAGGAACGCCGGCCTGCGTCCCGACAATCCCGCGGCTGGCGTGAAGTCCCCGCGCATGCGGTACGCCACGGAGGATTTCAAGTACCTCTGCGATGAGGAACTCGACAAGTTCTTGTCGGTGATTCCTGACCCCAACCAGGCCACCGGCCAGGAGAAAGTCCGCCGGCTGCGCAATCTCCTCATGACCGACATGATGGCCTTGCACGGTTTGCGGACCATCGAGGTGCAGCGAGCCAACGTTGAGGATCTGGCCGAGAAAGGCGGGAACCTCGCCCTGCTGGCACGGGGCAAGATCCGCGACCGGGTCGTGTATCTGCGGCCGGACACCGCAGGACAAATCCAGCAATACGTGACGCTGCGCGGCGAAGTGGCGGCGGGCGCCGACGGCACGCCGCTGTTCAGCACCATCAGCCGTCACTGTCATCGACTGACCCGTGAATGCATCCGCGCGCAGACGGTCCGCTGCCTGCAGTTGGCCGGTCTGAAGCGGCCAGGGATTTCCAACCACGCCCTGAGGCATACAGCCGCCACCCTGGGCTACCTTCACACGGGCGACCTGCGAGCGGTGCAGGAATTGCTCGGTCACGCCGATCCGCGGATGACCGCGCGTTACACGCACGTGGTGGACATGGCGAAGAAGAATCCGGCCTTGTTCATTCCGGTCAAGGTGGGATGATCTCCCGAGGAGCGAGAGTGGCAGCCGCTGTGGTAGGATATTCTTACCAGGAGTTGAAATATGCCTTCCAGCCAGTCACGAGTCGAATACGTGGCCAACAGCCGGGTCGGCGAGAAGGGGCAGCTCACAATTCCCAAGCAGTATCGTGACGAGTTGGGCCTGGGCACCGGCGCCCCCGTCGCGGTTTTGCGAGTGGGCGAAGCTCTCATTCTGGTCCCGGAGCAGGATCGCTTCCGCACTCTGTGTGAATCCATCACATCTGTATTCGAGCGCCGGCAAGTCAACCCGACGGATTTGCTGGATACGTTGCCCGAGGCACGACAACGCGTTTTTGCTCGCCGCTACCCAGAACTTGCCGGGCAGGCGCGCCCCGGAACGCGGCGACGGAGCAAGGGGCGTTGAGCCAGAGAGAACGTGTTCGGCTTTTCCTCGACTCAAACGTCCTGACCGCCGGCATTGTCTCCACCTGGGGACTGGACAAAGCCGTTCTTTCACTGTGCGCGGCACGGATTTGCCGGCTCGTTCTTGCCGAAGCGGTGCGCGACGAGGTTGAAGATAACCTTCTGATCCGCCTGAGTGGACTGGAAACCGCGGAGGCGAACCGCGTGTTGGAGGACTATGCCCGTTTGATCGCGCTCATGAAGCCGGAGATGGTGCCCTATCCGGGACAAGCAGAGGTCAAGGCGGCGCGCCACCTAATTCGTCATGCAGCAGATGTTGCCGTGTTGCTCTCCGCGATAGCGAGTCGTCCCGATTGGTTTCTCACGCACAACACCAAACACTTCACGCCGGCCGTCGCGCGGCGGACTGGCTTGCGGTTCGCGACGCCGGTCGAGTTCTTTCGGGCGCTTTCACTGAGGATCTCCGGCGAGCAACGGTTGTAGGTGAGGCTGTGGACACACCTCCGGCCCGGTGGGTCACGACGTGGGTTTCAGGTTCTCAGGGGATGAGGCCGTGGAGGAGGGAATTGCACGCGGCTACGGTTGCAGAGGGCGGCCTGCGGATCACAACGTTGGTTTTAGATTGTCAGTGAGGGTGAGGCCGCGCAGGTGCGAATTGCGCGCGGCCGTGTGTGGCGGGATCTTCAGGAGCGGTGGCGCGGTTCTAGCTTCCGGCCGAACACGTACTCCAGCGCGTAGCGGCTGGCGGCGTCATACAATGGCTGGAGCGAGCCGTTCCTCGGCAGCGGCACTACACTCGCAGCCGCGGAGTTGACCGACGCGTCTGTCTCGGCATCGAGCTGGATCCGAAGTACGTGACGTAGCAATCCAGACCGTTCTGGCCGGCGAGCTCCCGCCCATTCCTGGCTAAGCTCGGGATCGTCCGCCAAGAAAACTAGCGCTGCTACGACCGATTTCGAGTGGTCATGCGCATCCAAGTGAAATGCGTCATCTGCCTCCGCTATCCCGACTCGCTGGAAGTCCGCACCCGCTGAAGTTCATGTCTCGCCAGATGCTCTGCCCCTTCTCGTCGCGCACTTCAAGAATGACGTGCCCATGCCGGCTGTACTCCACTGTGGCCCAAGACACGCCGTGCAACAATTTCCACAGCGTTTTCTGCTTTACGAAGAACGCGCGGTCCGCCAGCCGGAGCAGAATTCCCCCTCGTACACTCACCAACTGTATGGGCCCGCTTGTGCGCAGGTACGAAGGCTCCCGCAGGTCCCGCCGCAGCGGAAGCTCCGCCGTCAAAAACAGGAGGCCGCCCAGGATAGCGCCCGAGATTGCGCTGACCGCCGCCATGATTCGAAAGATGCTCGTCCCCTGCTGAGGTGTCGTCGCGTCGACCACCGCTCCTATCAGCAACAGCGGCCCCATGATGCATCCCACCACGATCCAGTTCAACCGCCGTGTCCGCGCCAGTTCGCGGGCTACCAGCTCCACCACCGGCAGCGTCATCGTCATCTCCTGGGTCGCCATGGCCAGCGCTGGGTGATGCCCGCTGCTGTTTGCAGACGGGGAAACCGAGGTGGGCTGCTCCGTCACGGTCCCCTTCCAGTACTGTGTCAGACTCCAGCCGAGGCTGATCAAGATCGCGCCCACCAGCAACGCCGCCGGCCCCACGTTGCCTCCTCCCAACCTCGCCATCACCACGAGCAACTCAAATACGATCCCGACAATCAGCAGAATCCAACCGAGAATACGCATAAACGCCCCTTCCGGAACATTCTGAAGTGGACTATGGTGCCTTACACCGCATCGCTCCGTCGCTGCCTTGAACTTTCAGATTGGTTGCTTCGATTCCCGGTCCGGGGACTCCGGTCGCGGGGGGATTTGCGGCAGCCTGCCGCTGCGTGGTTCTTGCAAACGTAAATGTGAGCTAGAGCAGAGGCTTCATTCCCTCCTCCAACTGCCGGCCGCTAAGTCACGGCTTGGTCATCTGGACGAAGCTCGCAGGCAACTTATTCGGGTTAAAGTTCGCATCGTCCGACAGAACATAGTCTCCGAGACCGTTGGTGTATGCCTTTTTGTATCCGCTCGGAAGCTCCACGGTCTCGCCCCTAGAGTCACGGTAGTTCTCCACGCCCCGGATATACTGGTCGAAGCTGGCATTCATGCGGTCTTGCGCCGCCATCTGGTTCTTCCAAGCTTGCATGGTGCTGTTGGAAATCGCTTCTCCATTCTTCTTCAAGAGCTCTATCGTTTTCGCTATATTGGCCTGGACATTCATAGCTCGTTGAAACGCCACCTTCTGGAGTTGCGTAAAAATGTTAAACCATACCAGGTTAAGGCGCGCGGAGTAGAGCACAGTCTGGAATAACTTATACTGATCTTCGAGTTTCCCCTTCTCTGCCTTGGAGAAGCGAATTAGGTTCACCCACCACAACGCACCTGACCGAGAATTCAAAATACCGGTCACGCAGTAGACGTCCTCGTCCACCGGGGTCGAACCCTGCTGATACTCGAGCCGCACCTTTCCCGCCCGGAATTGTAAAGAACTCCCAGGCGGTGTGGGCGGCGCAGTTTTCCCATACGCCGCAGCTAGTTGGGGCAACTCCGCTTGGCTGACAATCTGGGCGCCCCGCAGGTTCGGGAAATACTTCGGCAGCACGACCGTCCGCAGCACGGCGCCAATATCCAGCACCGGCGGACGCACTTCGGGATCTTGAAGCCTGATCCCCTGCCAGCGGAACGATAGATTGGGCATCATTCCGACCTCTTCTACGCCCTTGGGATTGAAGACGCGCATCCGAGGCGATGCGTCAATGAGCATACCGCCACTTCGGAGGACCCACTCCATGGAACCTTCCATCTGCCAATTTGATGGAATCAGCAGCTTAAACACTTCGCCACCGATCTGCCTCGGGTCGTCCATAAAGCTCACCCGCTTGAAGCGTAGGTATTGACCCGAAGACAAGTTCGTCGATGCGGATGGTGTGGAAGCGCCGCGACGCGAAGCCGCAGGCTCGTTCGACACCTGAACTGCTGGTGAGGTGGGCGCCGGTGCCGCACTGCCGGTCGAGAAGCCCTGCTCAATCTCGTCAAAGCCGGCCTTCATGGCCATGTACTCACCCGTGGGAGACGACATCACAAGAGCGAAGGAGTACCGGCCGGTGCTCGCCGCCACGATCTTGAGCAGCGAATCGACGCCGTGCGGGTTCAGCCCCCCATACAATCCGAAGGCCGCCCTCTGCCCGCCGAGCGTGGAGGCTCCCTGTTGGATCTGCTTGAAGCTTTTCCACTGGCTTCCCACCTGACCGGCCAGCGACGACAACAGGCGCGCTGGTTCTTGGCCGCCGCCGGACACCATCACGCTCGCAAAAGCGTTGCCGCGTTTGACCTGGACCGAATCACCCAGGGGCGCCGCGGTCCATCCATTCGGCACGCGCAGCGAGAAGCGACCCTGCTGGTCTCGATACGAGGCACCGCCTCCCTCCAAAAAACCGGTGACACTGATCGCGCTTATCGCGAGGACGATGAAAAGCCGGATTGCTCGGGCAGTCAGCATACTCAGCCGCGGTCCACCTCCATTCTCCATTTTATATCCGGATCTCAAATTCGCTATGGCGACAAAACATTTGGCGCTTTATCGGCTGCACTAGGACTAGGGTTGGGGATGTGCTGGTGGCCCAAGGGGCAAACCTGGATCGGGACAACGTGGCGGCGTTGTACTTGACGGACGGAACTACCGACATCAAGGTCGCCATCATTGAGCAATCGGCAACGTCGATCCAGTTCCGAATACCGCCCGAAGCGAAGCCGGGACGCTTCGCATTGATGGTCCTTACCAAGGGCAAAGACCCCGCGCCGCGCTCCAGCCCGTCCAGATGCAGCGTGCCACCAGGCACCAGAAAATCACGTAGAACGTGCCCCCCAGCGAGTCGTTCACCCATTCCCTGACTGGTCCCCGGTAGAACTTACTGTAGAAACCGACCGGCACCAGGACCAGCAACGAAATCAGCACCCACCGCTGCTCGATTACTCGCTGTCGGACCCAGGCCCACGCTTCTTTCCTCACTTTGCAGCACCCTGCAGTCGCTCCACTTCCGCCTGCAACGCGGCAATCCTCTGCCGCAATCGCCGGTTCGGTCGGCGAAATCCCACCCAGAAACGTAGTCGGTTCGCCACGGCCGGAGCCGAGCAAAGCAGCCCGAAGCACAAAACCGATGTGACGATGGCTCGCGCGCTCAGACCCACGGGGGCGACTCCCGCTAGCCAGGGCATCATCACGCTGGCGGTGGACGAGAACATGTAGTAAAACATGTCCGGCCTCCACGGCCGGAACTCGGACCTGCTCCGTCGCTGTCTCGACAGGGCGTGAACCCGGGCCTGTAACGCGGAGAGCCTGGCCGCACGCTCTCCAGGTTCGAGCGTCGGCACGCACTGTCCTTCCTGTGATCCAGGGGTGCCTTCGATCCGGTGTGCCGGAAGCGCCCTCAATTTCAGGCGACTGGCCCGCCCCCAATCTAAATATGGGCCAAGGTTCACTCGGATGTGCACTCGCAAGGAATTGCTCCATTACCATTTTCGTCGCGAGGAATGTTTTGACGGTACAAGCGGAAGTAAGACTATCCAGGTGTAGTGCTCGCTTGAATTCTCTCCGGGGTTCGACGCCGAAGCAATAGGGGCCATGGTTAACGTAGTCGGGTAACCGGGCCGGCCGAAATCGTTGGTGCCGCTCACTCCCACCGAGCCGGGCTTGAGAACCCTGCGCCAAATTGTGCACGTTCGGCGGAATATCATATACGAGCCAGTGACAGAACATGCCGGAAGGTGCGTCCGGATCTTCGGCTACGAGCGCGAAACTGCGCACGTCCCCCGGTTCACCACCCCATTCGAGCGACGGTGAGAGGTCGGCACCTTTGCACGAGTACAATTCCGGAATCCATCCGCCTTCCGCAAATGAATTGGACAATAGCTGAAAAGACATAACAGCGCTGCCAGACATTCCGCGGCCGGGAGCCGCCGGGTGTACACTCGGTGCTGACCGATATGCCCAATAGGGCCTTGGCCAATGTCATGCCTGTAGCGAACTTCCGCTTCTACGCAGAACTCAACGACTTTCTAGTGCCGGAGCGCCGTTTCACGGAGTTCGCGTATGGCTTGGATGTCGCAACCGTCAAGGATCGCATCGAATCATTCGGTGTGCCTCACACCGAGGTCGATCTCATCCTGGTCAACGGACAATCGGTGGATTTCGCCTACCGGGTTCAAGACGGCGACCGGATCAGTGTTTACCCGGTCTTCGAGGCGTTCGACATCGTCGGCCTGACCCGATTGCGGCTGGAGCCGCTCCGCGATACACGATTCGTACTCGATGTGCACCTCGGCCGCCTGGCCGCACACCTGCGGATGTTGGGATTTGACACTCTGTATCAGAACCGTTGCGCCGACGAGTGCCTGGCGGAGGTCTCGCGCCACGAACGCCGGATTCTGTTGACCCGCGATGTGGGTCTCCTCAAACGCGGCTCCGTGACACACGGATATTACCTCCGGGCAACCCAACCGCAGCAGCAACTCGCGGAGGTGGTTAGGCGTTTTGATTTGGGGCGCTTGGCGAGGCCCTTCTCGCGATGTCTGCGCTGCAACACGCTGCTGGCGCAGGCGGGCAAAGACGAGGTGGGCCATCAACTTCCTGCCCAGGTTGCCCTGCTGCACGATGAGTTCCTGCGCTGTCCGGCTTGCGGCCGCGCTTACTGGAAGGGCGGACACCACCGTCGCATGCGGCAATGGATCGATGCCATCATTCAGGCGCCGGTCGTGGCCGGATAAGAGGACAGATGCAGCAGCCGAAGCAGGCTGCGGAACTCTCACATCGGAAACCGGAACACCTTCATCGCGTTGAGTCCGCGGATCTTCATCCGCTCGTTTTCCGGTGCGAAATCGAGCACGTCGTTAATCTGCACCAACACTTTGTCGAACGCTTCCATCGAGGTGCCGTACGACTCCCAAATCAACCGGTCGGGACCAAATGCGTCGTACGCGCGTCGTAGCACCGCTTTGGAGTCCGGTCCGAGGATCGCAATCTTCATGTATACACGGGGTAACTTTGCCAGCTTAAGCACCTCTTCGTACTCGGTGGGCGTGCCCCGGTTGGGCCACCCCAGGTGGTCGATCAGCACGGGAGTGTCTGGAAACCCGGAGGCCAGCACACCCACTGGCGCGGCAAAGTAAGGCAGCAACTGGATCTGAATCGACATACCCATTTCCTGAATCTTCCGCCAGGTGTTCTTCATTTCAGGAGCGCCGAGGTCGCGGTCCTTGATGGGCCCGGTCTTGGTGTAAGGCAGGTTGCGCGCGCGGGTCTCGTGAATTCGCAGAGCTACAATGCGGTTGGGGTTCCGGTTCACGAGTTCCTGAATGCGGGCGGGCGTTTTGGGATCGATCGGATCGAAAAGGCATGTGCCTTTGAAGTAGCCGGGGGACGGCTCCTGGGTAAAGCAGCATTCCAGATAACGGTGGTCGTCTTGGTAGGGCTCGGGCTGAACCAGAACCGTGTGGTCGAGTTTGGCCTCGCGCACGAACGCAATGTATTTTTCCAGTGAGTTCGGCCGCGGTTGGTAGGGGGCATTCGGATGGGCCGGAAAGCGCTTCAGGTCGGCGGCAAACATATGCAGCGCGTTTTCCACCA
>JBKQVG010000086.1:0-4973 GCA_052325345.1 Bryobacteraceae bacterium
ATGGCGCGCCGGAAGACAATCTCCTTGGCGTAGAACGCGCCATAATCCTGCGCGCCCGCCATGCGCACGGCGTAGTGCTCGGGGTTGAGCGTCTGCATCAGCACGATGCCCGGCAGGTTGCCGCGGCCGGCGCGGCCGGCCACCTGGGTGAGCAATTGGAAGGTGCGTTCGGCGGCGCGGAAATCCGGCATGCCGAGGCCGACATCCGCCGAGACCACGCCCACCAGGGTCACGTTGGGGATATCGTGGCCCTTGGCGATCATCTGCGTCCCCACCAGAATGTCGTAATTGCGTTCACGGAACTGGTCGAGAATGGTTTCGTACTGCCGCTTGCCGGTAACCGTGTCGCGGTCCAGGCGGGCGATTCGGGCGGCTGGAAACTCGCGGTGCAGTTCTTCCTCCACGCGCTCGGAACCGAGGCCCAGGAAGTAGATGTGCTCACTGGCGCACTTGGGGCAAACCTGGGGCACTTTCTCGGCATAGCCGCAGTAGTGGCACAGCAGCCGGCGGTCGCGCTTGTGGTAAGTCAGAGTGACCGAGCAGTTCATGCACTGAATGCGCTCGCCGCAGGCGCGGCAGGCGACGAAGCTCGAAAATCCGCGCCGGTTGAGCAGCACGATGGTCTGTTCGCCGTTTTCGAGGCGTTCCCCCAGGGCTTCCAGCAGCCGGCGCGAAAAGGTGGCCTGCTTGCGGGTTTCCAGAAATTCCTCGCGCATGTCGATCAGCTCGACGGTTGGCATGGGGCGCGCCTCGATGCGTTCGGGAAGTTCCAGCAGGGTATACTTGCCGCGTTCGGCATTGTAGCGGCTTTCGAGGCTGGGCGTGGCCGAGCCCAGCACCACCGCCGCGCCGGCCGCCTGCGCGCGCACGATGGCCGTATCCCGGCCGTTGTAGCGGGGCGTCTCTTCCTGCTTGTAACTGGCGTCGTGTTCTTCGTCGATCACGATCAGGCCGAGGTCTTGTACCGGCGCGAAAACGCCCGACCGGGTGCCCACCACCACCCGCGCCGCGCCCGAACGGATGCGCCGCCATTGCTCGCTGCGTTCCACGTCGGTGAAGGCCGAATGCAAAATCGCCACGCGGTCGCCGAAGCGGCGGAAGAACTGCCCCGCCACGGCCGGCGTGAGCGCGATTTCAGGAACCAGCAGCAGCGCGCCGCGGCCCAAGGAAAGGGCCGCTTCGATGGCGTGCAGATACACTTCAGTCTTGCCCGAGCCAGTCACGCCGTAGAGCAGAAACGTATGGAATTGTTTGGCGCGGACGGCGCTCTCGATGGCGTCGGCGGCGGCTTGCTGCGCAGGGTTGAGGATGTGCGGCGGGCGTTCGGCGGCGGCGCGGATGGCCAACGGCTCGGTGGTCAGCGCGACCAACCCCTTGCGCGCCAGCGACCGCGCGGCCACGCTCGCGCCCCGCACGGTGCCTTCCAGCTCCTTCAGATTGTGCGAGCCTACGTGCAGCTCCAGAAACGCCTTCAGTTCGCGCTCAGGCTTGGTGAGCTTGCCGGTTTGGTTGGGCGCCGGTTCCGCGGCCAGCTCGATGCGCAGCCGCGCGGCGGAAGCCCGCAGCGGATCGCGATCGCTCTCCACCTGCTCGGCCACGATGAAGCCCTTGCGTTCCAGCGAGCGCACGGCCTTATCGGCCAGCGGCAGGGCCTTGGCCAGCCAGGCTGCCGAGAGCGGGCGCTTTTCGAGCATGCGCAGCACCGCGGCTACCGGGTCGTCCGGGCCGGTATCGAGCAGAAGCTGGCGCGCGGCGTCGCGGCCGGCGTCGGTCAGCGTCCACACTTTGCCTCTGCGGATCTCGGAAGCCAGCGGCAGCATGCCGCGCAGCACTTCGCCCAGCGGGGCGCAATAGTACCCCGCGATCCAGCGTCCCAAGGCGAGCAGGTGGGCGTCCAGCACCGGTTCGGCGTCGATCAGCCGCAGCGCGTCGCGCGCCGCCATGGCCGGCCGTTGGTCGTGGCAGCGCAGGATGACGCCGGTAAGCTTTCGTCCGCCGAACGGCACTACCAGGCGGCTGCCCTCCCGCACCCGGCGCCGGAGGGTCTCCGGCAACGAATAGGTGAACGGCTGATCAAGCGGAACCGGCAAGCTGACGTCGCAGTAGAGGTACGAACCCTCGGGCATCGAAATCCCAGCATAGCGGAACGCTCGCGAGGATTTCGTGGGTTACGGCTATGCCGCTCTGCCGGGCAGACCTGGCCGGACCATCGTCTATTTGTGGCGTGTTCCGCACCCGGCTGCTTTCGTGGAGCAGGCGTTTGGCCCGCGTCGCCGCTTCCCGGCCGCCGCTTTAGCTTCGTGGCAACCCTGCATCGGCATGGTGATTCAGCGGGCCGTTGCCGTGGCCCAATCCGGGGTTGGTGCGAATCGCCTCCTGGACGAAACGGCGGGCCGCGGCGACCGCTTGCCACAAAGGGACGCCCCGCGCCAAGCCGGCGGTAATCGCCGCCGAATAGGTGCAGCCGGTACCGTGCGTGTGGCGGGTGACGATTCGAACGCCCGCGAATTCGCGGAAGCTCCGGCCGTCGAAACCGATATCCACGGGTTCGCCCGCCAAATGCCCGCCTTTGATGAGCACGGCCCGGGCGCCGAGGCGGATCAACTCTTGCGCCGCGCGCCGCATGTCGTCCGGCGAAGCGATTCGTAACCCGGTCAGGGCTTCGGCTTCGGCCAGGTTCGGCGTCAGCAGCGCGGCGCAGGGCACGAGCTCGGCGCGCAACACCGACAGGGTGTCGCCCTCGGCAAATGCCAGGCCATGTTTGCCGCTCATGACTGGGTCGACCACCAGGGGAAAGGCGAAACCGCGCGCGGCTTCGGCCACCACCCGCACCACCGCCGCCGAACCGAGCGCCCCGGTTTTGGCGGCGTCGGGCGGTATATCCTCGAGCACGGCCGCGATCTGTTCGGCCACCAGCAGCGGCGCCAGCACCTCCACCCGCGACGAGCGCACGCTATTCTGCACCGTGATGAGGGTGGGAATGGCCTCGCCGTAAACGCCGAATTGATGGAAGGTTTTGAGATCCGCCTGAATCCCGGCCCCGCCGGTAGGGTCGGAGCCGGCAATCGTCAATGCCACGCGCGAGGCCGTCACAAAAGCATGATAACCGCTGGCGGCGGTCTATTTAATCCACAGGCTGACGGGCGGCGAGAGGAAGCTGCCCACGCTCAGCACCAGGGAGTACATGCCGCTGGCGGCGTCATTGGGCAACGCGCAGTTCACCTGCAGCAGGCCCACCGCACCCGGCGCGCTTCCGGCGTACGCCAATGGCAAGCCGATCTGGCCCAGAGACACGCCCACCGCGAGCAGCGGCTGCGGGTACGGCGCGCTGGCGGGCTGGCCGGCCTGGTTCGGTCCGGTGGTGAGCCCTTCACCGGTACCGAACAAGGTCACCACGCTGCCCGCGAGCGCAGGCGAAACGGCCGAATTGATGCTGCCGTCCTGATTGATCGCCACGGGGAACAATCCAGGCGCCGCCTGCGCCACGGTTTCCAGCGCCGACCCCACCACCTGCCCCTGGTATTGAACCGCGACCTGGGTCACGGCGCTACCTGCCACGGTATACGGAACCTGGGCATTGACCTGGCTGGCCTGGACATAAAGCAGCGGCGCCGGCACGCCGTCGAAATCCACTTCCACGCCGCCCAAAGCAGTCACCATCGAGCCATTGGCGCCGATCGTTCCAACCAAGCCCACGGCCGGACCGATGCCATCGCCCACGATGGTGACCAGTTCGCCCGGCGCCACGCTGCCGGCCAAGAGGCTGGCGGCGCTGGCCACCGATACCGATGGCGCCAGCGACACCGCCGTCACCGGGGTACCGGGAATCAGCACGCGCACGCGATTGTTGCCGCGATCGGCGAAATAGACGTCGCCGCCGCCATCCACGCACAAGCCCGCGGGAGCGTCGAGCAGCGCCGCGAGCGCGCTCGCTCCATCGCCCGCGAACCCCGCGCTCCCCTGGCCCGCGATCTTGTGCAGAATGCCATCGGCGGTAATCAGACGCAGTTGGTGATTGCCGGTGTCGGCAATAAACACGTCCCCGTACGCGTCCACCGCCACGCCGGCGGGTGCGTTCAACGCCGCCGCGGTTGCCGGACCTTCATCGCCGCTGTTGCCGGCGGTTCCGGTTCCGGCCACGGTGCGGATATGGCCGTCGGCGGTTACCTCGCGGATGACGTTGTTCCCGGTGTCGGCGATGAACAGGTTTCCGGCGGCGTCCACCGCGCAAGCGCTCGGCTGGCTCAGTTCCGCTTGCGCGGCGGGGCCGCCATCGCCGGCATATCCAGCCGAGAAACCCGCGCCCGCGGCGGCGGCCGTCACGCCTTGGGCGGGTATCCGCAACACTCGATTGTTGAGCGTATCGGCTACATAAATGTTGTTCCCGCCATCGCCGCAAACTCCGCCCGGCCCGTCCAGGTTGGTCTTGGCGGCGGGCAGCCCGGCCGGTCCCTGTCCCGCCGTGCCGCTTCCGGCTACCGTCTGGATGAGCAAACTGGCGGCTGCCAGTCGAACCCGCTGATTGCCGCTGTCGGCGATGACGAGACTGGCTTCGGCACCGGCCGCGACTCCCAGCGGAGCGTTCAAGGCTGCCGTCACCGCCGTTCCGCCATCCCGGTTGTAGCCGGCGTCGCCGGTTCCGGCAAAAGTCTGAATCACTCCCGAGGGTAGGATCTGGCGCACCCGATTGGTTCCCGAATCGGCAATATACAGGCTTCCCGCCGAGTCCAACGCCACCGAGTTGGGGTCGAGCAGAATGGCGTCTTGGGCGGGACCATTGTCGCCCAACGCGTGCAGGTAATCGTCGCCCGCCACGGTTTCGATCACCCCCTGCCCGTCGATCTCGCGAATGCGGACGCCGTCGGCCAGGAACAGGTCGCCGGCCAGGTCGAAGGCCAGATCGCGCGGCATGGTCAAGGCGGCCAGGCTGGCCGGGCCGCCATCGCCCGAGAATCCCACGGCCCCGATGCCCG
>JBKQVG010000087.1:0-8757 GCA_052325345.1 Bryobacteraceae bacterium
CGTAATGGAGTTTTCCGCCGACGACGAAAGCCTGCACCGTCATGCGCCCTTGCATGCGGTGATCCGGTTCGGCAAGAAGGCCGAAGAGCGCCTGATCCCGGTCAAACTGGGCGCGCGGCTCACCGAGATCGGCACGCTCGAAACCTGGTGCGAATCGAAGATCAGCGAGAACCGCTGGAACCTGGAAGTCGCCCTCCGCAAACCGGCCGCGCAGCCGGCCGAACGCCGCGCCGCGGCGGTGGTGAGCGAGCAGGCGTTAAAGTCGTCGCTCGACATGATTACGGCGGTGTTTGCGCCCAGCGCCAAAGCGCCCTTTCCGCCCGAGGAACTCCCCGCCCGGCTGGAACAGAGCATGGGACTGGGCCGCAATTCGTGGCCCAGCGCCGCCATTCGGCAGATGGCCGATGCGTTTCTGGCGGCTGCCGACGGGCGCAAGAAATCGGCCGCCTTTGAGATTCGCTGGCTGAACCTGGCCGGCTTCTGCCTCCGCCCCGGTTTTGGCTTTCCCGGCGACGATTTTCGCATCGAGCAGGCCCGCCGCGTCTACTCCGGTGGACTCACTTACGCCAACCAGGCCCAATGCGAGATCGATTGGTGGATTTTTTGGGGGCGCCTCGCGGGCGGCTTGAACCGCAATCAGCAGACCGACATTTACCAGCGGCTCTCCGGATTCCTGCTGCCGCGCGGCGCCAAGAAGCCGCCACGCCTGAATCCCTCCCTGCTGCGCGAAATGTGGCGCACCGCCTCCAGCCTGGAGCTCTTGCCGGTGGGCACCAAGACCGAGCTGGGCGATGCGCTCATCAAGCGCGTAAGAGCCGGCGATTACAAAGAGAGCGAGCTATGGTGCCTCATGCGCCTGGGCGCGCGCAAACTGTTCTACGGCCCCATCAACCTGGTGGCGCCCCCAACCACCGCCGCCCGCTGGGCCGAAGCGCTCATCGCGATTCCCGCCGCGGCCGATGCCCTTGCCGCCATGGCCCGCCGCACCGAGGACCCCACTCGCGACTTGCCCGCCTCCACCCGCAACACCGTTCGCGCCACCCTCGCACAACACCCTCACGCCGACCGCCTCTTGCCCATCCTCGATGGCGAAACCGAAGACGACCGCGCCCTGGGCCGCATCTTCGGCGAAGAGCTGCCCTCGGGCCTGGTGATGCTGGAATAGGTAGAGCACGCTTTGCATCCACGGCCTTCTCACATGCCTCGCGACGAACTTGTGTGAGAAGAGTGGGCTACGACGACTGGCACTGGGGTAACTTGCTAACATGTTTTTAACATGTCACTATCAGCTCGCAACAAACTGCCGGGTGTAATTGAAGAAGTGAAACTTGGCACGATCATGGCGCGGGTTTTGGTCAAAGTCGGCGACCATATCGTCGAGAGCGTGATTACGCGCGCCAGCGCAGAGGAACTGAAGCTCGCCAAGGGCGATTCGGTCCGCGCGGTGATTAAGTCCACCGAGGTGATGATCGAGAAGGGCTAGCGCCGCGCCCTGGAAATAAGTGGGTGTGCGCGCAAAGGGAAGGTCAGCCTCCAGTTATTGATCGGATACTACGGCCGGAGCAATGGCAGCTTCCACTCGATCCATCAGGCAGTGGATCAGGAATTGATGGGCTTCCTGCGCCCGCGCCGTCTTGGGGTGGCGAACCACCAGAGCGCAGCCGGCCAGTTCCCGGGCGCGTCCGCCATCGGAGCCCAGCAGGGCAATCGACCGCATTCCCAGGTTCCCGGCCGCCTCGAGCGCGGCCAGAACGTTGGGGGAGTTGCCGCTGGTGCTAAAGACGACGAGAAGATCGCCCGGCGAACCGAGCGCGGCGATCTGGCGGGCGAATACCTGTTCGAATTCGAAATCGTTGGCGATCGAAGTGAGTACCGAAGGATCGGCTGCCAGAGCGATGGCCGGAAGGGCGCGGCGATTCACGGTGTACCGCCCCACCAGTTCCGCCGCCAGGTGCTGGGCTTCCGCCGCGCTTCCCCCGTTGCCGCAGAGCAGCAGCTTGTGGCCGGTTGCCAGCGCCTCCACGCACGATCCCGCGGCGACATCCACCGCGGCTTCCAGATCTTTCAACGATTCCAGCACCCCGAGTGCTTCGGCCACGGCTTGTCGATAAGCGCTCATGTAATTTAGCGGCAAGGACCGCTCGAACAGCGGAACCCCGCTGCGCGACGTCAAATTGAAGTATACCCGTCCGCGGCCGCCGGGAGTGGTTGGCGAAGCCTTGCACCGCGATTTGCCATCCGGTACAGTGAAACCTGCGCGAAAGAGTCTATGAAGATTCTGGTGTTTCTGATCCTGTGCGCCGGCGTGGTCCGGTGTGCCGTGAAGGTGGAGAAGATCGCCTATCGAGGCTGGCCCAACTGCTACCGGGTGAGCAACGGAGAGGTGGAGCTGGTAGTCACCGCGGACGTGGGACCGCGCGTGATCCGCTACGGCTTCGTGGGCGGCCAGAACCTCTTCAAGGAGTTTCCCGATCAGCTCGGCAAGACTGGCGAAGCGCAATTCCAGTTGCGCGGCGGCCACCGCGTCTGGAAGGCGCCGGAAGACCCCGTCGCCACCTGGGCTCCCGATAACCAGCCGGTGGAAATCCAGCTTGCCGCCGATGGCCTGACGGCCCGCGAACCCGTCGAGCCGCTCACCAAGTTACAGAAGGAGATTTCGGTTCACCTGGCGCCCGCCGGCACAGCGGTAACCGTGATGCATCGCATTGCCAACCACACTCTCTTCCCGCTGGAATTCTCGGTATGGGCCATGAGCATGATGGCCCAGGGCGGCACGGTGATTACCGGCTTTCCTCCCCGCGGCACTCATCCCAAAGACCTGGCGGCGACGAACCCGCTGGTGATGTGGGCCTACACCGACCTCTCCGACCCGCGCTGGAAATTCACCCGAAAATACATGATGCTTCGCCAGGACCCCACGAACTCGGGCGCGCAGAAGCTCGGCCTGTTCAATCCCAATACCTGGGCGGTCTACGTGCTCAAGGACGAAGCCTTCGTCAAACAGGCCCAGGCCGACCCGGCCAAGACCTACCCCGATTTCGGCTGCGCGTTCGAGACCTTCACCAGCAACGAGTTCCTGGAGATCGAAACCCTGGGCCCGTTGAGCAAAGCGCAACCCGGCCAATTCCTGGAACACGTCGAGCACTGGAGCCTCCACCGCGGCGTTCACCTTTCCGAATTCACCGATGCGGAGCTCGACCGCGTCGTCCTGCCGCTGGTGCACAATGCTGGTGCAAACTAAGGGCAGGGTTTCGGAAGTTCGCTGACTTTCAGTGAAGTGAGGCAACGCGCCGGCTGGAAATCAGGCTGGGAGCCTGCCCCACGACTGCCGCGGACTCTTGGCAAATCGACGGCGCCACGAAGGAAGAAAATGCCGGCTCGAAAGCCGATGCTGCGGGCCGGAGGCTCGCGCCACGAAAATTTACTCTTTCACGCGCGCTGTCGCGTTCTTCAACCAGGTTTCGTACACGTACTGGTCCTTGTCACGCTCCCAGCGGTCGCGCGGCAGGGCGTTCAGGTCATCGTGCGGAATCGGTGGAATGTTCGCGCCCAGCGCCAGTGTGCCGCATTCCCGCAACTCGGTGGCGAATCCCTTTTCGATGGATACGTGGTTCTTCTCCAACCAATCCCCGATGTGTGTTTCCGGCAGGTCGTCCATCGGATGGGCGAAATGGAGCTGCCGCGCCAGCCAAACGGCCGCCGGACGCACCAAGAAATACGGCCTGTGTCCACCGCCCGGTATGAATGTATAGTCGAAGACGTTGTGCTCGCTGCCGTGAAGCGCAATGGTGCGCTTCCGCAAGTCCGCGAAAAACGCCGCATCCGTTTTCGGTTTCACGATCAGGTCGTCGGCCGTTCCGTTGACGATCAGCGTGCCGCCGCGCTCGGCGTGCAGCTTGTAAATCCGGGCGCCGCGGTCGCCCAGGAACATTAACGACCGATACGGAATGGCCTGGCACATCTTTTTGGCGCTCGAGTCCCAATAGCCGCCCGGGCCATCCAGATTGCCGCCGGCCGCCAGCACGCACGCATGGATGCGCATATCCACCGCGCACGTCAGCGCCAGCACGAACGACCCCATCGAGTAGCCCACCGCCCCGATGCGTTTCGGATCCACGTCCGGCCGCGAGGCCAGGTACGAAACGCCCTGCATCACATCGGTGATCATGAGCCCGCCCATGCGGCGCGCCATTTCCGGCGGAGCGACGTAGACGTCGTGCTGCCGCGATCCGTCCACCCGCTGGGCGTTCCGCTCGCCTTCGCCGATCGGATCGTAGGTCACAACCACCGCCCCGGCCCGCGCATAGAGCAGGCCGGCGTAGAAGGCGTACCAGGTGTATTTGTCGCCGCCGTGGCCGTTCACCACCACCACGCCCGGCATTTTGCCCGGCGGCGGCCGCTTCGGCCGATACACAATCGCCGGAATGCGCAGTCCGTAATCGGTCGCGTAGCTGACCCGTTCCGCGACCACCCCGTCCATGGGCTCGAACTGGCCATAGTTCTCGGTATCCAGCGCCGGCAGCGGATTTGGCACGAACAGAGTGGATGCAATCGTCGCCGGGTGCGCGGGCGTCGCCATCAAGGCGAACGCCAGCCCCAGGGGAATGATTGCCCGCCTGTTCATCGAGTTCCTCCTAAGGAAGCGAACCAGCTTTCAGCGGTCCGCTTTCAGCTACACCTTCTGCAGCGCTTCCAACGCCGCGCCCGTGGCGGCTTCCACGTCGGCGTGCAGGCTGTTGCCGTGCGCGTCCATGGTGACGATGGCGGCGAAGTTCGCCACCCGCAGGCGCCACATCGATTCCGGAATGCCGAACTGGGTCAGGTACACGCCCAGAACCTTTTCGACCGTGCGGGCGTAGTATTGCGCCGCGCCGCCGATGCCGTTCAGATAGACCGCGCCGCACTCCTGGAGCGCCGCCAGGGTCTTCGGCCCCATGCCGCCCTTGCCGATCACGGCGCGGACGCCGTAGCGTTTGATGACGTCGCCCTGGTAGGGCTCTTCGCGGCTGCTGGTGGTGGGCCCGGCGGCCTTCACCTTCCACTCGCCGCCTTCCTTCAGCATCACCGGGCCGCAATGGTACAGCACCGAGCCGTGAAGATCCACCGGCGGCGGGTTCTTCATGAGGTAAGCGTGAACGTTGTCCCGGCCGGTGTACATCTCGCCCGAGATCAGCACCACGTCGCCGACTTTCAATGCGCGCATCTGCGCTTCGGTCAGCGGCGGCGTCAACACAACCTCCCGGCCGGTCAGCGCGAAGCCTTCACCCCGCGCCATGCGCTCCACTTTGCGGGCCGGGTCGCGGTACAGCCATTGGGTGATGGCGCCGCTGGCGGAATCCAGGCGCACGCCCAGCCGCCGGAACGCCCAGCACTCGTAGGCCACCGAGACGAAGAAACTGGCGGGCAGGCGGTTGGCGGCGGTGATCTTGCAGCCGATCAGCGATGATTTGCCGCCGAAGCCCATCGCGCCCACTCCCAAGCGGTTGGCCTCCTCCATGATCTCGGCTTCGAGCTTGGCCAGCGTCGGGTCGGAATTAGTGTCGTCCAGCGTGCGGAACAATTGGCTCTTGGCCAGCTCGTAGCCGTGCGCCCGGTCGCTGCCGATGCAAACGCCCAGGACGCCGGGCGCGCAACCCTGCCCCTGCGCCTGCCACACCGCGTGCAAGATGCACTTGCGCACGCCTTCGAGATTCCGGTCGGCGCGGCCCAGACGGTCCAGGTTGCAGGGCACCGAGTACTGAATGTTCTTGTTCTCGCAGCCGCCGCCCTTCAGGATCAGCTTCACCTCGATCTCGTCTTCTTCCCACTGCTCGAAGTGCATCACGGGCGTTTCCGGCCCCAGGTTGTTGCCGCTGTTTGTGCCGGTCAGCGAATCCACCGAATTGGGGCGCAGTTTGCCGCGGCGCGTGGCTTCGGCAACGGCCTCGCGGATGGCCTTCGCTATCGCGATCTGGTTGACGCCCACCGGCGTATGCACCACGAAGGTCGGCATGCCGGTGTCCTGGCAAATCGGGCCTTCGTCGTCGTTGGCCATATCCACGTTGGAAACAATGATGTTGAGCGCCTGCGAGGACTGCGTCCCCGGCGTTTCGCCCTGGGCCGCGATAGACATGGCGGCGCGCACGTCGGGCGGCAGATTGGTCGAGGTCTGCGTGATCAGTTCCAGCAGACTGTTGGCAAGAAATTCCATAATGAGGCCTGTACTCCTATCTTAAAGCAGCGTGTGGCGATAAAAGGCGCCTAGAAATACAGCCACAGATAAACACAGATGAACACAGATAAGAGAATTAGAGCTGAGTCCGCTCAAGGAAGCCAAAGGATTCATCTGTGTTCATCTGTGGCTGGAATTCGTTTTTCAGTGTTCCATAGTCAGCGGTTGTACTTGGGCGTGATGCCGCGCAGTTTTTGCCAAACCTCGTCGCACGCCGCCACGACCTCCGCCGGAAGCGGCGCGGCGTTCTCCACCGCTTCCAGGTTCTGGATCAAGTGGTCGAATTTGGACGCCCCCAGAATCACGCAGTCGATAGGCGTGTGGTGGAGCAGCCAGGCGATGGCGACGTCCACCAGCGTGCGGCCGGCGCGGGCGGACACGGCCTCGAATTCATCCACGGCGTCGAAATAGGCGGGGTGCCAGTAGCGGTCCCGGTAGAGCTGGTTGTTGTCGAAGCGCGTCCCCGGCAGGGGCCGCTCGCGTTGCTGCTTACCGGTGAGAAGACCGCCCGCCAAGGGGTTGTAAACCATGTTGGAAACTCCGAAACGCCGGCACATGGCCAGGTATTCCAGCTCGATTCCCCGCGCCAGCAGGTTGTACATGATCTGCGAAACATAGGGCGCGCGGTAGCCGCAGCGGTCTGAGATCGCGATCATCTCCACGATCTGCCAGGCGGCATAGTTCGAACACGCCGGGTAGCGAACCTTGCCCGCCCGCACCACCTCGTTCATGGCTTCCAGCGTCTCTTCGACGGGTGTCTGGGAATCCGGCGCGTGCAGGTAGTAGAGATCCACGTAGTCCGTGTCCAGGCGTTTCAGGCTGGCGTCGATGGCCTTCAGAATTGCCGCGCGAGAGAGGCCGCATTCGTCCGGCGCCGCGCCCATCTTCATGCGAACCTTGCTGGCCACGACCACCTTGTCGCGGCGGCCCTTCAAGATCTTGCCGAGCATGCTTTCCGACACGCCGGCGTTGTACACGTTGGCGGTATCGAAGAAGTTGACGCCGTGGTCCAGGCAGGCGTCCAGAATGCGCCTCGATTCGGCCTCGTCGGTTTGCGAGCCGAAAGTCATGGTGCCGAAGCAGGCGCGGGAGACCGTCAGCTCGGTATGCGGAAGAGTGCGGGTTTGCATAGTGCATATGGTATCCGGCTGCCGGCCGTTTCGAACAGTGCTAATCTCAATTGCATAAGGGAGGATTAATAGTGGCCAAAGACAAGAGTCCCAAGAAGGAAGTCAAAAAACCAAAGAAGAAAAAGTAGTCCCGGGGCTGGCAATCCCAGCCCTTCAGGCTTTTCCAGCTTACATTTTTCAGGAGTCGCCAATGCGCACCGATTGGGTAGCCAAGCGCCGGAATCATCCCGTCCGCACTCAGATGCACTACGCCCGCAAGGGCGCCGTTACCGAGGAAATGGAATACGTTGCCCGCCGTGAACGCATATCCGCGGAGCTGGTCCGCGACGAAGTCGCTCGCGGCCGCATGATCATCCCGGCCAACGTCAACCACCGGAACCTCGAGCCGATGGCCATCGGGGTGGCGTCCACCTGTAAAATCAACGCCAACATCGGCAATTCGGCCGTGACTTCGGATATTGAAGGTGAGCTCGAAAAACTCCAATATTCGGTGAAATATGGCGCCGATACGGTGATGGACCTTTCCACCGGCGGCGACATTCCCGCCATCCGCCAAGCCATCATCGCCGCCTCGCCGGTGCCCATCGGCACGGTGCCGATCTACGAAGCTTTGACCCGCGTCCGCCGCGTGGAGGACCTGAGCGCGCGCGTGATGCTGGACGTAATTGAAGAGCAGGCCGAACAGGGCGTGGACTACATGACCATCCACGCCGGCGTTCTGGTGCAGCACATTCCTTTGGCCGCCCGCCGGGTTACCGGCATCGTCAGCCGCGGCGGCTCCATTCTGGCCGAGTGGATGGTGAAAAACCACCGCCAGAATATGCTCTACGAGTGCTTCGAGGATATCTGCAAGATCTTCCAGAAGCACGACGTGAGTTTTTCCCTGGGCGACGGCTTGCGGCCCGGCAGCATCGCCGACGCCAGCGACGAAGCCCAGTTCGCCGAGTTGAAGACTTTGGGCGAGCTCACGCGCAAGGCCTGGGAATACGATGTGCAAGTCATGATTGAAGGCCCCGGACACATTCCCATGGACCAGATCGAGATGCAGGTGGTGAAGGAAAAGGAGCTTTGCAACGAAGCCCCCTTCTACACGTTGGGCCCGCTGGTGACCGATATCGCGCCCGGCTACGATCACATCACCTCCGCCATCGGCGCGGCCATGATCGGCTGGCACGGGGCTTCCATGCTTTGCTATGTGACGCCCAAGGAGCACCTCGGCCTGCCCAACCGCGAGGACGTGAAGGTGGGCATCATCGCCTACAAAATCGCCGCCCACGCGGCCGACCTTGCCCGTCACCGGCCCGGCGCCCGCGACCGCGACGACGCGCTTTCGCGCGCCCGCTACACCTTCGACTGGAACCGCCAGTTCGATCTTTCGCTCGATCCGGAAACGGCGCGCGCCATGCACGACGAAAC
>JBKQVG010000088.1:0-14351 GCA_052325345.1 Bryobacteraceae bacterium
ACCCTGCTCGAAGAAGTCAGCCGGCTTCTCGGCGCGTACGCCGCCGCCATTCTGGCTTCTGACTCCTGACTTCCTCGACTCCCATATCCCGCAGGGATATCAAGGGCGGAGCCCTTGGCTAGTTAGACAGTGTGGACCCGCGGGATGCGCATCTCCGCTGGCGGCAGCGCGGGGAAGTCCGTGTACGGTTCGGACTGATACCAGTAGCCCACGGAAAAGAAGTTATCGCCGCGATCGTTGGCATGGCCGTGTTCCATGGTGTGGCGCAGGTAGCGCTGGAAGGTTACGGGATTATCGCCGTGCCAGCGGTAGCAGCAGTAACGGCCGCCGGTGCGCTCGGGGTTGACGATCAGCGGCGCGCCGTACATGGCGTGGCCGAAGGGTTGGGCGCCGTCCCGGCCGCCGAAATCCCAACTGCCCAGGAAATAATCCTCGGAGCCGGTTCCTTGAATGGCGGGAGCAGTTTCGTCGTCGACGAAAATCATCTCGTCGCCTTCGCCCCACCAGCCTTCCGCGTTCTGCAGCACGCCCAGAGTGACGCCCATCAGGTGGCCTCGGCCGCGGGTTTCCAGGTACACGTAATTCAGGCGGCCATCGAGATTGAAGCGGGCGGCCTCGCCGGTCATGGGTATACAAGGCGCGGCCTGGCGGTATTGGGCGTGGAAATAGAGAGTATCGGCCGGCAAGGCGGGTAATACCTGGAAATCGATATTGGAATAGAAGGAGCCCACTTCCTGTTTGCCTTCGTTGGTGACGGTCAGGCGCGCGCCGCGGGCGTAGGGCATGACGAAGTACGAGTTAAGCGATTTGCCGGGCGAGCAGGCCAGATACTGGGATTGATAAATCGCGTAAGCGCCCAGGTTGAGACCGAAGAAATCGCCGATGGGCGTCTCCACGCTGGGCCGGGAATTGCCATCCCAGTAGGCGCGCAACACCAGTTCTTTCAAGTGGTCGCCGGAGCGCGCGGAAATGGTGAACCAGATGTGAGTGACGGCTCCCGCGCCCTGCGCGCGAAAGACTTCCAACTCGCCGCCGGCGGGAATACTCCAGTAGTCGTGGTTGCCGCCGGTACGGTCGAAGCTGGATTGCTTGAGAGCCCGGTGATGCTGCGCGCGGGTGTAGGACGGCAGCGGGCCGGGGGCGGTGGGAGAGGCCGCCACCGCGGTTTGGGCCACGACTGGCCCCTCGACGGCGACGGCGGCCGTACTGGCGGCAAGCAAGCCGCGGAGAAATCCACGCCGCAGGTTGGAATCGGAGGGCATCATGCCGTCATTCATTCTACGCCTGGGGGTGAGCCAAAAGGGGCTGGAAAAGATATAGCCGCAGATGAACTCAGATGAACGCAGATAGAACCGAATGTAATTCTTTGCGGTCTTTATCTGTGTTCATCTGTGGCTCAAGAACTTTCTACACTTTCCGCAGCGCCAGCACGGCGTTGAGGCCGCCGAAGGCGAAGGAATTGGAAAGCGCCCACTCCACTTCGCAAAGGCGGGCCTGCTTCGCAATGACGTCGAGATCGCATTCGGGATCGGGGCCGAGAAAGTTGGCGGTCGGGGGGAGCACGCCATCGCGCAGCGCCAGCACGGTGGCCACGCATTCCAGCGCGGCGGCAGCGCCCAGCGCGTGGCCGTGCATGGACTTGGTGGAACTGACGGGCAACTTGCCCGCGTGGGCGCCAAACACGGTACGGATGGCGGCGGTTTCGGTCAGGTCGTTGGCCAGGGTGCCGGTGCCGTGGGCGTTGATGTAGCCGATGGCGTCCGGCTCGATGGCGGCGTCGCGCATGGCGGCGCGCATGGCACGGGCAGCGCCGGCGGCGGATGGCTGGGTGATGTGGCTGGCATCGGCCGACATGCCGAATCCCACCAGCTCGGCATGAATGCGCGCGCCGCGGGCGCGGGCGGCCTCCATCGGCTCCAGCACCAGCATGGCGGCGCCTTCCCCCAGGATCATGCCGCGCCGGTCGCGCGAAAAAGGCCGGCAGGTATCGGTAGAGACCACGCGCATGGCTTCCCAGGCCTTCAGAATGCCGAAGCTGAACGGCGCTTCGCTGCCGCCGGCGATGGCCACGTCGGTAATCCCGTTGCGCACCATCCAGAAGGCCTGGCCGATGGCGTGCCCGGCCGAAGAACACGCGGTGGAAATGGTGAAACTGGGGCCGGTGATGCCGAATTCCATGGAAATCTGGCTGGCGCCGGCATTCGCCATGGTTTTGGGAATGGTGAGCGGATGCACCCGATTCAGGCCCAGCTTGTAGATATCGCGAAAGCCGACGTCTTCGGTACTCTGTCCGCCCACGCACGAGCCGGTAACGATGGCCGCGGTCTCGCGCAATTCGGGCGTAAGCGAGACCCCGGAATCCGCCACGGCTTCCCGCGCGGCGATCACGGCGAATTGCGCGAACCGGTCGAGGAAATCCGCGGGCCGGTCGTCGAAGTAGGGCTGGTGGCTGTAGCCGGGCACCTCGGCGCCGGCGGTGAACCGCAATTGCGACGTATCCACGGTCTCGATAGGGCGAATGCCGGAACAACCCGCGCGCAGCGCGGCGGCCACGTCCTCCACCTTGCGGCCCAGCGCGCAGATGGCGCCGAGGCCGGTAATTGCGACGCGCCGCATCCCTAGTGGCCGGTCCCGGTTCTGGCGGTCTTGGCGGCGATCAATTTCTCCAGTCCTTCGCACATGCCGCGCACGTTGGCGATGCCGCGCACCTCGTCGTCGGGGATGTTGATGTCAAACTCATTTTCCAGCGCGAAGAGAATCTCCACCGCGTCCATGGAGTCGATGTTCAACTGCTGAAACTCGCTGTCGATCGTAACCGTTTCGGGCGGGATGCGTTTGGACGTGGCAATCACCTTGAGCACCCTCTGAATCAAGTCGTCGGACATAACAGTCGGCTGACAGTCTCCAATCCGTACCCTCGGTCGAGCAAGAGGGGTACAAGCCGGCGGACGGCCTCCACGGTCGCCGTCACATCCGGGTTCGAGCGCAGTTCCCGCCCGTCGTGCAGACAGAGAATCGCGCCGTTTGACACCCGGCGGACCAATCGTGTCACGATGGCATCCGCCCCAAGCTTCCAATCATAGCCGATTGCAGTCCACATCACGCCGCGCAGGCCTAAGCGGCGCTGGACGCCGCGCATGCCGAACCAGCGGACTCCGTACGGCGCGCGAAACCAGGCGGGAGGCGTCCCGGTTTGTTGCGCGATGGCGTGTTGGGCACGCGCCAGATCGTTGCCCAGGAATTCGCGGCCACGAAAGCAGAAGAGCGGATGGCTGTAGCTGTGATTGCCGATCTCGTGGCCGGCGGCGTGGACCTCGCGGGTCACCGCGGGCAGCCGGTCCACGTTCGCCCCACACTGGAAAAAAGTGGCCGGCGCGCGGTGGCGCGCCAGGATCTCGAGGATGCGGGGCGTGGATTCGCTGGGCCCGTCGTCGAAGGTTAGCGCGACCATGGGCCGATCGCGCGGGCCGCGCCAGACCGATGGCGCAAACACGGACGACGAGCGCCCGCGCACCGCCCAGCTCATCCCCGCCATCCATGCGGCGCCCGCCGCTAGTTCGATCTCCGCCAACAGACTGGTTTCAGCCTCCTCGGCATCAAAACCGCTTTTTAAAGAATATATCCATGCCGATCATACCGTTTTCCTCGCGCTGGATCACCGCCGACCATTGTTTGCTGAAGGCCCATTCCACGCTGACGATCTGCGGGTTGCTGCTGGTGACGTCGGTGATATAGGTGAAAGTAATATCGGGTGTGACCTGCTGCGCCAGCGTGAGCCTGGCCTGCGGGTTATACTCCAGGCCCGGCAGGCTGGGATCGATGCGCAGCCGGCTGACCCCGAAAAAACGCTGCAACCTGCCCGTGACCGGGCTGGCAATAGCCTGGCCCAGCAGCGCGGAGGCGCCCATCTGCTGCCACGACTGCGGCGCCGTGCTTTGCTGCGAGAGCAGCGCCGGATCGCTGGTGGGAGTGCGGCCGGTGGCCAGCAGCGCCACGATTTCGTTGAATTCGAGCGGCGGGTCGGAATGCGGCGCTAGCCTAAGCTTATTGAGCGGGCCGGAAATGTTCAAGGTGATGTCGATCCCGCGCGCCTTGGTCTCGAGGTCGACATCCAGGATCGGATCGACGTTGAGCGGATTAAAGAAAGAAATCGAGCCCTGGCTCACGTTGTACTTGGTTCCAAAAAACACCACCTGCCCTTGCGATACCGTAATACGCCCCAGCAGGGCGGGATTGCTGGCGGTGCCGCGCAGATGGAGATTGCCGGCCACCTCCAGGTCCTGGGTCAGCGAACTCCGCACCTGCACGTTGGGCGAGGTATTGATCTGGATGTCGAAATTGAGGCCGCCCAGAAACCCGGTGCGCGCCGCCGGAGTTCTGACCGGCTCGGCCGATTGCGCGATCACCGAGCTGAAATCGGTCTGCGGGTTGAAGCCGCTGCGCAACACCGTCACCGTTCCCGACAGCATGCTGCGCGCCAGCGTTCCGGTCAGGTTCAAGCTGGCGTCGGCCACCGTGCTGACGCCTTCGGGATAACGCACCCGCACCTGTTGCAGGTTGGCGTGGAGGCGGAAGATCGGCTGCCCGTCTTCATAAGCGGCAAACCCGGACAGACGGATCTTGCCGCCGCCGGTTTCGCCCGAGAAGCTCTGGATGGAGGCGCGGCCGGCGTTGAAGCCAATCACTCCGTTGGCGTTCGAAATGCCATTGGGAACTCCCGCGATATTGAAGAAGGCGTTTTGAAACTCGACCCGGCCGGCGATCTGCGGACGGGCAAGCGTCCCGCGAACCGCGACGCTGACGACGATGGCGCCGGAGCCCACCAAATCCGGGTTCCAGTCCCTCAAGACGGCGAGGTCGACCTTGCCTTCGGCGCGCAAGTCCATCGGATTCGCCTGCGTGGCGGCATAGCGGCCGCCGACCCGGAAATCCATATTCTTCCCTACCAAGCGGAAGCTTTCGATGGTTGCCACCGAGTTGGCGTAGCTCACGTCTATGGGCCCGGAGTTATGCACCGCGGCCGACTCGCCCAAGCCGGATTTGGCGGTGGGCGTAAGGGCCAGTTGCGGGATTTTCAGTTGCGCGCGCAGCGTTTGCGGCCGGAGAGCGTCACCGGTAATCAGCAGCCAGCCCTCCGCCGAGCCTTGGAAATTCTCTGTCGTGGAACCGGGTCCGGCAATCCACTTTTTGAGTTGTTCGAAATCGAGCTTCGAAAACTTGACGGTGGCGCTGCCCGGATACTCGCCCTCCAGTTGCCAGGAACCATCGCCGGCGATGATCGAGCCGGCGAAGTTGGAATCCAGGTGAGCCGCCAGCTTGCCGTTCTGGGAATCGGCTGTCAGGTGCGTGTCTCCAAAGCGTTGTTCCCCCATGGTCAGGCCGGCAATCCGGCAGTCCAGATGCAAGTCCTGAATGCGGAACGGCAACTCGCCGGTGCGCCGCCGGATGAATTCGACCGTGCCATGAAGCGAACTCTGAACCATCCCTTTCACTCCGGGGCGCAGACCGGCGACGGTTTCAATCTGTTCCACCGGCATGGCGTTGGTGGCAAGTTCGAACCGCGCCGTGCCGGTGTCCCAGACGCCGGCGGCGTGCCGGTAGCTGCCCGCCAGCTCGATCCGCTTCGCGCCGGCGGTGAGCTGACCGCCGGTGACTTCGACGGTGCTCGCGGTGTAGACCAGGCGGCCGCCGAAACGATCGAACGGCTCGCCGCGAAAGCGCCCGCCGGTCACCGAAACGTCGGCGTGCAACTGCGGGTCGTTCACGGTTCCGGTGAGTTGCGCGGTGGCGTCGAGGCTGCCGGCCACCGGAAGCTGGTCCATCTCCAGCAGGCGGGCGGCATCGGACAGGGGCACGGAGCGGAGGGCCAGATTGCCGAATACCATGCTGGAGCCGGCGGCCTTCCAATCGCTGAGCGCCACCTCAATTTCCCCCTGCGCGCGCCAGGCGCCGCGGGCCAGCGTCACCTGGCGCGCACTGAGGTTACCCGGGGATGCGGCCACGTCGGCAGCCAGCGAATCGAACCTCCGGCCCTTCCAGGAAAAACCACCGGCGGTGGCGTGGCCGGAAAATTGCGAGTTGGACAAGTTGCCCCGCACCACGCCGTCGAACCGGGCGGCGCCACCCGTGAGCTTGACTGGAAAATCGGCGGGACTCTCCCCCAGCGCGGGTAGAATATCGGCCAGGTCGCGGGTTTCGGCGTGAACCCGCAACTCCCGCCCCAGCGCGCCGGAGAATTCGGCGCGTGAGGCCGGCAGGGCGATCAGCGAATGCCCCAGGTCCAGGACCCCGCTCAGAGCGTCGTAGCGCGCGGCGATGGTGCCGTGTACGGGAGCGCTCGCCGCCGCCGGGGCGATGGCGAGTTGGACGGACGCGCGCAGTTCCCGCTCCCGCCGCAGCGAGCCCTCGCACTCCAGCGTGCCCGATGCGACGCCGTCCCAGGGCAGCGGCGCATGGCTGTAGAGAGCCACGGCGCGGCGGATGCCGAAGCCGGCCAGCGTTCCGGAAACCTTGAACCGGTCGAGCGCCCGCAAACCGGCTTCGCCCTGAAACTTCCCGCCGGCGAGCGCAAGGTCGATGCCGCGGATCTCCAGGTCGGCGCCGCGTACCGTGGCCGAGCCAATCGCGGCTTGGAGCGGTTCCAGGCCGGCCGGCGTCGCGAGCCCGCCCGACAAGCGCAGCCCGCTCAATTCCACCTGCCTGGTGCTGGCGTAGAGCGTGCCCGCCGCTTCGATGTTGCGCAGCCGCACCGTGGAATCGTGATAGGCCGCGCCACGAGCGCTCAGGTGGGCCTCGGAACGAAAGCCGGCGGCCTCGCTCCACGTGCCCTGCCCGATAAGTTCCACCGTGCCGCTGTCGAGCAGGCGGGTCCGCAAGATACGCTCCGCATCCTGGTTGGCGATGCGGGCCTGGTAGCGGAAGCTGGCCTCCGGCGCGGTCAGATGACTGAGCGAACCGGAGATCCGCGCCTGCGCATCGCCAGCGGCGAGCCGCGCGGATTCCACCCCGATTCGGTCGCGCTCCATCGTCACCGCCGCATCCAAAGCCACCGGCGTGTCGGCTATGCCGGGCGCCTGAACAAGCAGCGGTTGGATCGCCAGAGTGCCCCGGTAGCGCGCGCCGCCGGCATCGAACCGCAGCGTGGATGTCAGGTTGGAACCGTGGAGCTCGAACGGCGTCGCGCCACGATTCTCGATCCGAATTTCTCCGCGCGTCAGGTCGAAGCGGCCGATAGCCAGCGCCAGAACGGTTTCGATAGCGTCCTTTTTGCCGGAGCTTTTCACTCTCGGCTCGGGAATATTGGTTCGGCCGCCGGGCAGAAGCATGAGATAGACACGCGGCTCGGCCACCTCCAGGTAGCGGATATCCACGTCCCGCTTCCAGATCGAGACGAGCCGCAACCCGACGGAAATGGACGCGGCATGGAATAGCGGCGGCCTGCCCGCGGGTTCGGTTCCATGCAAAGTGAAATCGCGCGCCTGGGCGCGAAGCCCAGTCCATTCGAAAGTGAAAGAGCCGACCTCGGCGCGCCCGCCCGTAGCCGCCTCCACCGTGTTCACAACGCGCGCGCGGACCTGCTCGCGCAACCACGCGCTGCGCAGCACCAGCAACCCGCCGCCGGCCGCTAGCAACGCAAGCGCAACCGCGCCGCCGAGCAACCGGAACACGCGGCGATAGCGCTTCATTCCAGCGCCTCCGGATGATAGACGATGCCGGTCCGCTTGCGCGCGTTCTTCAGCCAGTCGTCCAATTGCTGATCCTCGCGCTGCCCGGTCAGACTGGTTTCAATCTGTTCCCGAAATTCGTTGAGCCTCGGGGTCTGGCCCGGATGCGCCGCGCGCGCCGCCGGGGCCACTGTCTGATCGAAGTAATCCTGAATATCCTGATCGCTCACTTGAACGGTCGGCTGAAAACGGACCTGGATGTAGGAAAGCAGCGTGCGCTGCCAAATCAGCTCGTCTTTCAAGTCCTGCTCGGTGATGCCGGCATCGGCCAGCGCCTGGCGGTAGGCCGCGTCGGATGCGAAATACTTGCTCTTGAACTGCTGCAGCAGGGGCGCGATTTCCGCCGCCGATGGCGCCGGGTAGCGGCTGTACTCAAGCTCGCGGCGGATCAACTCCTGGTCGACCAGCCGTTCCGCCGTGGCCCGCTTCGAGGCCTTTCCGAAATCCGGCTTGCGCCCGTCCAGAAACGCCGTGACCCTGATTTCGCGGTCGACGTCGAGCGTGGTCACCACCCGGTTCCCGACGGAAACGGCGATGCGGTCGATGATCGCGGCGGAGGCCGACAGGGGCAGAAGCGGAACCAGGATCGGGAGAGCCAACGCGGCAATAACAGCCCATCGCTTGGATGGCTCCGATCCCGGCCCCGCTTTGTGCATCCGCCTCTTCAAAACGTCTGTCCAATCGAGAAAAAGAATTGAAAATGGCTGACGCTCTGCGTGGTGCAGTAGTTGGGCGTCGACGAGCAGGGATTCACTCCGGCGTTCACCAGCTCCTGCTCGGTGCCGCTGAATCCAAAAAACGTCGGTGGGTTGATGCTGTAGGCGAAGTCGGCCCGCAGCGGACCCACCGGCGTCCGGTAACGAACGCCGAAACCCACGGCGTGCACCATGTAGTCGAAATCCTGCTCCCCGTGCTGATGGACGCGAAACGAGAAGTTGCCCAGGCTGCTGAACGTGTTGCCGAAATCGTGGAACAGCACGGCGCCTATATTCTCGCCGATCAGCGGGAAGCGCAGTTCGGTCTGGTTGAAGAAAAGCGCCGTGCCGCCGATCGGGAAGCCGGTTTCGGTATCCCGCGGTCCGGCCTGGTATTCGGGAAATCCGCGGTCCGAAGCGTCGCCGCCGCTTAAGAAACGTTCCGGCAGCGGGATGGCGTCGACCGCGTTACCGGAGTTTTCGAACGAATAAATTTCTCCGAACTGCGTGCTGCGCGCCAGCACGAAGCGCTTGCCCAGCGGATGATAGGTCGCATTGCGAAACAACACTTTCACGTAATCGCGCTGCGAGCCCAGGAAATGCTCCGCCAACCCCAGGTTCACCGTGTTGTAAATGCCGCGGTGCGGGTCCACCGGATCGTCCCGCCGGTCCTGAATCAGATCGCCTTCGAGCAGGCCCAGCCGCACCGGCTGCGACAAGAATGGCACCAGCTCCGGGGTGATCTTCAGATCGCTCACGCTCACCCGCCGGTTGGTGTAGCGATAGTGAAACGTCAGCGTTTTTCCCACCAACTGCTGCAATTGCATCGAGCCCTCTTCACGCTTGTAATTGAAGGTGCGCACGTCGCGCGACGCTTCGTAGAGCCCGGTAAAGGAAACGGTCAGGTTGCCGTTGCCCCTGAAGCGCGGCCAGTTGTAAGTCAGCAGGCCCTGCTGTTCGAGGGTGGAAATTCGCGTGCGCAGGCTGATCGTGTGGGCGATGCCCCACAGGTTTTCGCGCGTGACGCCGAACGAAAAACGCGGCGAAAAGCCGGTCTGTCCGGCGGGCGCATCCAGGCAATAGTCGCAACCGCCGATGCGGGCGAACTCGGCGCCCACGCCCCAGGAAAACGAGTAGCGGCTGCCCTCCTCAAGGTCGAAAAGCACGTATTTGTCGTCGATTTCTCCATCCGGATCCTGGATCGCCGTGTCCACCTGGGCGAAGATTCCCAGGTCGTAGAGTTTGCGTTGCGTGTCGGTGATCGCCGTGGGCGAAAGCGGGTCGCCGGAATTCAACTGCAGGTTGCGGTACACCAGGCTGGGGCGGGTGTGGCGCAGCCCATCCGGATTGAACAGCACCTGGCGCACGAACTGCTGGCTGCCTTCGTGAATCGCGTACCGCAAATCGATCGAATGCGGCTTGGCCGCCGGCATCGAGCTCCACTCGAAGGTGGCATTGGGAAAGCCCTTCTCGAAATACTGTGCCAGGATCGCGTCGCGATCCACCGCTACGCTGAATTCGCTGAAAGGCTGGCCGGCGATGGAGCTGAGCTGAGCCGCCACCTTGGCTTTGTCCAGGTGTTCGATTCCCTCCACCTCCAGCTTGCCGATGAAGTACTGCGGCCCCTCGTCGATCGCAATCGTGATCGCCATGTCGCCCGCCTTGCCCTCATAGCCGTCGCGGATACTGTGAGACACCGTCACGTCCCGGAAACCGTTGGACTGGTAGAGGTTCGCGATCGCCTCCTCGTCGCGGCTCAGCAGGCTGCGGCTGTAGCGGCCGCGCGGGAACTGCAGAAAAGTCGCGGTGCGCAGAAACAGCCGCTCGCGGATGATATCGGCGCTGAAATAACGATTGCCGGTGATGTCGATCCGAACCAGCTTGTAGGCCGGCCCGCGAGCGATTTCGTAGTTGATGGTTGCCACCCCGCCGGCAACCGTTTGCGGCTCGACCCTCACCTCGGCGTCGAAGTATCCCTGCGATTGAAAGTAGTCCTGCAGGTTGTGGGCTCCTTCCTCCAGCAGGTCGTTGTCGATGGCGTGCTCCTCGAAGACCGGTATGTACTCCGACAGTTTCCGGCCCGAAACCTTGCCGCCGGTGGTTTGGATCCGGATGCGGGGTCCGGCATCGATTTGGAGCGTCGGTTGAACCGTGTTGGCGGCGGCGTTGTGGGTCGCCGATTCCACCGATACCTTGGCTTCCAGACGGCTCTGTTTTTGATACAGCGCGCGAATCCCGTCCAACCCCTCTCGCAGCCGCGCGTCGGTCGCCGGCTTCCAGGTATGGATGATCCATCGCTGAAATCTGGTGGCCTTGATAATGCGCTCGGCCGGCATCTGGAGGTCGCCGTTCAGCACGGGTCTGGTGAAGCGCGCCCGCCGGCCGCTCGCAATCTCGAAATGCACCTCCACCTGCTGATGCTCGTTGTTCCAGCGCAGGACCGGCTGAATCGAGGAGTCGTACAACCCGTTCGATTCCAGCAGCCGGCGCTGGTTTTCCAGCGCGGAATCCAGGTTTTTCGCCGTGTAGGGTTGTCCCAGATCGAGCTGCGCCGCGTTGGTCAACTCCACCGCGTTGGGCGGACTGCTGACCGCGCCGGTGACGAAGACATGCCCGGTGAACCAGCTCTGCCTGGTCAGGAAGCGCACGATAACCTCGTCCCCTTGCGCTTCGGCGTCCACCTGAATATCCGCATAGCACCCGGTGGCGAAAAGCCTGTCGATGCTGGCGTCGACACTTTCGGCGGTGAGCGGCTCTCCACTCTTGAGCGGCAGGATACGGTGGATGTCGCTCGCTTCGAGCGGCTGTTCCTCCGGGACGAACTGGATGGCGGCGATCCGTTTTCCCTCGAAAGCCGCGATCTGTGCGGTCGCTTGCACCGCGACGGCCACTAGGGAAAACACGAATAGCATCGGTCCAAGCAGGCGGCGCACCAAACTCATGATAGCGTAAGTGATTCAAAGCAAGTTTGTTACCATCGACACATGGGCCCCCCCGAAAGGCTGCGTTATTCCCGCCAGATTCTGTTCGCCGGTTTGGGCGAACAGGGCCAGCAAGCGTTACTCCGGGCTCATGCCGCCATCGTCGGCGCCGGCGCGCTGGGCAGCTTCCATGCCGCCGCCCTGGCCCGCGCCGGAGTGGGCCGGCTCACCATTGTCGACCGCGACTACGTCGAACCCAGCAACCTCCAGCGCCAGTGGCTCTTCGAGGAAACCGACGCCGCCGAGGCCCTGCCCAAAGCCGCCGCCGCCGAACGCGCCCTGGGCCGCATCAATTCGTCCATCCAGGTGCGCGGCGTGATTGCTGACCTCACCGCCTCCAATATTGCGGAACTGCTGGCCGGCGCCGACCTGATCCTCGACGGCACCGACAACTTCGACACCCGCTATCTGATCAACGATTTCGCCGTCAGCCGCGCCATCCCCTGGATCTATGGCGCCGCCGTGGGCAGCTATGGACTCGCCATGCCCGTCCTCCCGGGCCGCACCCCGTGCCTGCGCTGCGTCTATCCCGAGCCCCCCTCGGGCGTGCAGCCAACCTGCGAAACCAGCGGTATCCTCAACGCCGTGGTTTCCCTGGTTGCCTCGCTGCAGGTGGCCGACGCGCTCAAGATTTTGTCGGGCAACAGTGCCCAGGTGCGCGCCGTCATCACCACCGCGGATGTGTGGAGCGGCCTCGTCCGCCAGGTGCAAGTGGCGCGCGATGGCGAGTGCCCGGCCTGCGCCCTCCGCCAGTTTCCCTATCTGCAGCCTTCGCCCCGCCCGCCGGCCGTCTTGTGCGGCCGCAACGCCGTGCAGATCCGGGAGCGCGACTGCCCGCTCGATCTGGCCAATCTGCGCGCCCGCCTGGAGCCTCTCGGCGAGGTCCGCGCCAATGAATTCGCCCTCCGCTTTTTCCCCCCGCCCTACGAACTGACCATCTTCCCCGACGGCCGAGCCATCGTGAAAGGCACCAGCGATATCGGCGTGGCCCGCAGCCTCTACGCGCGTTATATAGGAACATAACCTCGTGGCGCGGGCTGTCAAGCCGGCGGAGCCGAGAGTCCGAACTCCTGATGTCACCTCGGCATTTTGCGTGGCCAGGGAAAATGACCTGACCCAGAGGAGGGACAGACGATCGTCGTTTGTCGTCTGTCAGGCTGTTACGGCTTGGCGAGGGCCCGACAGACCACGAAAAACGATGGTCCGTCCCACCGCCTCACCGCCGAACCATGGCTCAACCTGAATTCCACGACATCAGGAGTTTTGGAGAGTCATCTGGGCTTTTCTTGCCACCCCTACGCCGGCGTCAGCCCCAGCCCCGGCTTCCTTGGCAGTATCAGCTTTCCCTTTTCCACCGTCACGCCGTGGAACGGGTCGTTCGAGATTAGCAGGTTACCGTCCAGATCGGCGTAGTCCACCAGCGGCGAAAGATGCGCCGCCGCCGTCACGCTGACCGAACTCGAGACCATGCAGCCGAGCATCGTGCGCATGCCCAGGGATTTGGCGATGGCGATCATGCGGTAGGCCTCCAGCACGCCGCCGCTCTTGTCGAGCTTGACGTTGACGCCGTCGAAGCACTCCTTTAGCCTGGGGATGTCGGAGGCGCGCTGGCAGGCTTCGTCGGCGATGATGGGGATGTGTATCCGGCTCCTTACCCACCGGGTCTCTTCCAGCATCTCGGCCGGCATGGGCTGTTCGATGAACTCCACCCCGTGCTTCTCCAGCCAGTTGATCTTGCGAACGGCTTCTTCCTTGTCCTTCCAGCCTTCGTTGGCGTCCACGCGCAGCGGCTTGTCGGTCACGCTGCGGACGGCCTCGATGGTGGGCTCGTCGGTGGCCAGGCCGACCTTCACTTTCAACACCGGGAAATCGGCGGCCTCCCTGGTCTTCTGTCTGGTGATTGCGGGAGTGTCGATGCCGATGGAAAAAGTCGTGAGAGGAGCGTCCCGCGGGTCCAGCCCGAAATAGGAGTACAGCGGGATGCCGAGTTTCTGGCCCACCCAGTCCATCAACGCGATATCCAGCGCCGCCTTCGCGGCCCACTCGCCGGGAACGCGGCGGAAGATTTCGGCCATGATCTTGGTGAACTGCATGGGGTCGGCCGCCAGCAGCACGCCGCGCACGCTTTCGGCGGCCTTCCGCGCCGAGACGGCGTCCTCGTGGTAGCGCACGATGGGAGCGCCTTCGCCATGGCCGGTGATGCCGTCGCGGGTGAAGGCGGTGTACAGCGTGTCGCGGTACTGGCTGGACGACATGGTGGTGGTCCAGACGTGCTGCAGGTTCAGACGGACGATCCTGGTCTCGAGAGCGGCCGCGCCCGGCGGCGCCGGTAAGGCATCCGCGGCGGAAGCGGCGGCGGTCGCCGAGGCGGCGGCTTTCACAAAACTCCGGCGGTTCATGAGGCTCCTGTTCCCCTTCAGCGTAGCGCGCCGCGGCAGTGCACAGCGGCTGCCCGCGATCCGCCTGCCCGAGCCCGAAACCTGGCTCAACTCAACTTCCCCGACCTCGGGAGTTCGCAACCTCCGCGCTGGCCGCCACCCTCTGGACTGTTACTTATCCCAAGAAAGTTCTACTGCTGTCATATAACTTAGTCGAAAAATGATCTATCGCTGTCGTGTATCTTATTCGAAAAACGGTCTATTGTTGTCATGCTCGATCCGGTGTACCGTTCGCTAAGGGGCACTAAGTCAGGTGAACCTGCGAAACGAAATGCTGGCGGCTCTCGCTCTTGCGGCAGCCGCCTTTGCCCAAAGCCCGGTCGCTGCGGACGCGCCCTGCCAGGTGGGTTACGCGGCCAACCTTGCCGCCGGCGAGTCCTATATCGACATCGGAAACGATGGGTTCCAAGGCAATAACTTGCTGGGACCCGGCTACGGCCCCGCCACCGGCAACATCTGCGTCAGCGTTTATACGACGCTCCGAGTCGAGCACGGGTAGGCACCCGCGCTTGG